>JANOBY010000299.1:0-28508 GCA_031411935.1 Planctomycetales bacterium | reverse complement strand
CGTCGAGTCGAAGGCCGTGAACCTGGCGATCGAGGCGCTTCATCACTTTGGCCAGGACCTGACCCTCCTTCGTGTGGGAGACGCCCAGGGTTCCCGATTCCGCCAGTTGGAGGACCCTCGCGAGGCCTTCCTCGGCCTCGGATTCGACGAAAGCCCGATGCCCACGGCCGCGGAGTGTGCTCCGGGCATGGCCTACCTGGCCCAAAACCTCTTCCTGGGAGAAGGCCCTCCCACGAGCGACCTGAGCGAGGGGCTCTCCATCCTCGGGGGTGGAGAACCGGACGGTCAGCCTCTGTGCGTTGCCCGGAGGGTCCGCGACCTCCTGGATCGCGGAGTGCCCTGCGACGAGATCCTGGTCATCACCCCACAGCCCGACGACCTCAGGGCCAGAGTCGTGGAGAACCTGAATGCTTGGGGGATTCGGGCCTTCGACCCCGAGCCTCGCAAGTTCGCGTTCGATCCCGCGATCGCTGCCCTGCGCCTGGCGATGAATCTGCCGCTGGAGGGATGGGATGCGGATCGGCTGGTCGCCCTCCTGCGGAACGGGCAGATCCGCCCAGATTGGCCCGAGATGCGGACCCCACGGGCCCTCGCGGTGACGGCGCAGGCCGTTCGGGAGAGTCGCGTGCATCGCGACTTCGTGGCCATCCGCAAGCAGTTGGTGCAAATCTCGTCGACAAGGCGCGACGATGTCCCTCAGGGTCGCACTAGCCAGGGGCGTTCCCAGCGTGCGAAGGTCGCCGTCGGGATTTTCGACCGACTCATGACGGTGTACGAGGGGCTGACCAGGCCGGGAACCTGGGACGATCTGGTCGGGTGGTTATTTGAGCTTTCCCATGAGCTGGGGATCGCCCCCACACCCGCTCTGGGGCACTTGCGAACCGCACTTGAGGATCAGGGCGAGGTCTTTCGTCGGTTGGGCCAGGACTTCGATGCGTGGTCGTGGGGGGACTTTGTGGGCGACGTCGAGGCCGTGATTCGCGCCCTGACGTTCCCGACCCCGCAGAGGCTGGATCCCGGCGTGAGGGTCCTCGGGCCCGAATCCGTGCCCGGGCTCGCTTATCGGCATGTGATCCTTGCCGGGCTCGGCGAGGGCACGTTCCCCTCTCGCCGCGCGATGGATACCGCCCGCTCGGACCCCGCCTCCCTTGATCGGGCCTTCGAGACCGAGAAGGCCCGCTTCCTGGGCCTCGTCGCGATGGCGTCCGAGGGACTCACGCTCGTCTATCCCACCCGGGACGAGAAGGGGCACGAGCTGCTCGCGGCGAGCTTCCTTGAGGATGTCCAACGGCTCTTCACCGACGCGGCCTGGTCCCGGGCCCGCGTGACGCTGCCCCGGCTCGGGGCGATCTTGCCCGAGGACCTGGCGATCGCCCCGAATGAGGCTCGCGTCCATGCCGTGGCCCGCTCCTGCCTCCACCGCGAGAACGACGCGCTCGACCGGCTCCTCGCCCGTCCCGAGCACCGAGAGCCCCTCTCCGGCGCGGCACATGCCCTTCGCCTTGCGCACTGGAGGTCTCGCCGCAACCGGTTTGACCGCTACGATGGCCGGCTCCGGGATCCCCGGATCGTGGCCCGGCTGGGGGAGATGATTGGTACGCAGGACCACCCCTTCAGCGCGAGTCATCTGGAAAGCATGGCGATCTGCCCGTTCCAGTTCTTCCAGAAGTTCATCCTTCGCCTGCCGCCCAATGAGGAGCGGCCAGAGATTGACGAGGACCCCGCGGCGCGGGGGAGCCTCCTGCACCGCGCCCTCGAGGATCTGCACGCCCGGCTGCGTGACATGCCCGACGATCAAGGCCGCCCCTTGCCCGAGCGCGTGGAGGCGGGCATCCTCCCCACTCTGGAGAACCTCCTTGAGAGCCAGTCCGACCCCGGGTCCGACGTCGATCAGGGCCTGTTCCTCATCGAGTCGGGCCGTCTTCGCCGGCTGGCGAGGCGTTACGCACGTCAATTCCGCAAGTATGCCGAGGGCGATGGACGCGACGCCTTGGGCCGGTTCTTCGAGGTCGCGTTCGGCCGCCCCGACGACCCGTATCCGCCGCTCCAGATCGGTCGTGCGCCCGGGATGATTGCGGTCAGCGGGGTCATCGACCGGATCGACTTCGTGCAGCGCGACGGGCAGGCGTACTTCCGGGTGATCGACTACAAGTCGGGGGCCGCGATCCCGACGCGTGATATCGACCAGGGCCTCGCGCTTCAGCTTCCCCTCTACGCGATGGCGGCCGAGCGGATGATGTTCGCCGACGAACAGGCCAGGGCCCTGGACTTCGCCTACTGGTCAATCCGCGATCGGGGCTTCAGCAGGGCCAAATCGATGGACGCCGCCGTGCGCGACGGGGCCTCCTGGAAGGCCTTCACGACCGCCCTGGAAGGCTACCTGGGGGATTTGGTCGATCGCGTTCATGCGGGCGACCTGCCGCTGAGTCCCCGCAAGCGCGATTGCCGTTCTCACTGCGATTATCAATTCATTTGCAGGATCAGCCACACGGGGGCCGCGCCCAAACCCTGGGCCGAGCAGCCCTCGCTCGAGGTGCCCTCATGAGCAGCGGCGAGGACGGGACGACTGCAACGCGACTGACCGCCCAGCAGGCGGCGGCCCTGAGCATCTCGGGGGTGAGCGTGGCCCTCTCGGCGGGGGCCGGGTGCGGCAAGACCTCGGTCCTCACGGGCCGCTATCTCGCCCTCCTGCAGCCGCCCTTTTCTTTGAAGGTTGACCAGATCGTCGCGCTGACCTTCACCGAGAAGGCCGCGAGAGAACTTCGCGACCGCGTCCGGAGGGCATGCCTGGATCGCTACGCAGCGAGTCACGACAAGGGGTTCTGGAGGAGGACGCTTCAGGCCCTCGAATCGGCCCGGATCGGGACCTTTCATGGCTTCTGCAAGGAGATTCTCCAGGCCCACGGCGAGGAGGTGCAAGTCGACCCCCTGTTCGAGATCCTCGATGAATCCTTCGCGACGAACCTTCGGGACGACGCGATCGCGGTCTGTTTCCGGCGATGGCTCTCCGCAAGGAATCCGGACCTGATCTCGCTCTCGATCGACCACGGCCTGAACGCGATTCAGGAGGCCCTGGCCGCGATCCTGAAGAATCGCCCGGATCTGGACTTCGCCCTCTGGAGCTCTCGCTCGGCGCAGGAGGTTCTCTCCGTCTGGCAGAGGCATCTCCACGAGTCTGTCCTGCCGCCGCTCCTTCGCGAACTAAGCCTCAGTTATCCGGGCTTGCTCGACGTTCTGCGGACGCACGAATGCACCCACGCAAAAGGGAAGGTTGCGGTCGCGCGGGTTCTGGCCCTTCTGCCCTCCCTGGACGACGAGCCCGACCCGGTCTCCGCGCTGGACGAGCTTCAGGCGAATGCGAAGGTTCAAGGGTTTGGTACCGCCAAGAATTGGCCGTCGCCCGAAGTGTTTGCGACCGTCCGGGACAATTACACGGAACTTCGAGCGAGGATCGAGAAGATCCTCGAAATCGCCCGCCCCGACGAGGGTCGCTCCCTGCCCGCGGCCGAGGCGTGCCTTGCGTTCGCCCGCCTTGCGAATGAGGCGATCCTCCAGTATTCGGCGATGAAGGCTGACGGGAATCTCCTCGACTTTCAGGACCTTCAATCGCACGTGAGGATGCTCCTCAGGACAAACCCGAACGGGGTACGCGAGCGGATCCAGAGGTCGATCGCGATGCTCCTCGTCGATGAGTTTCAGGACACCGACCCGGTGCAGTCGGAGATCCTTCAGACCCTCGCCGGCCCCGACCCCACGCTCGGGCGTCTTTACCTGGTGGGAGACACCAAGCAGTCCATCTATCGATTTCGGGGCGCCCAGCCCGCACTGTTCGACACCTTCCGTCGGCAGTTCCCGGCGGAGGGCCAGCTCAATCTGTCCGCGAACTTCCGCAGCGTTCCGGGCATCCTCGGGTTCGTGAACTCGCTCTTCGCGGAGACCTTCGTGGGGGACGAGCATCTCCTGCGATCGGGGCTCCCCCGCATCGACGAGGGAGCCGCCGCGACCCCGTGCGTTGGATTCCTGTGGGTCGATAGCCAGCTTGACGCCGATTCCAGGCGAAAAGTGGAAGCCTCGGCGATCGCCAACCTGGTCGCCAACCGCCTTGAAGAGGGCTGGTGGGTGCGAGATCGGGAGACATCCGGCACGCGTCTCGCGACCGCCGGCGATGTGGTCTTGCTGTTCCGTGCGGTCAGCGACTTCCCGGTCTATGAAGCGGCGTTGGCCGCCGCCGGGCTCGATTATCATGTGGTCGGCGGGTCCACTTATTTCGCCCAGCAGGAGGTGATCGACCTGATCAACCTCTTGACGACCATCGAGGATCCGCTCGACGCGCTGGCCCTCGCCGGGACGTTGCGAGGCCCCTTCTGCGGGGTGAGCGACGAGGCCCTCTTCTGGCTGGCCACGGGCGATCTGCACGACCTTCGGGCCTCGTTCGACCAGTGGGAAACGCTGGCGGAGGTGTTCTCGGAGCGAGACCGGGCCGCGGTCGCTCGGGCGTCTCGGCTGCTCTCCCGATGGCGATCGCTCAAGGACCATGTGACCCTGGCCTCGCTGCTCGATCGGTGCCTGTCGGAGTCGGGGTTCGAGGCGGCCCTCATGGGCGAATTCCTCGGAGAACGCAAGCGGGCCAATGTCCGGAAGCTCGTCCAGCTGGCCCGTCGCTTCGACGAGAGGGGGGGCTACACGCTCGCGGATTTCGTGACCAGACTGCGATCGGACCTGAAGAACCCGCCTCGCGAGGAGCAGGCCGCCACGACCGACGAGGACGGCCAGTCCATCCGGATGATGACGATCCATCAGGCCAAGGGTCTCGAGTTCCCGATCGTGATCGCGCCCGACCTCGACCGTCAGCCGCCCCCATCGAGCAAGCTGTTCGCCTTCCACGATGACCTCGGCGTCCTGCTTCGGGCCTCGGGAGACGGCGAGGACGAGAAGCCCAGCGTGTGCCTGGGGCGGGCGCTCTTCGATCGTATAGAAAAGAAGGAGGAAGAGGACGAAGCCCTGCGATGCCTGTACGTGGCAACCACACGAGCCCGGGACGTCCTCATTCTCTCCTCGGCGCGGGATCCGAGCAGCCCTCCCCGAGCCCCGGCCATGAAGCTTATCGCCCAGCGCTTCGATCTCATGACCGGCAAGCCCATGGTCGAAGTGGCCCCGGATTGCGAATTGCCAGACGTGGACGTAATCGACCCGGATGCCATAGCGAAGGAGCCGCGCCGCCGGACACGATTCCGCCCTTCCCTCCTGGTCACCTCGCGACGCATCCTGGGATCCCGAGAGCCCGACCTCGAACGGGACCGTCAGATTCCCCCGAGATCTCGATTTCTGGACCTTGCCGCCCCCCTGGGTTTGCAAAGTCCGGAGGCCAGGATCCATCGCCTCTTCCTCAGAATCTGCACAGGTCGCGGGCCGGGCGGGTCCTCGATCGGAGCTCGGATCGAGAGGGCCGCGAAATCTGAGGGCGTCTGGCTGAATCGGGGCGAAACCGCTCGCCTGGTCGCGCTCCTCACGGCCTTCCAGCAATCCGACCTGAGAACCACCTTGAAGCAGGCGGAGGATTGCGAAATCGAACGCGAATGGTCGTCGCCCTCATCGGGAGAGACTATCGGATATCGGGCACGAATTGATCTGCTCGCGCGGAAATCCGACGGGTCGCGGGATGCGTACCAGATCTCGCCCATGCCGGACAGGCGTTCGAAAGCCGTGTCGCGTGTGATCCTGCAACTCGCACTTCACGGCGACATTCCGGCCGACATGGGTGCGATCGCGAGGGGCTTCCTTGTCTCGTTCGAGGCGGAGGGATGGAGGCTCGAACCCGTCGAGCCCTGCGGCGAACGTTTGCTGAGAGGTCTGATCGAGGACCTGATCAACGACGGATGACGCCCTGGTCACCGGCCGCCGCAGCGGTCGCTGTCTGTGCGGCCTGCCTGGCGTGGGCTTTCCAGCGGGCTTCTAGATCGGCCGTGCCCTTGATTCCGTAGGCGTCTTCGAGGGCCACGTCCAGCCCCGCGGTCTGCGACTTCTTTACAAACGCAGCGAACTTCGGGGCCGAGTCTAGCCCCACGAGATAGCGGGTCAGCGACACGCTCTGCGCGTAGTACAGGGCCCAGTGGCTGCCGCCCGGGTAGTCGGAGGTCATCAGGACGTCCAGCTCGAAGAGAACATCCTTCTCCAGAGGTCCGGCCAGATCGTTGGCCCTCAGGCCCTGCTCGGACTCCGGCTCGGAGAGCACGGCCATCCCCTCATCGGCCCATCGCGGGATCTGTTGCGAGGGGAAAAGGTCGGCCAGGACGATGTGCGTGACCTCGTGGGGGAGCACCGCCTCGAGGATCTTGGTGGCGTCGGCGCGAAGCTTCACGATTCGCGCGGTCACTCGGCCGCCCGAGAGCCCCGCCGTCGAGAAGCCGGGCGACTCGGGGGGCTGCTGGGTCTCGGCCGAGAAGATCTCCGCCGTCGGATAGAGGTAGATGTCGCAGACCGGCGTCCACTTGCCCCGGGGCTCGGCCCCGGTCCATCGGCGGATCGCCGCCAACCGAGTGGCCTCGGCCTTCGCGGCGACCTTGCGGGCGAGGGCTTCATCGTTGTGGAAGATCTGGAAGTTGGGGGTCACGTACCGCTTCCAGTTGCCCATCGGGACGCCCGGGCGACCGACTTCCACCTCGGCGGGTTGGGCCTGAGGAGGCGGGACGGGCCGGGGCGAAGGCCTCGGCTCGGGGCTCTGAGCGCGGAGCACATCCTTGCGGGTGGCTGCCCCTCGTGGCGAAGAGGGGGGAAGGTCCCCGGCGTCGGGCGATCCGCCGCGCAGGACCACATTCTGAGTTGAGGCCCGCTTCACGCCCCCCGACCTCTCGACCACCACGTTGCGGAGGTACTCGCTATACCAGTTCTTCGGGCTGAGGAGGCGGATGTGGTCGATCTCGCCGTGGATCTCGGACCACTCCTGCGGCGTCCTCGGCTGAGCATTGATCCGTTCGAGGACGACCACAAGGCGACAATAGGCCCAGTGGTCGCGACGGCTCGCGGGCAACTTCTGGGCCCCGGCCAGATCGGCATAGATCGCGCCCGCGTCGGCGTATCGCTTCTCCTTCCAGGCCCGATCCGCGTCGATCATGAGCCGCGACGGATCGACCTGAGCCTTCGGTTCGGGCCCGCCCACGGGCGGCAGAGGCTTCGGTTCGGCCCGGGCTCCGGGGCTGGCAACCTTCGGATTCGGGATCGGATCGGTCTCGGCCGGAGCGTCGGACGGAGGCTCGGCCACGAGGTTGGGAACCGGGGCAACCGGCAAAAGCTGAATCGGGGCCGGTGCCGGGGCCGAGGCTGGCGTCGGCTTCTTGTCCTCCGCGGCGGTGGCCCTGGGCAGCAGGCTCAGTCCCTCACGGTATCGCTCCTTCTCCTTGGTCCTGCCCTCGGCCTCGGCGACCGTGATGGCCTTGGCGTAGGCGTCGCGGAGGGTTGCGAGCAGTTCGGGGAGCTCCGCCTTGGTCGCTTCGGGCAGGGCCTGCTCCAGGAGTTGAACCGCCTCGCGCGGATTCTTGCGGGCGAGCGAGGCCCTTGCGGCCTCGACAGGGCTATCGGCCCCGGCGAGGGTGAGCGGAACCATACTGAGGAACAACGCCAGGCATGGCGAGAGCACGCGCGTCATGACGGACGATCCTTGTCCCGCGTTGGCGGTCGGGCCCCCACGAGCCGCGAAGCCCGGGACGCAAACGACCGCGTCGTTACTCAAAGGAGGGCCCGACTCGTGGACGAACCCGAAGGCGAGGAGATCCTCTCGTCGCCGTCGGCGGCCGGGCGAGCGGAGTATGGCCGGAGCTTTCCGATGCGTCAACCCGAGACCTCGAGCCCCCTGGCCCCTCGGCCCGCGAGTCTCGTCCCTCAGGGCGTACTCTGGCTATAATGGCTCGTGACCCGGACCTGTCGCCGGCCCCTCTCCACGGTTTCGAGAGCATCCATGCGTATCATCGCCGGAGAACGGCGCGGCCATAAGTTCGACGGGCCGGAGACCTCGGCGACCCGACCCACGAGCGACCTCGTCCGCGAGGCCGTGTTCAACATCCTGAGCGATCGCGTACAGGACCGCTCGGTGTTCGACCTGTTCGCGGGAACCGGGGCCCTGGGCCTGGAGGCCCTGAGCCGCGGGGCGTCCTTCGCCCTGTTCGTCGAGAAGGACCGCAAGAACGCGGCCCTGATCCGTCGCAACCTGGCCACGCTCCGGTACGACGGCGCAGGGGGGATCCTCCCTGGCGACGCCTACAAATGGGCGAAGGAGTTCGTGCCCGAGGATGACCAACCCGTGCTCGTGTTCGTCGACCCGCCTTATCGACACTTCGAGGAACGCACCAGCAAGGTCCGCGAGCTGTTCGAGTCGCTCTGCGAGCGCCTGCCGGTCGGCTCGACGCTCGTGGTCGAGTCCGATCGTCGCCAGGACGCGGCGATCCTGCCCATGCTGGACCAGTGGGACATCCGCCGCTATGGGGGCACGCAGGTCGCGATCCTGGATGTGCCCCCAAGGTCGGCCGAGGTCGCTGACGAGGAGCCGGTCTCGCCATGAATGATCCGCGGCGCGCGTTTGCCGTGACCGTGGTGCAGCGCCTGCGGGAATCGGGCCATGTTGCCTATTTCGCCGGAGGTTGCGTACGCGACCTCCTGCTCGATCACCAGGCCTACGATTACGACGTGGCCACCGACGCCACGCCCGAGCGGGTGATCGGGCTCTTCCGCCGCACGAAGGCCGTGGGGCTGAGCTTCGGCGTGGTGCGGGTGCTCGGCCAGAAGGACCAGGGCGAGGTCGAGGTCGCCACCTTCCGCTCCGACGGCGAATACCTCGATGGCCGCCGCCCCGAGTCGGTCCACTTCGGCTCGCCCGAGGAGGACGCGGCCCGCCGGGATTTCACCATCAACGGCATGTTCCTGGACCCGCTCACCGACGAGGTCATCGACTTCGTGGGGGGGCGTCGCGACCTGGAGCGTCGAGTCCTGCGGGCCATCGGCGACCCCCAGGCCCGCTTCACCGAGGACAAGCTCAGGCTCCTGCGGGCCGTCCGCTTCGCCGCCCGGTTCCGCCTGGCCATGGACCCGGAGACGAAGAGGGCCGTGGCCGCGATGGCCCCCGAGGTCGGGCAGGTCGCCGTCGAGCGGATCACCCACGAACTCAAGAGGATGCTGATCCATCCGACCCGTTCCCACGCGGTCGAGCTGGCCCGCGAGGTCGGGCTCATCAAGGCCATCCTCCCCGAACTCCTCGCCCTGGACGAGCCGGCCGGGGCCGACCGCTGGGGCCATACGCTTCGAGTCCTCGACCATCTGCCCGACGAGCCCTCGTTCGCGCTGGCCATGGCCGCGCTCTTGCTCGAAGCCAGCATCGGGCCGTCGCGAGAGATCTCCGAGGCGATCGCTCTGCGTCTGAAGCTCTCGAACACCGACCGCGAGGCGACCGGCTGGCTGATCCGGGAGTTCCCCGACCTTCACGACCCGGCCCGACTGAGCATCGCCCGCCGCAAGAGGCTGCTCTCCCGCCCCGGAATCGGCGAGCTCCTGGCCCTGAATCGGGCCTGGGCCATGGCGTCCTCGGGCGACCTCTCGCAGGTGGAGTACTGGGACTGGTACGGGACCGAGCAGCCCGAAGGGCCGCTCAATCCGCCCCCTCTGCTCGGCGGACACGACCTCCTCCAGAACGGATGGAGCCCTGGCCCCCTGTTCGCCGAGATCCTGGAAGCCGTCCGCGACGCGCAGCTTGAGGGCGCACTCGAAACCCGGCCCCAGGCGCTCGAGTGGGTCGCCCATCGCTGGACTAAACCCGGCCGCTGAGCGGGCATCCTTCGAGGTGCCGGAAAGACGCATTCTCGTCCCAGAAAGCACCGCCAAATTGGGTTCGTTTTCCGTCCGGAGCCCTTCAAATTGGCTTCGTTTTGGGTTCGTTTTCCCGTTATCGGACGGAATGATCCCCCGGTCGTTTGCACAGACACGTGACTTAAACCGTTTCCCTTTCTCCACATCCGCAGGAACGTGCGTCGCAATGCGGGCTGCCCAGTTGGCTTCGTTCTGCAAATTCACTTTTTTACGCTGGTCAGCCCCCTCCAAAGGCCGGGCCCGGCCCCTCTCCCTGCCCCCGATTGTCAATGAGCGAAGTGGAGCTCGAAGGCACCACGCCTCCCGATAGTATCGTAGGAGCCCCCGGCGCACGATCTCTGGAGGTCGGGGGCGCAGGATGGAATCGCTCGACACGGCCTCGCTCGTGCCGGCTGGGTCTTGCTCCGGGTTCGACCCCACCTTTGAAGACATTCCTCAAGAATCGGACGGCCTGATCGGGTTCAGCCAGTCGAACAGGCGGCGGTCGTTGAGCAGGCCGGAGACCCCGCTCTCGGGCCTGAACCAGAGGTGCTGGGCGTTGTACTGGAACGAGCTGGGGACGATCTGCCCCACGTCGTCCACGGCGAAGCAGCCGAGAACGTCGGAGGCGGGCGGATCCTCTTGCTCGGGCGACTGGTTGCGCGGGTCGAGCACGTAGAGCCAGTCGCTGCGGATCTCGGCCGCCTGGTCCTTCAGCTCGTCGGTCCCGGCGGCCTGGTCATTCATGTAGTCGACGAAGGCGGCCAGGAACTCGGGATTCACGCGAAAGGTGGAGCCGTCGAAGTCGCCCCCGGCGTCGGGCGTGAACCCGCCCACGACCGAACGCGTGTTGATCCCCTCGGCGCCCGCCCTCACGGGGTCCAGAAAGGCGATCAGATGGTTCCGCCCCTCGTCGGTGTCCACGACGAAGATGTTCAGCAGCGGCAGCGTTGAGGGCTCGGACATGACGGACTCCGTTCCGGGTTTTAAAGGATGTAGCGGCTCAGGTCTTCATCCCTGGAGAGCTGGTCGAGCCGTTCGAGGACGTAGGCGGCATCAATGACCAGGGTCTTGTCCTGGCGGTCGGGGGCGTCGAAGCTCACGTCCTCGACCACGCGTTCCATGATCGTGTGCAGGCGGCGGGCCCCGATATTCTGCGTGGACTGGTTGACCTTGAAGGCCAGGTCGGCCATGGCCTCGATCGCGTCGGGCTGGAATTGCAGGTCCAGGCCTTCGGTGGCCATGAGGGCCTGGGCCTGCTTGAGCAAGGAGACGCGGGGCTCGCGGAGGATCCTCGCGAAGTCGTCTCGCGTGAGGTCCTGCAACTCCACGCGGATCGGGAACCGCCCTTGAAGCTCGGGCATGAGGTCCGACGGCTTGGAGCGGTGGAAGGCCCCGGCGGCGAGGAACAGGACGTGGTCGGTCTTGACCGGCCCGTACTTGGTGTTGACCGTCGTGCCCTCGACGATGGGGAGCAGGTCTCGCTGGACGCCCTGGCGGGACACGTCGGGCCCCCGGCCCCCTCCCCCCTCATCGCCGGCGATCTTGTCGATCTCGTCGAGGAAGACCATCCCCGACTCCTCGGCGAGCGCGATGGCCGTCTGGTGGATCTTGTCCTGATCGATCAGGGCGTCGGTCTCCTGGGCGATGAGCACGGGCCGGGCCAGCTTGACGGTCGTCTTGCGGGTCTGCGAGGCCCTGGGCATGATCTTCTCGAACATGCCCTGAAAATCCATCTCCATCTGCTCCATATTGCCCGCGCCCAGGATCGAGACGGGGGCCATCGCCTTGCCCGGGATCACGATCTCGACCTCGCGGTCGTCGAGCTCGCCGGAAAGGAGCCTCGCCCGCATCTTCTCCCGAGATCGCTTGCGACGCTCGGCGGCCTCCTCGGCGGCGACCGGTTCGGAGGGGGCGACCGAGGTGGAGATCGCCGGCAGGAGCAGGTCGAGTACACGCTCATCGGCGCGGGTCTGGGCCTCGGCGGCGACCTTCTCGCGCTCGCTGGTCTTGACCAGGGCGATCGCGGCCTCGACCAGGTCGCGGACGAGGCTCTCCACGTCCCGGCCGTAGTAGCCGACCTCGGTGAACTTGGTGGCCTCGACCTTCACGAATGGGGCACCCACGAGCTTCGCCAGGCGGCGGGCGATCTCGGTCTTGCCCACGCCGGTCGGGCCAATGAACAGGATGTTCTTGGGCATGACCTGGGCACGCGTCTCGTCATCAAGCTGCTGACGCCGCCAGCGATTCCTCAGGGCGATCGCCACCGCCCGCTTGGCGTCGGCCTGCCCCACAATGTCGCGGTCCAGTTCGGCCACGATCTGACGGGGCGTCAACTCGCGCATGGAAGCTCCTCGACCGTCAGGTGGCCATTGGTGTAGATGTCGATCCCGCCGGCGATCTCCAGCGACTTGCGGACGATCTCGGCGGCGGAGAGGTCGGTGTTGGCGATCAGGGCCCTCGCGGCGGCCAGGGCGTAGCCGCCCCCGGACCCGGCGGTGAGGATGCCGTCGGTGGGCTGGATCACGTCCCCCTGGCCGCTCAGCAGGAGGCTGTGCCGCGAGTCGGCCGCCACGAGCAGGGCCTCCAGGCGTCGCAGGGCGCGATCGGTCCTCCAGAGCTTGGCGAGCTCGGTCGCGGCCCTGGGGAGGTTGCCGGGGAAGTCCTTGAGCTTCGTCTCGAACCGCTCCAGCAGGGCGAACCCGTCGGCGGCGCTCCCGGCGAACCCGACGAGGACCTGCCCGTCCAGGAGCTTGCGCACCTTGACCGCGTCGGCCTTCATGACGGTCGTGCCCAAAGTGACCTGGCCGTCCCCGCCCACCGCAACGCGGCCTCCGCGACGAACCGACAGGATCGTGGTTGCGTGCCAGTTCAGCGTCAAGGATCTCTCTCCGGTGGGCGTCTCGTGACCGTCTTCGGTGCGTTCAGAGTACCCCCATCGTCAAGGCTTTCCAAGGCGTCAGGGTTTGACGAGACGGGGCCCGAAGGTTCGGGTCAGTCAAACTGCGGAAGATGCGCCGGCAACCTTCTTGGCGGCAATCTGGGAACGCTCATCACGACCCCATCTTCCGGACGATATCCCGATCATGTGCCGGGCGGCGATCGCCCGGTTGAGGTTGCCACGTAGCAGGAGGCGGAGGATGCGCGGGTTCAAGGTGGGGATCATGGGTCTCGCCCTCTCGATCGTGGCGGTCGGCGCCCCGCCGGCCCGGGCCCAGAACCAGAACTGGGCCGAGCAAATGTTCACGGAGTTCGGGCACAACTTCGGGCCGGTGCCCCGAGGCGCGGTGGTCCGGCACAACTTCGTGATGACCAATCGCTACAACGAGACGCTCACGATCCTCGACGTCCGGGCGTCGTGCGGGTGCACCTCGGGCCGCGCCAGCGCGACGACGGTCCTGCCGGGCCAGACCGTGAACATCGAGGCCCAGATGGACACCCGGAACTTCGTCGGCCGCAAGGCCACGAAGCTCACCGTGACGTTCCTCACGGCGTCGGGCCAGAGCGCCGAGGTCCAGTTCGCGGTGGTCTCGCAGATCCTCCCCGACATCGTGCTCAACCCCGGCACGATCGACTTCGGGTCGGTCAACAAGGGGCAGACGCCGAAGCTCGTGATGACGATCGAACGGGTCGGCGTGCCCGACTGGCGGTTCGAGCGGATGACCGCCACGCCCAACGTGCTCAAGGCGGTCGAGGCCCGCATCGACGAGATCGAGCGTAGCTCGTCGCGGGTGGCGTACCAGCTCACCGTGTCGCTCAGGCCGGGCGCGGCGGCGGGCTATCTTCGGGATGAGATCCGGATCTCGACGAACGACCCTTCGAGCCCCACGGTGCCCGTGATGATCACGGCGCAGATCCAGGGGACGATCACCGCCACGCCGTCGCTCCTGAACATGGGCCGCGCCGCGAACGGACGGGCCTCGGGCCGCTACCTGATCAAGGGCACGAAGCCGTTCGCGATCCAGAGCATCGAGGGGGCCGGCGACGGCTTCTCGATCGCGGCGGCCGACAAGTCGAGCAAGACCCTGCACGTGCTCACGGTCAACTACGACCGCAGCCAGGGCAAGATCCTGGGCGACCTGCGACGCTCGTTCCGCGTGATCACCGACCAGGCCGACGAGGCTCCGATCGACCTGGCGGCCACCCTGCGGGTCGATCCCTGATCTCGGCGGGCCCAGTTAGGGGAATCGACGCAAAAAAAGGACGCCGACCGCCCCTTTCCGGGACGGTCGGCGTTGGTGTTTGACCGGATCCCGCTTCGTCCCGCTCATTCGAGGGCGGTGCCCGAGATAATCTCGCTGTTCTTGATGGTCTGGATCGCGTACCAGATGGCCGGGTCGATCCCGTTGCGGATGAACTTGACCGAGCCGTCGCCGAAGAGGGACATCACGCCGCCGGGATGCTTTCCCGAGAAGACGTAAGCATACGAGAGCTTCTCGGGGTTGGGCTCGACCCAGGGGGCGTTGGGCAGGAACTGCTTGAAGGTGGCGTCGGACGGAGGCGCCACATGGCCGTGGGTCGAGGCGAGATGCCCCGCCGCCCAGAACGGCCCGAAGGTCGGGTCGAACTTCTTCTGGAGCGATTCGGCGACAAACATGGTCGAGCTCATCCCGTCGCGAAGGTCGCGCTGATTGACCGAGTAGTCGGTGTAGAAGGCCCCTTGCATCTTCTTGTTGGGCGTGCCCGAGGCCATGCAATCCTTCTCGGTGTAGTTGCCCGAGGCGAGGAGATAGTTGCTCCTCTGTCCGCCGTCCAGGGGCTGCTGGTTGGTGTCGGAGGGGCAGAGGAATCCGTTGATCACGGTGGTAAACACGGTGCGGTTGGCCTCGGGGGTGCCGGCCACGATCGTATTGGGCGCGGCGCCGTCGGTGGCCGAGGCGTGCGAGAAGTTATAGGCGGAGTAGAGGGCGGTCTGCTCCATGTAGTTGAGGATCAGGGTGAACCCGGTGGTGTTCATGATCAGACCCTTGCCGCCGTTGGCCGCCGAGCAGTTGCCCGAGAAGATCTTGGCGGGGGGGAATCCCAGGTAGGTGCCCTCGTACTGGTGCAGGGCCAGGCCGATCTGCTTCAGGTTGTTCTGGCACTGGGTACGCCGGGCGGCCTCGCGCGCCGCCTGGACGGCGGGCAGGAGCAGCGCGATGAGCACGCCGATGATCGAAATGACCACCAGCAACTCGATCAGGGTGAAGCCGGGCCGGGCCCGGGAACCTCGTTGCGGTGCGACCATCGGAGCCTCCCTCGCATCATGCGAGACGTGATTCAAGCCGAATATCGGTACATATGGATCGTAATCGCCCACCCAGAGCGGGGCAAGGGCCCATCCACGGTGGACGACCGGTATGTACGTCGCTTAGACTCGGGGTGTGACACGAGAACCGGGAGAACGGACCGAACTCTCTGGTGGAGGCGTCGCCAATGCCGCACATCGCCGCGGATCGCTCTCGCCCCGATCCTCTGGGCGGGGTCGCCGAGGAAATCGAGGTTCGAGGCCATATTATTGACTCGCTCCTCCTGCCCAAGATCCTCGATCGCATCCTCCAGATGGGCGGGACGTTCGAGATCAAGGAATGCAAGATCGGTGCCCGTCGCGTGGACCCGAGCCACGCCCGCATCGCGGTGAGTGCGGCCTCGCCCGAGGCCCTGGAAGAGATCCTGGGCGACCTGGTCGTCCACGGAGCCGCGCCCGTGGCGCCCCAGGAGGTCAGGACCATCGAGGCCGACATCCCCGGCACCTTCCCCGACGGCTTCTACAGCACGACCAACGAACGCACGCAGGTCCGGCTCCATGGCAAGTGGATCGACGTGGACGACCAGGAGATGGACTGCGGGATCGCCATTGACCCAGCGCGATCCTCCGCCCGGTGCCTGGCCATGACCGAGGTGGAGCTGGGGATGCCCATCGTGGTCGGCCACGACGGCGTGCGCGTGATCCCGGTCGAACGCTCGCGAGAGGCGTCGCTCTTCGGCTTCATGGGCTCGAACGTGTCGAGCGAGAAGCCCAAGGCCATCAGCCTGAAGGGCGTGGCGAAGTCGATCCGCGAGACGCGGAAGGCCGGGCAGAAAGTGCTCCTCGTGGGCGGCCCCGCGATCGTGCACACCGGATCGGCCGAGCATGTGGCGAGGCTGATCCGCGAAGGCTGGATCCAGACCCTGTTCGCCGGGAACGCGCTCGCCACGCACGACATCGAGCAGGCCCTTCACGGGACGAGCCTGGGCGTGTCGATGACCCGCGGCGAGCCCATCGAGCACGGACACGAGCACCACCTCCGCTCGATCAACACGATCCGCAGGCTGGGCGGGATCCGGGCCGCGGTCGACGCGGGGGTCCTCACCTCCGGAATCATGTTCGAGTCGGTCAAGGCCGGGACCGACGTCGTGCTCGCCGGCTCGATTCGCGACGACGGCCCCCTGCCCGAGGTCATCACCGACACCCTCAAGGCCCAGGCCCGCATGCGCGAGGCGATCCACGGCGTGGGGTTTGCGCTGTGCATCGCCACCGCGCTGCACTCGATCGCCACGGGCAACCTCCTGCCGGCCTGGGTGAAGGTCGTGTGCGTGGACATCAACCCGGCCACGGTCACGAAGCTCTCGGACCGGGGGACGTTCCAGACGATCGGGCTGGTCACCGACGTCGAGCCATTCCTGCGAAGCCTGGCCCAGGAATTAGCCTGATCGGCAGCGAGGCCCCTCCCATGCCCAGCCCTGCTCGCATCCTCATGTGCCGCCCCGATTTCTATCGGATCGAGTACGAGATCAACCCCTGGATGCACCGGGACGTGGACAGCGACCCCGCCGAATCGCGGGCGCAGTGGCTGGCCCTGCGCGACGTCCTGACCGACCTGGGGGCGATCGTCGAGGAGATGGAACCCGCCCCCGACCTGCCCGACATGGTGTTCACGGCCAATGCCGGGCTGGTCTACCACGACCTGTTCCTCAGCTCGCGCTTCCGGTTCGGCGTGAGGCAGGGGGAGACCTCGCACTTCGATGCCTGGTTCTCGGCGAACGGTTTCCGCGTGGAATCGCTGCCCGAGGGCATGTACTTCGAGGGGGCGGGCGACGCCCTGTTCTGCGGCGACACGCTGTTCGCGGGCTATCGCTTCCGGTCCGACGCCCGCAGCCACCACTGGCTCGGCGACCGCCTGGGCGTGGAGGTCCTGCCCCTGGAGCTGATCGACCCGCGGTATTATCACCTCGACACGTGTTTCTGCCCGCTCGGCCCGGACGAGGCCGTGTACTTCCCGGGCGCGTTTGACTCTTATGGCCAGGATGTGTTGAAGTCGAGGATACCGGGGTTGATCGAGGTCAGCGCCTCGGAGGCGGTCTCCTTCACCTGCAACGCCGTGGTGGTCGGTCGATCGGTCGTCCTGAACGAGGCCGCGCCCAAGCTCGCCGGGTCGCTCCGGGCCGCGGGATATGAGGTCCACCCCCGGCGGCTGACCGAGTTCATCAAGGCCGGTGGCAGCGCCAAGTGCCTCACGCTCCGGCTCGATGGCGAGGAAGCCGCTGCCTGGAAGGCCCCGAAGGTGGCCAGTCGCTCCGACCAGTCGCCCTGACTCACTTCGCCCCGCAACCTGTTTCCCCCTCCGCGAGACTCGCTTCATGGAACGCCTGTATCTGCTCCGCCACGGAATCGCGGTCCCCCACGGGACCCCCGGCGTCGAGGACGACGACCGTCCGCTCACCCCGAAGGGAGAGAAACGCGTCCGACAGGTTGCCTACGGCCTCAAGCACATGGGGCTGGACGTGCACCGGATCGTCTCCAGCCCCCTGCCCCGCGCCTATCGCACGGCCGAGATCGTGGCCCGCATCCTCGGAAACCCCGACCTGCTGGAGACCGCCGACGAGCTGCGGTCCGGGGCTTCGGCCGACTCGATCGCCTCGTGGCTCAACTCGCGCACGGAAGAACGCGTGATGCTCGTGGGCCACAATCCCGCCTTCAGCCAGCTCATCGGCCGGCTCGTGGTGGGCGAGGGGGTGCACGAAATCTGCGAACTCCGACGCGCCGGGATCGCCGCGCTCTCCACATTCGAGACCGATTCGTCCCGCATGAAGATCGACTGGATCGCCCGGCCCAGCCTCATGCGAAGGCTCTCGGAACGCTGACCCGCCTGCGGGGGCCCGACGGACCTCGGCCACACGGCGAGGCCAGGGCGTGGGCTCAAACCGCGGTGGGTTTGAGCCCCGAGGGGATCCCCGAGTCGTTGCTGGAAAGCTCGCGGGCCATGTTCTGGAACTCGACCTGCGAGCGGATCATCGGCTCCCTCGCCCCACGCACCCGGCGTACATAACTGCCGTCGGGCTGGAGCACGCGGGCCTTCACGTTGTCGGCGAGGGTCACGCCCAGGATCCCCTCGATGATGTGGTTCTTGAGCCGGGGGTCCTCGATCGGGAACATGATCTCGACACGCCGGCGGAAGTTACGCGGCATCCAGTCGGCCGACGCGAGGTAGACCTCGGGATCGTCGTCGTTCTGGAAGTAGCTGATGCGCGAGTGTTCGAGAAACTTGTCCACCACGCTGACCACGCGGATCGTCTCGGAAAGCCCGGGGACGCCAGGCCTCAGGCAGCAGATCCCGCGGATGATCAGGTCGATCTGGACTCCGGCGCGCGAGGCCGAGTAGAGGGCCTCGATCGCGCCCGGATCGACCAGGGCGTTCATCTTCGCGATGATTCGCGCGGGGCGACCGGCCTCGGCGTTCTCGCGCTCGCGATCGATCAGGCTGATCAGGCGCTCGGCCAGGTTGCGCGGGGCGACCACGAGCTTGCGCCAGGCATGGCCCTGCGAGTATCCGGTGAGGAGGTTGAACAGGGCGCTCGCGTCCTCGCCCAGCTCGGGCCGGCAGCTGAAGAGGCAGAGGTCGGTGTAGAGCCTCGCGGTGGTCGGGTTGTAGTTGCCGGTGGCCAGGTGGACATAACGGCGGATGCCGTCGGCCTCCCTGCGGACCACGAGCGCGGCCTTGCAGTGCGTCTTCAGGCCGACCATCCCGTAGACCACGTGCACGCCCGCCTTCTGGAGCGCGCGGGCCTTCACGATGTTGTTCTCTTCATCGAGGCGGGCCTGGAGCTCGACCAGCGCCGTGACCTGCTTGCCGTTCTCGGCGGCGCGGGCCAGGGCCGTGATGATCGGGTTGTCGTCGGCCGTCCGGTAGAGCGTCTGCTTGATCGCGAGGACCGAGGGGTCGTCGGCAGCCTGCTCGATGAATTGGACGACCGAGTTGAACGACTCATACGGGTGATGGACGAGGATGTCCCCCTGACGGATGGCCGTGAACACGTTGGCGTGGTTGGCCATGGCGCTCGGCATCTGGGGCTCGAAGGGCGGGTCCTTGTGCTCGCGGAAGCCCTCGATGCGTGAGAGCGAGAACAGCGACGTGAGATCGACCGGGCCGTGCACCTTGTACACGTCGCGGTCGTCCAGGTCGAGCCCCGCGGGGGTCTGGAGCTGCTGGAGGAACCCCTCGTCCACCGAGTCCACGATCTCGAGCCTCACGGCCGCGCCCCACTTGCGCTGCCGCAGGGTCTCCTGGATGGTGGACAGGAGGCTGATCTTGACCTCGTTCTCCTGGATCGAAAGGTCGCTATTGCGAGTCACCCGGAACGCGACCCACGCCGCCACGCGGAACCCCACGAAGAGGGATCCCAGCCTCGGGCCGATCACATCTTCCAGGAGGACGAACCGGTGCGAGCCGTCGCCCTTGTCGGGCAGCTTCACCAGCCGATTGAGCACCGAGGGGACCTGAAGCACGGCATAGAGGGCACGCGCGGGATCCTGATTCAGGGTCTCGATCCTGAGGATCAGGTTCAGGCTCTTGTTGTGCAGGTGGGGGAACGGGTGCGCCGGGTCCACGGCCAGAGGCGTGAGGACCGGGAAGACCTGGTTCTGGAAATACGTGTCGAGGAAAGCGTTATCGCTCTCGGTGAGGTCGGTGGCCTTGCACACGACGATGCCCAGGCCCGCGAGGGCGGGGCGGATCTCGGTCTTCCACACGTCGTATTGTCGGTCCACGAAGTCGTGGGTGCCGCGAGCGATCTCGGCGAGCAGAGGGCCCGGCTCCATGCCGTCGGGCGGGGGATCCTGCGGTTCCAGGCTGTCGTAGAGCTGGGCCTGAAGGCCGGCCACGCGGACCTCGAAGAACTCGTCGAGGTTGGAGGCGGAGATCGCGAGGAACTTGAGCCGTTCGAGGATCGGGTTCGAGGGGTCCCTCGCCTCCTCCAGCACTCGCTCATCGAAAGCCAGCCAGCTCAGCTCGCGATTGATGTAGTGGGCCGGTTCCAGGGTCCCCTGACTGACCTTGGGCGCCCCGAGGTGGGAGTGCGAAGACCCATTTTGATGATCCGATCTTTCCATGAGCTCAATCTCGCATCCTTCGCCAGCCCGGGGACCGTCTCGGCCGCGGAGGGGCCGGGATCTCAGGGCGGGGTCTGTATCATGGCTTGCAGGGCACGGAGGTGAATCGCGTCGAGTTCATCGTCACCCTCCAGGCCCTTGGGCGTCTCCAGGATCATGGGCACGCCCAAGAACCGGGCGTCGTTCACGAGGAATCCGAACGCCGCAAAGCCGATCTCGCCCCGGCCGATCCCCGCGTGGCGGTCGACCCGGCTGGCGAACGGTTTCAGGCTGTCGTTCAGATGCAAAACCCGGACCCGGTGCAGGCCGACGCATCGGTCCAGGTCCGTCATCGTAGCATTGTACTCATCACGCGTGCCGAGCGGATAGCCGGCCGCGAAGATATGGCAGGTGTCCACGCAGATGCCAAGCCGGTCGGGGTCCTGGACCCGGTCGAGGATCGAGCCCAGGTGCTCGAAGCGGTGGCCCAGGTTCGATCCCTGGCCGGCGGTCGTCTCCAGGGCGATCCGCAGCTTCACGCCCGACGTGGCGCGATGGACCTGGTCCAGTGAGTCGGCGATCCGCGCGATCCCGGCCTCCTCCCCGCTCCCCACGTGCGCCCCGGGATGAGCCACGAGGTCGGTCAGCCCCAGGGCCTCGCCTCGTTCGACCTCGACGATCATGGCCGCGATGGACTTGTCGCGGAGTTCGTCGTCGGGGCTGGCCATGTTGATCAGGTAGGAGTTATGGCCGACCGGCCCGGTCAGGCCGGTTTCCCCCAGGGCATCACGAAAGGCGCCAATGTCGGCGTCGGTCAGCGGTTTCGATTTCCACTGGTTGTTGCTTTTCGTGAACACCTGGACGGTCTGAAACCCGATCTTGTGGGCCGCCTTCACGGCGAGGTGATGGCCGCCGGCCATGGACATGTGCGACCCGAATTTCATCGCTCGTCCCTCCTTGAACGCCGTGGTGCCGAACCCTGAGCCCGGATGGGCTTGCCCCGGGGCACGAAAGGTGCTTAGATTTTAGGGAGGATTTCCGCGGAAGGGATCGAAAGGGACGCATCATGTTTTGGGTGCTGTGTGTCGCCCTGATCCCGCTTGGCTCCCTGGCGGCCTGGCTGGTCGTGCGTCGCCCCATGCGCGATGCGATCCACTCGCTGTCCATCGATCATGCTCGCGATCAGTTTCGCCTCCATCGCGAAGGATTGGAAGCCCGGTTCCTGACCGCGCTTGCCCGCGTGGACCCGATCGAGAAGCTCCGCTGGGACGAGGCCACGTGGCCCAGCGAGGTCGTGTGGGCCCGCGACCGCCGCACTCGCAGGTTGCTGGCCCTGGTGGGCGTGACGTTCGAGGTCGAGCCCTTCGGGATCGACGCCGAGCCCCCTGTGCGGCACTCGACCGCCCTGTTCGAGTTCCGCAAGGGGAAGTGGCACGCCGAGGGCAAACGCCTGGACGAGATCCGGCCCGACGAGGCGTTCATCCGCAACCACCTCTTCGAGCCGGTCCCTCTCCACGAACGCAAGGTCTGAGCCCCGCGCGGCCCTGCTCCCTCATTCGCGGATCGCGGTCCGCATGGCCGCCCGGCGTCCGAGATACTCGTCGAGCGAGAAATTGGGGTCGCGGCAGATCTCCAGAAGGGGCTTCTCCATGGCCTCGACCTGGGCGCAGGCCTCGGCCAGCCGGGGTGCGATCTCGTGGGGGATCAGGCACACCCCATGCTTGTCGGCGTGGATCAGCTCGCCCGAGGCGACCTCGACCCCGGCGATGGTGACCGTCTTGCCGAAGTCCACGAGCCTCACGTAGGCGTGGCTCACGCAGGGGTTCAGGCCGAAGAGCGCGAAGCCGAGGGCATGGACCTCGTCCAGGTCGCGAGGGCATCCGCTGGTGATGTGCCCCACGCAGCCCAGCGTCTTGTGGATCGTGGCGTTGACCTCGCCGAACTGCGCCCCGAGGCCAGCGGGCTCGTCAAGGTCCTGCCCCACCGCGATCTTGGGGCCGGGCTGCGAGGCCACGTAGCGGAGGTAGTCGGTGGTCCGATCCGGCTCCATCGGGTCCGCCCAGTCGGCCCGCGTCTGCGAGGTCACGGCGTAGCCCACGATCGGCTTCAGGTCGGGCAGGAGCGCACGGATCTGGTGGGGCAAAAACCCCTTGTGGCGGGGCCTTACGTCGAAGATCTCGATCGCGTTGGCGATGGTCGGGGAGTTGTAGCGGCGAAGGCTCTCGATCTGCTCGGTCGTCAGCGGCGACATCAATTCGGCTCCGGATAGGCATGCGCAAGCAAAGGGCCGGCGAGTCGCGGCGGGGGTGGCCCCGCACGGCACGCCGGCCCCGAGGATAGACGGTCGATCACCGGATGTGAATCTGGTAGGGAAGGATCGAGACGACCGGCTCGTTCGAGAAGAGCTTGAGCGCCTGGCCAAGCTTGCCGATCTGGGCGACCACCGCATCGGGCAGCCCCAGCTTCGCCACCATGGCGTTCAGCGAGGCATCCTGCCCGGTGTCGCCGAGAGGCCCGAGCAGCGAGTCGAGGAAGTTCGGCGGCTCGGGCAGGATGAGCAACTCGTTCTCGTCGGAGCCCATGCTGGCCAGCCCCTTGGCCGAGGCGATGGCATCGTCGAGCGTGCCCAGCTCGTCCACGAGCCCCAGCGCCTTGGCCTGCTGCCCGGTGTACACGCGGCCGCGGGCGAGCTTTTCGAGCTTCACGGCGTCCATCTTCCGCCCCTCGGCGGCCTTGGCCACGAAGACCTCGTAGGTCTCGTCCATCATCTTCTGCATGGCCGCCTTCTCGGCGTCGTTCATGGCGCGACTGCTGGAGAGGAAGTCGCCGTTCTTGCCGATCGTCACGGTGTCGGTGGTGATGCCCACCTTCTCCATGAGGCCGCCAAGGGCGGGCTTGATCGAGACCACGCCGATCGAGCCGGTGATCGTGCCGGGCTCGGCATAAACCTTGTCGGCGCCCATGCTCATGTAGTAACCGCCCGAGGCCGCCACGTCGGACATGCTGGCCACGATCGGCTTCTGGATCCGCGTGATCTCGCGCCACATGAGGTCGCTGGCCAGGGCGCTCCCGCCCGGCGAGTCAACCCGCAGGACGATCGCCTTGACGGTCTTGTCCTTCTCGGCCTCGCGCAGATTCTTGATGACCGTGTCGGAGCCCATCGTGGCCGAACCGGTCAGTCCGCCGGGCGAGGACTTGCCCGTCTGGATCATGCCCGAGGCGAAGATCACGGCGACCTTGGGCCTGGTGCTGGTCGGCTTCTTGCCGGTCTCGCCCGAGAGCTGCTGCATGAGCTTCATCATGCCGGCCAGGCCCGAATACTCGTTCGGGTCGGTCTTCTTCTTGCCGTACTTCCGCTCGACCTTGATGTCGGGCAGGCCCAGCCCCCTGGCGATTTCGCTCTCCACCTGGTCGGGATACGCGATCCGGTTGACCAGGCCCGCGGCCTTCGCCGCCTTGGGGGTGTAGGGGCCTTCCTCGATGAGCTTCTTGGCCTCGTCGGGCGTGATGCCCTGCCGCGTGGAGATCGCCTCGACCATCAGGCCGAAGGTCCCCCCGAGCAGCTCGGTCATCTCGGCGCGATGCGCGGGGCTCATCTCGGTGCGGGAATAGCTCTCTCCGGCCGACTTGAACTCCCCAACGTGGAGGACATCGACCTGCACTCCAAGCTTTTCGAGCGCCTTCTTGTAGTAGCTGATCTCGGCCGAGAGGCCCTTCAGCATGAGCCACCCGCCCTCGGGCATGACGATCTCATCGGCGGCGGCGGCGACCATGTATTCGGGGTTGCCCACCATCTCGAGCACGGCCACCACGCGCTTGCCCGAGGAGCGGAAGTCGCGCAAGGCGGTGCGGAGCTCGTGCACCTTGCCCCAGCCGATCGACAGGTCGCGGACCTGGAGGACCAGGCCCTTCACGGCCTTGTCGGCCTTGGCCTTCTTGATCGTGTCGAGGATGCTCTTGAGGTTGTCGGACGTAGGCGTCCCCTCCAGCCCGACAGCCGACGGCGGCTCCTCGATCGCGCCCTTCAACGTGAGCTCGACGACGATCGGGGTCGGCTCGGGAGGCTTCACGTCGGCCGGCTTCGGGTCATCCGCCCGCGCCTGAGCAGCAACCACCAGAACGCCCAGGCCAAAGACGAAACAGGACAAGAACGATCGGGTCATGGGCGAGCAAACTCCGAGAAGGCGGACCGGGCGGCATTCCGTTCCCTTCATCTTCCCCGGCCCCCGCAAACCTGTCAATCGCGACCGAATCTGGCCACGGAGAAGACTTCCACGAGGAGACGCGGAGGGCGGGGAGGCAAGCGGCCTTGTCCTGTATCGAGGATCAAATTGACCGGCGATCCCGAGCGGCAACCTGCTCCCCGACGAACTTCGTCCCCTGGATCTCCCGCCTCGGCACTCGCCCACGATTCAGTTCGTAAATCGCGATCGAGCAGGCCACCGCCACGTTCATACTCCCGACCGGCCCGAACTGAGGGGCCGTGACAACCCAGCGGCAGCGATCCAGGAACGCTCGGCTCAGGCCCGTCCCTTCGTTCCCGACGATCAACGCCGTCCGTTGCGGAAAGGCGAATTCGTCGAGGTAGATCGGCGGAGAGGCCACCTCCAGCGCAACCGGCGTCCAGCCCTCCGCCTCGCACCAGGCGAAGAAAGCGTCATCGCTCTGGAGGTGGACGATGCGGCACTCACGCTCAAGCTTCCGCGAGAACGCTTGCGTCCCCTTGCCGAATCGCCAGGGCTGGGCGTGCCCCACCATCACCACGCAAGCCCCCTCATAGGCAAGGTGCGAGCGAACGATCATCCCCACATTTTGAGGACTCTTAAGCGTGTGCAGGACGGTGCAAAAACCCGGGCTCGTCATTACGTGGGTGCCTCATGCGCACGCAAACCGAGGGGCCTTCGGCCATCGGCGATCCTGAACCGGCCCCGCAAGGTTTCATGGGAGCCTCCACGGCCCTCGCTGCTCCCACAGCCTGACGACTTCGCCGCATTGCCTGATCGTACGCCCCAGGACCTCCGGATAACAGACGAAATGCCCGAGCGCCTTCCAGGATGGAGGATCGGATGATCGCAGGACCGGGGGTTGGCCACAGGCTCCGAGGGCGAATTCCAGGAGGACGTGCCCGGGGCCGTTGACCGACCCACGGAGGAAGCCGCCACTATCAAAATCCAGGGCAAATCCGCTCTTCAGGTCGGCATCCATGCGCATCAGTGCCTCGTGAAACGTCGGTAGCGACGCCCCGGGCAGGCTCATCTCGCACGCGCATCGGAGGGAAGACACGCGTGCGGCGACCCTGACCCGGACGCGGCCGTGATCGCTCGGGTGAGGGCCCAGGAAGGTGATCGTGATGTGATCGGTCTGGCCCATCATGATCTTTGGCCTGGCCATCGAGCACCCCCCCGTGGAGATGGAAAACGACCGCAACTCTTGGGCCGGGGCCTCAACTCGCGGGGCCCTCGATCCGGTCCCACCAATCCGAGGCTTTGCGTGCGTCCCACTCCGTTGCGCACTCGCAGGCGCCCAGGGCCTGGGCCAGTTCCTCGGCATTCTGATAGCGGTCCTCTCGACGCTTCGCCAGGCACTTGAGGATCACTCGCTCCAGGTCCTTGGGGATGGCGGGGTTGATGGTCGAAGGGGGCACCACGGGGTCGCGCACGTGGGCGATCATGACCTCGGCCGCGGTCCCTCCGTCGAACGGAGGGCGGCCCGTGAGCAGGTAGTAGGCCACCCCGCCCATCGCGTACAGGTCGCATCGATGGTCGAGGTCGTTCTGGCCGGTCGCCTGCTCGGGGGCCATGTACATGGGCGTCCCTCGCACGGTGCCGTCGCGGCTCAGCTCGGCCGATCCCTGCTCCTCTCCCCCCTTCACGAGGCCAAAATCCAGCAGCTTGGCGGTGTCGTAATGCCCCCCCTTCCGTGCGGAGAAGATGTTGGCGGGCTTGAGATCGCGGTGGATCAGGCCGTTGGCGTGCGCCTCGCCCAGGGCCTCGCATGCCGCCTTCAGGAGGTAGACCACGCGCGCCGGAGGGAGGGGGCCGTGCTGTTCGACAATCTCGGCCAGGCTCAGGCCCTTCAGGAGCTCCATCACATAGTAGAACCGGCCGTCGTCGGTATGCCCGTAGTCGTAAATCTCGATCGTGTTGGGATGACTCAGACGCGCCGTGGCGCGGACCTCACGCTCGAAGCGGGCGATGGCGGCGGCGTCGTTGGCTCGATCCCCTCGGATCAGCTTGATGGCGCAGGGCCGCTTCAACATCCGGTGCTCGGCGTGATAGACCTCGCCCATGCCCCCCCCGCCCAGCGGTTCGCCCAGCTTGTACTGGTTGAGTTCTCGCGCCTGGAAGACCTCCGCGCGGAGGGTGTTCACCACATGAGTCCCGAAGATGGCGAGGCAGGCCCCGAGGAAGGAGAGGATCAGGTTCTCGCTGTAGATCCCAAAGTCGCCCAACGTGAGCACACGCTGAAACAACTCAGGATGGGACAGGTACACGATCGCCTGCGTGAGCGACGGGACCGCGATCATCGCGATCACGAATCGCGCGCTGCGCCTCCAGGTGTTCGGCATTAACATGCTGTAGGCGAAGATCAGGATTAGCTCCCCCATCAGCGAGCTGCGATACGCGAGCTGGATGGTGCTGACCAGCTCGGACTTCAAGGCCTGCATCATCGCGTCGTACTGGCGGATCGCCAGGAACGCCGACATCACGCCGAAGGTGGCCACCTCAAGCGCGGTCAATCGCCGCTGGGAAAGGGGCCGAGGGTCCGAGAGAAACAGATAGAGCGAGCCGAGCGCCATGATCACGCAGAGGTGAAGCGGCCAGAGGCCCTTGTTCACGGCGGCGGTCAGTCTCCAGACCAGGAGGACCGAGACCGAGGCCAGGAAGAAGACCGTCGCGGCGCGGAGACGCCTTTGCTTCAGTTCGTCGGACTCGGCCGACAGCCGCGGACCCGTGCCCGCGACCACCTTCACGGGGCCCTTGGTCGTCGGCGCACGCTCGGGCGAGACCGAACGCTCGTACCGCGGCACGAGGACCGTGGGCAGGGCGTCGGTCTCCAGCTCCGGAGTTTGATCCAAATGCGCCACGGTCCGGTCGTGCGACATCGCCCTCATCCCCGAATCCGGCATCGATCTCTTGACGATGACCTTACCACGGATCTGCCGCATCCACCAGTTTTGCCCCCCGACGCCCAATCTTCTTGCGCGAAACCGGACGCTGGACTCTCGAAGAGAACCCCGCCACAACCGCTCCACAAGACCATCGTCCTCGTACGGGACGCTCTCCGTCGGGTCACGATCGACCACGTGATTTGGCGAGTGGTCCCTGGCCTCGCCATGGCTTCCGGGATACCTTCGGAGGCCTCAACCTCGATCAGGAATAAGGATGCCGGGACCATGGACCTGAAGAACAAGGTAGCGATCGTCACCGGAGCCGCCTCGGGGATCGGGCTCTCCATCGCGAAGCTCTACCTGGAGGCCGGCGCGAGCGTGATCGCGGTGGATCGTGATCCGAAGCTGGCCGAGAATGTGGCCGCGGTAAGCCCTGAAGCCTGCGACCGGGTCGCCTTCGTGGTGGGCGATGTTGCCGCCGAGCCCGTGCACTCCGAATACGCCCGGTGCGCGATCGAGAGGTTCGGCCGCGTGGACGTGCTCGTGAACAATGCGGCGATTGCACTTGTCAAGCCCATTCATGAGCATACTTCCGAAGAATGGGATCGCGTGATGAACGTGAACGTGAAGTCCATCTTCTGGGCGGCGCGGCACGTGGTCCCGATCCTGATCGCGCAGGGCGGCGGTCTGGTCCTGAACACGGGGTCGATCTCCTCGGTCGCGGGCATGCCTGGCCAGGGGGCTTACGCGGCCTCCAAGGGCGCGGTGGCGCAGATGACCCGGCAGATGGCGATCGAGTACGCGGGCCAGGGAATTCGCGTGAATGCGGTCTGCCCGGGAACGGTCGAGACCCCGTTGCTCCAGCACTCGGCGAGGGAGTCGGGCGACCCCCAGGCGTTCCTCGACGGCCTGGCCCAGGGACACCCGATCGGGCGGATCGCTTCGTCCGACGAGATCGCCGAGTTCTTCGTGTTCCTCGCTTCGGACCGCGCCCGGTTCTTCACCGGGGCCGTGCTCATGATCGACGGCGGATTCACCGCTCGCTAAACGCTCCTCTTCGCCGATCGTGTCGTCTCTCGCCTTCCCGGCGCCGGACGGCCCTCGGAAGCGAATCGCAAACGAGCGGGCGTGAGTCGCAGGTCGCACAGCGGCGCGAACCATCGGCTTGAGAGCGGCCCCCCGAGCTCCGGCCTTCGCGCCCCGCCCAGTTGCGGAATCCCGCCGAGCCGGAAGACGGCCCCC
>JANOBY010000298.1:0-7593 GCA_031411935.1 Planctomycetales bacterium | reverse complement strand
CGCCCCGGCGCTCGCGGCCGGCGACCTGGGCGTGGCCATGGGTTGCGGGACCGACCTCTCGCGAGACGCGGCCTCGGTGTGCCTTTTGGGCGACGACCTCACGAGGCTGCCCTGGGCCATCGACCTCTCCCGCCGCACGGTCCGCGTGATCCGAGGGAACCTGGCGTGGGCCTTCGGCTACAACGCCGTGGGGGTGGCCCTGGCGGCGGCCGGTTGGCTGAATCCGGCGCTGGCCTCGATCCTGATGGTGGGCAGCAGCGCCTTCGTGATCTTGAACTCGTTGCGGCTCAAGGACGGAGGATCGATCGACACCCCCGCGATTTCGGCCCCCTCGGTCCCCGACACCGCGATGGCGGAGATCGCCGCATGATCAGCGACCTGGCGTTGATCTTCGTGGGCGGGTTCCTCGGGTCGTCCCATTGCGTGGGGATGTGCGGCGGGTTCGCGCTCACGATCGGGCTGGGGGCCCCGGGCGTAGCGAGGAACCTCCTGCGTCAGGTCCTCTACGGCGCGGGACGGATCTTCACCTACGGGATCCTCGGGTCGTTCGCGGGCTTCGCGGGGCTGTGGTTCGCGAGGCGGTCGGGGCCGCTCGTTCACACGCAGGCGTTGCTCTCGATCGCGGCGGGGCTCTTGCTGGTCGTCCAGGGAGTCAAATCCCTGCGGCTCTTCCCGAGGTCGCGGCTGCTGCGAAATCGGGGGCCTCTGCCGTGCCAGGCCAACTCCGTGTTAGGGCCGTTGCTCAGCTCGCCTCATGGGTCGTCCGTGTTTCTGGCGGGGGTCCTGAATGGGCTTTTGCCTTGCGGGCTCGTTTACGGGTATCTTGCGCTGGCGTCGAGCGATGCGAGCCTGGTGCAGGGATTCGGCACGATGGTCGCCTTCGGGCTGGGCACCCTGCCGATCATGGTCCTCACGGGCGTGGGGGCGTCGGTCCTGCCCCTGGCCGCCCGGCGCAAGGTGTTCGCGATCGCGGCCGTCTGCGTGCTGGCCACCGGTCTGCTCGCGGTGGGCCGAGGGGTCCACTTCTGGAACGCCGACCGCTCGACGCGATGTCCCGGCTGCTCCGCCGGCGAAGAATCCTTCCTCTCGTCGGCCGCGAAGTCCATTTTTTATTGAGATCGTCGCGGATGTGACCGCCGTTTCCTCAAGGTCGGGAGCCAGACTGTTCATGCCTCCGAAACCTGTCGACGAGGCCCAGCCTCTTGCCCCGGACGGCGCAAAAGCCAGATCGCCTTCGGGCGCGAGCCGGCGGGGCTTCTCGATGTCGGTGGTCAACTTCTGGCTCGACACGTTCTTGCTGGTGGTGGTCGTGGTGCTGGGGTGGGTGTCGGCCGTCCTGCGGATCGTGTTCCCGAAGCCCACCACGGCCGACGGATGGACGCTCTGGGGCTGGACCTTCGACCAGTGGGCCGACGTCCAGTTCATGTGCCTGTGCGTGCTGGGGCTGGCGGTGGTGATCCACGTGATGCTGCACTGGACGTGGGTCTGCGGCGTGGTCTCCAATCAGATCTTGAAGAGCAAGGTCCGCGTCGAGGATCCCATGAAGACGATCTTCGGCGTGGGGCTCCTCATCGTGCTCCTGCACGTGATCGCGGCGGGCATCATCGTCTCGATGTACTTCATCAAGCACCCGCCGCAATAACGCGAAGAAGTTCCGGGGCCCTCCCACCGAGAGCGGGGCGGGCGTGGCGTCGAGCCCGATGCGGAGCCTTGCGTTAACGACGCTGGCCCATCGAATCCGACGCGTCGCCACCCCTCGTCAGGCACACGCCCCGGAGGCTCGACGGCCCGGGACCCGGGGGGCGGCCTCAGGGGCCTTGCCCGACGCTGCGTCTCAGGCGCCGGCTGGGGTCTGCCCGAGGGCCCTGGCGATGGCGGTCTTCAGGCGGTCGATCGTGATGGGCTTGGTGAGGTGGACGGTGAATCCGGCGCGGACGCTGGCCTGGAGGTCCTCCTCCGAGCCGTACCCGCTGATGGCGATGGCCGGGGTCGGTCGAATCCTTGACAGCTCGTCCATGAGCTCCAGGCCCGATCCGTCGGGCAGCTGGATGTCGCTGATCAGGAGGCCGAAGTGTCCCGCGTGGATCGCTTCGAGGGCGGTCTCGATGTCGCGCGCGGCGACCACCTCGAACCCTTCTCGGGTCAGGGCCAGCTCCAGGTATCGGCGCGAGTCGGCGTTGTCCTCGACCAGCAGGACGCGTACCCCGTGCGCCAGCAGTTCGGGCTTCCCCGGGTCGAGCTCCTTGCCGGCCGACGGGGCGGGGATGGTCGCCAGCTCGAACCGGAACGTGGCCCCGAGGCCGGGGCCGGGGCTCTCGACGCTGAGGCGTCCGCCGTGCCCCTGGACGATCGTGCGGCTGATGGCCAGGCCCAGGCCCAGGCCGCCGTCGGGCGAGGCGCCGCCCCTGGGCCCGCGCTCGAACGGCTCGAAGATCCGGTCGAGGTTCTCGCGGGCGATGCCCACCCCGTCGTCGCGGAAGTCGATCACGAGCATCGGGGGCGTTGGGCCGCCCGGGGAGGCCGCCTCGGCGGAAGGGTTGGAGGTGCGGATCTGGAGCTGGCCTCCGGACCGGGAAAACCTCGCGGCGTTGCGGATCACGTTCCAGAAGCCCTGCCTCATCCGCGCCGGGTCGACCATGGCGTGGTGACGGGGCGCGGCGAGGGCCCAGTCCATCCGCATCCCCGCGGCTCGGGCCTCGGGCTGGCAGATCTCTCCGGCCTCGCGCAGGAGCTCGTGGACGTCCACGGTCTCGACGGCCAGGCGGAGCCCCCCGTGCTCGATCTTGGCCACGTCCAGCAGGTCGTCGACGAGCCGGGCCTCGAGCGCCACGTTGCGGAGGATCATCTCCATGGTCGCCCGCAGGGCCGGCGGGGTCGCGTCGTCGGCCGCGAGCGAGGTCGCCGCCAGGAGCACCGGGGTGAGCGGCGTGCGGAGCTCGTGGCTGAGCACGGCCAGGAATCGGTCCTTCGCCCGGTTCGCCGACTCGGCCGCCTCCTTGGCCGCGAGCAGGGCCGCCTCGGCGCGGACCCTCTGGGTGATGTCGCTGGCCAGCACCAGGCGCGCCGGCCGGCCCGCGAACGTGATCGCGTGCGAGCTGATCTCCACGTCCAGCATGTCCCCGGTCTTGGTCACGTGCCGCCAGCCCCCGGCGTTCAGGTAGGTGGACTCGCCCATCTTGATGATGCGCAGCTTCAGTTCCCTGACGTCCTCGGGCGGGCGGATGTCGGCGATCGTCATCCCCAGAAATTCCTCGGCCGAGTAGCCGTAGCGATGCACGGCCGCCTCGTTGACCGCCAGGAACCTGAGGTCCTCCAGGTCGTACACCCACATCGGGTGCGGGTTGGACTCGAACAGGAGCCGGTATCGCCCCTCCGACTCCTCCAGGTCCGCCTTCGCCCGTCGGGCCTGGGATACATCTTCGAGCATCACGCCGATGCCCATCGGCCCTCCGTCGGACCGCCCGGCGGTGTAGGCGTGGCAGAGCCAGTGTCCGTCCTCTCCGAGGGAGACCTCCAGCCCGACCACGGGAAGGCCCGTCCGGGCCACCCCGCGGACGGTGGGCTCGAGCTTCGCGGCGAGCTCGCCGCCGACCTCGTCGATCCTTCGGCCCGCGTGATCGTCGGCGGCCAGCCCGTTGAGCCGGGCCATCGATTCGTTCACACGTTCGTAACGCAGGTCCGGGTCGAAGAAGGCCATGGCCACGGGGGCGGCCTCCAGCATGGCGTCCACGAAGGCCTGCGACTCGGCCTGGCGACGCGTGGCCTCGCGCTCGAACCGGCGCAGGCGGGCGTTGTCCACGGCCATGCCCACCTGCGCCGCCAGGGTCACGAGCAGGTCCAGGTCGTCGGCCGTGAACCGGGCCTGGAGGTCGCTGGTGTCCAGCTCGATCGCGCCCACGGCGCGGCGGTGGTGGTCGCGCAGGGGCACGCACATGAGCGTCCGCAGCTCGGCGTCGTCCACGCTCTGGCTGCCGGCAAAGCGCCGGTCGGCCAGAACGTCGGAGCTGAGGATCGCCTCGCCCGAGGCGATCGCATGGGTCAGTGCCGTGCGGCTCGGCCCCGAGGGCCGGGACGCCTCCGTCTTCACGAGCGTGGCCCTGACCACGAACTCGCCCCCCTCTTCCAGCAGGATGAACCCCCGACCCGCCTGGGGGAAGATCCGGAACAGGCTCCTGAGGATCTGGGCCAGGACCTCGTCCAGCTCGAGCGAGCCCATGAGGTCACGCGTGATCTGGAGGATCGCCAGCAGCTTCTCCTCGGAACGCACGCCCACCAATGCCCACTCGCCCGTGGCCGAGGAGTCGCGACGATGGAGGATCGTCTCCTCCTCGCTCCACGACGGAGTGGCGCCGGGCTTCCAGAACACCCGCAACGAGCACTCCCCCACGCCGATCACGTCCCCATGCTTGAGGGGGACCCGCCCGTCCACCAGCCGCCCGTTGAGGACCGTCCCGCTGGTGCTGCCCAGGTCCTCGAGGATCAGCGCCTCGCCGCTCCTGAGCACGCGGGCATGGCGGCGCGAAACGGTCTTGGAGCCGAGCACGATCTGGCAGGCCACGTCGCGCCCCAGGTCCGTGACCGCGCCCTCCATCGCGAACGACGTGCCCCGTCCGTTCACGCTCACCACCGTGAGCCTCGGGTGGTCTTCCAGCGATGCCGACCTGCCGACGGACATTCCGTGGGTCTCCCTCGAAACTCCCCCTGCACACCTCCCCGACGACCCGCCGCGAGAGCACCTCCGCTCCCGCGTCCAGGGTCCGACGCCGGGCACCCGCGGACGGGCACCCCTCTACGATCATAATCACGACCGGCTCCGGATACACGATCAGCTTCGCAAATCCATCAACTTTCTTACACTTCTCGCCGGAACCACGGGCACAACCGGTCCATCGCGACGTCGCCGCTCGGGAGAAGACTCGACCGGGCCGAGCCGGTATGATCGTCCGCGAAGGCCCCGGGGCCGATCGACGCCTCCGCGCGACGAGGCCGCGGGCCCCATGAGCCAGTCCTCTCCCTCAAGCGAACAGGGTGATCCGATGATGCTCCGGTCGATCGATCTGCTCCTGGGCGGCCTGGCGTACTTCCTGGCCGCCGACCTCCCGCCCGAGTCCGGGGTGAAGCCCGCCGAGGTCGTCCGCACCGAGGACTACTCCGAGGGCGTGGTCGTCGATCACGACGGCAACCTCTACTTCTCCCACGGCAAGATCGTCACGAAGGTCCACGCCGACCCCGCGAAGCCCCCCGAGACCTGGGCCGAGACAGGCGCCCCCAACGGCCACAAGATCCTGGCCGACGGCACCCACCTGATCTGCGACGCCGGCCGCCACGCGATCCTCCACCTGGACGCCCAGGGCAAGGAACTCCCCCCGCTCTCCACCGAGTCGGCCGGCAAGCCCCTGCGCGGGCCGAACGACCTCACGCTCGACACGCCCAACGGCGGGGTCTACTTCACCGACCCGGGCGATTCGAGCCTGTCCACGCCGATCGGCAGGGTCCACTACATCGACGCGAAGGGCGAGACCCGCCCCGTGGCCAACGGCCTGGCCTTCCCCAACGGGGTCGTCCTGCGGCCCGACGGCAAGGAATTGCTCGTGGGTGAGAGCCAGAGGAACCGCATCCTCGCCTACCCCGTGATCGCGCCCGGGAAGCTCGGCACCCCCAGGGTCCTGGTCGACCTGCCCCGCAAGGGCGAAGGGCAGACCGACAACCAGCCCGACGGGATTGCGCTCGACGCCGAAGGCAACCTCTACGTGGCGCACTACGGGATGCGGCAGGTCCAGGTGGTGAGCCCCGAGGGCAAGGTCATCCGCCGCTACCCCGGGGGCAACCTCACCACGTCGAACGTGGCCTTCGCCGGGCCGAACCTGGACGTGCTCTACACCACGGGCGGCACCCCGGGCGCCCTGTACCGGCTCGACCTGGGCGTGAAAGGGCTGGCGATCCTCCCCCCGAAGAAGTAAACGGGGTGCCGGACGCACGAGTTTGGCGATGAGCTTGGTCTTGACACCAAATCCCGGCGCGGTACATTACAAACTTCGCGACTCACGCGGCGAGGCTCGGATGCGCCTCGTGCCCGGTCGATGCTCGCAGAAATTCAGGACGCCGGAACCGATCACGCCCGCCTCCGATCCGGATCCTTGGGGATCGGACGGGGGCCCAGGGAACGACTCACTCACTATGCCCACGATTAACCAGCTCGTTCGCAAGCCGCGCCGTCCTGTGGTTTACAAGACCAAGTCGCCGGTGCTGGAAGCCTGCCCCTTCAAGCGGGGCGTGTGCCTCCAGGTCAAGACGATGACCCCGAAGAAGCCGAACTCGGCGCTTCGTAAGGTCGCCCGCGTGCGGCTCTCCAACGGCAAGGAGATCACGGCGTACATCGGCGGCGAAGGCCACAACCTTCAAGAGCACTCGATCGTGCTCGTCCGCGGGGGCCGCGTCCGCGACCTGCCCGGTGTCCGCTACCACATCGTCCGCGGCGTGCTCGACTCGCTCGGCGTGGCCGACCGCAAGCAGGCCCGCTCCAAGTACGGGGCCAGCAAGAAGGGTGCTCCGCCGGCCAAGGGCGCCAAGAAGAAGTGATCCCGGATCGTCACCCCACACGACATTTTCCTATCCCTTCCAGATGACAGAGCGTGGACGACCGGCCCCGAACTCCCGCGGCCCCTCTTCCGGAATCTGGAATCTGCTGTCCAGGACCTCTTAGACCATGGCCCGCAAGTTCACCGCGAGCAGAACGCACCTCAAGCCCGACCCTCGATACGGCTCGAAGCTTGTCAGCAAGTTCGTCAATTGCCTCATGTACGACGGCAAGAAGTCCGTCGCCCAGAGCGTGTTCTACGAGGCCATGGAGCTGATCGAGAAGCGCCTGCCGAACGAAAACCCGGTCGACGTCTTCTCCCGCGCGGTCGAGAACGTCATGCCGATGATCGAGGTCCGCTCCAAGCGCGTGGGCGGTGCCACCTACCAGGTCCCCATGCAGGTCCGCAAGAACCGCCAGCAGACCCTGGCCATCCGCTGGCTCCTGCTCTCGGCACGCGAGAAGAAGGGCCGACCCATGGCCATCAAGCTCTCCGATGAGCTCCTCGCCGCCTACAACCGCGAAGGTGCGGCCATCAGCAAGCGCGAGAACGTCCACCGCATGGCCGACGCCAACAAGGCCTTCGCCCACTTCGCGTGGTGAGCCCGCTGCGCCTCTGATATCATCGCAAGGGCCGGGCCCGTCGATCTCCGACAGGCCCGGCCCTTCGCGTTTCCCCGCCTGATCGCTCCGGAGGCGTCCCGATGGCCACCGCCGCCTCGCCTTTGACCGCCGAGCAGGTTCTCTCCATGCCCGACGACGGCGTCGAGCGGGATCTCATCCGCGGCGAACTGCGGGAACGACCCAGGCTCTTGCACGATTGGCGGCATGGCCAGGCCAGCTCCCGAGTGAGTTATCATCTCGAGCGATGGCTGGATTCTCAGCCCGAGCCTCGCGGCGAGATTCTCTGCGGCGAGGCGGGTTTCATCCTCGGGCACGATCCCGACTCGGGCGTTGGGATTGACGTCGCCTACATGTCGCCCGACCTCGCCTCGGAGACGCCGGATTCGGCATCC
>JANOBY010000297.1:0-1541 GCA_031411935.1 Planctomycetales bacterium | reverse complement strand
CGTCGTCGAGGACAACATCGAAGTCGGGAAGATGGCGGTCCAGCTCCTGACCGACCTCGGCTATTCCACCATCCTCGCACTTCGAGCGCAAAGCGCGATCGACATCATCGAATCCGACCCAGCTCCCTTCGACCTTGTGTTCTCCGATGTGGTCATGCCCGGGGCCATGACCGGCATCGACTTGGCCTTGGAAGTGGGCCGACGTTGGCCGGACCTACCCGTCATCCTGACGACTGGCTACAGCGACGTTCTTTCTGAAGGGGGCACTGAGAAGTTCACTGTCCTGCAGAAGCCCTACTCGGTCGAAACGTTGGCCAAACTCATTGGCGGCGTTTTGCAACGGGAGGGGCGCGTTCCCGCCCAGGCACAGGTCTGTCCGTGATCTTTCACCTGACGCTGTGCCTCAGCCCGAACCGGTAGCCGTGCAGTCAAGAATCTACTCCCGTTCCAACGCCAGCCAAAGCATCGACACATCCGACGTAGCCGCCAGCATCCAGCTCGCCGCCATCATCAGCTTCTGGTGCTGAATGAGCCCGGACGGTAAGTCTAGGTACTTTGCGACCCTGACGGGCCGTCAGCCGGCGATGCTAGATGTTACGCTGGGCGGTAGCGGCACGAAGCCGATGGACCCACGCCGCACCTTCTTGGCGAGCATCAATGCCTGGTCGCTGGCCTCCAACAGATCAGCCGGGGCCGTATCGGGACCGAGGGCGCAGCCAATGCCGAGTGTCGCGCCCAGCCGGAGGATCCGGCTTCCGAATGCCACGGGCTGGTGCAGCACGTGGCTGATGCGCTTGGCCACCTGCTCAAGCTCCCACTGGCTCGTAACGTCCTGGAGGATGACCACGAACTCGTCGCCGCCCAGCCGACCGACGACGTCGCCTGTACGAGTGGCCTCGGTGAGCCGGCTGGCGACCTCGACGAGCAGCGCATCGCCTGCGGCATGGCCGTGAGCGTCGTTGGTTTCCTTGAAGTGATCGAGGTCGATGGCAATCGCCGCGATCGGTATCCGCCGTGCGGCCAACCGCGCCACGCGAGCGTCCACGCCTCGTCGGTTCAGCAGTCCGGTCAGGGCGTCCGTGTGCGCCTGTTCGTCGAGAACCGCCTGCCGGATCGCCGCCAGGCGAAAGCTCTCGACGGCCGCGGCCATGCGCCCGATCTCGTCCCGCCGCCTGACCCCGGGTACCGGCGAACGCGTATTGCCCCCCTCCAGGGCGCGCATCCGCGCCTTCAGCACCTTCAAAGGATCGGTCACGACACGACGCAGGAGGAATGAGGCCAAGCCAAGGGACGCCAACGCCCCGGCGCCGACGACCCACAAGGTCCAGACATAGGTCGCGTGGCTCGACCGCGTCGCCCGGGACGATGCAGCCAGGACCTCGTCCTCCAGTTGTTGGACCAGGTCGCGCATCCGTATCCGCAGGTCGAGGAAAAGCGGGTCGTGCTGTCGACGCAAGAAGTCCATTGCCTCGGCGGGCTGACCTGCGGCGACCAGCGCCTCGACCTCCCGACTGTTCTCGACGAGGACGTCGAACTGGTCG
>JANOBY010000296.1:0-27886 GCA_031411935.1 Planctomycetales bacterium | reverse complement strand
CAACGCGCCCGTGATGGGGCGATTGATGTAGAGGTTGCCCACGCGCAACTCCTGCTTGATCCGGGCGATATGGGCGGGACTTCGGCTGTAGACTCCGCCGGTCAAGGCATACTCGGTCCCGTTGGCAATTTCGAGGGCATGGTCCAGGTCGCGTGCCTTGATCACGGCCAGGACCGGCCCGAAGATCTCCTCCTGGGCGATCCGGCTCCTGGGATCAACGTCGGCTACCACGAGAGGCCCGACGAAATGCCCCCTTTGGGCGAGCGTGCCGACCTCCAGGCTCGCGACGACGCGGCCCTCGCTCGCCGCGATCCGCCGATATTCCTCCACCCGCTTGCGGGCTGCGTCGTCGATGACCGGCCCCACGTTCGTCTCGGGGTCTTCGGCCGGGCCCACGTGGAGCGCCTTGGTCGCCTCGGCGAGCCGCCCGACGAAGGCCTCGTAAACGTCCTCGATCACGATGGCCCGAGAGCATGCCGAGCATTTCTGCCCCGAGTAACCAAAGGCTGCGTGCACGATCCCCACGACGGCCTCGTCCAGGTCGGCGTCGTCGTCCACGATCGTGGCATTCTTCCCGCCCATCTCCGCGATCACTCGCTTCACGTGGTCCTGACCGGGCTTCGTCGTCGCGGCTCGTCGGTTGATCTCGAGACCAACGGCGCGAGAGCCCGTGAAGCTGATCATGTTGACCTCCGGGTGATCCACCAGGTGCTGCCCGACCTCCTCGCCTCGCCCCGGGAGATAGGCCAGGGCTCCGGCGGGCAGCCCCGCTTCGAGGAGGATCTGAGTCAGATGCCAGGCCATCACGGGGGACTGCTCGGCCGGCTTGAGGATCACGGTATTGCCCGCCACGAGGGCCGCCACAGTCATCCCGCACGGGATCGCGAGCGGGAAGTTCCAGGGCGGGATCACCACGACGACCCCCCGGGCGACGACCTCGATGCGATTCGTCTCGCCCGGAACGTCGCGGGCCTCAGCCCTGGACAGGCGGATCACCTCGCGACCATAGAATTCGCAGAAGTCGATAGCTTCCGCGATGTCCGCGTCAGCCTCCCTCCAGGGCTTTCCGCATTCGTAAACCTCCCAGGCCGCGAGTTCAAACTTCCGCGAGCGAAGGATTTCGGCCGCACGAAAGAGGACCCCGGCTCGATCCGAGACCGAGGTGGATGCCCATTTGGGGAAGGTCTTTCTGGCGACGTCCACGGCCCTGTCCGCATCCTCGGTGCGACAGCGATCCGTGGTCGATACGAGCACAGAGGTATTCGAGGGGCAAGCCGCGACCAGGGGGGAGTCGCCGCTCCGGTCGAGCCCCGGATTCAGCGTCCGAACCTCGGCACCGCCTACCAGTCCCGGAAGGTGTTTCCCGAGAGATGTGCGGACGGAGGCGAGGGACTGCTTCATGGCCTCGCGGTTCGCGGGACGTGTGAAGTCCGTCAGGGGTTCATTGTGAAAGGGAGGGCGATCGGGCGAGATGGTCGTCGACTTCGCTGCGGGCTTCTTTCGACCAAACATCGCACCGGTCTCCTCGGGATTCCGCAGAAGGTCATCGATCTTTGAGTTGCCCGAGGCCGACGCTTTCAGGAACGACTCGTTCGACGTGTTCTCGAGAAGACGCCTCACGAGGTACGCCATGCCGGGAAGGATGGCTCCATAAGGGGTATACACGCGACATCGACGGCCTTCGGCGGCCAGGGCTCGGGCGATCGGCTCGCCCATCCCATGGAGGACCTGGACCTCGTAGGCGTCGCTGGGCACGCCGAAGGCTTCGGCCATGGCCATGCCGGCGGCCAGGCTTCGGATGTTGTGGCTGCCCAGGGCCGGCTGGAGGGCCCGGTAATTCTCCATCAGGAAGCGGGCACATTGCTCGTAATTGGCGTCGGATTGCCACTTTTGGGTAAACACGGGGATCGGCCAGCCCCTCTGCTGGGCGAGAAGGACCTCGTAATCCCAGTAAGCCCCCTTCACCAGCCGAACCGTGACGGACCTCCCCCGCTCGATCGCCCAGTCCCTCAGCGCCTTCAAGTCGCCAAGAGCCTCCGGCAGGTAGGCCTGGCAGACGATCCCGACGTCGGACCAGTCGCGAAACTCGTCTTCCATAAGGACCGATTTGAAGATCGCGTAGGTGAGATCCTTGTGGGCATACTGCTCCATATCCACGTTCACGAACGCCCCGACCTGTCGCGCGGTCCTCAGGATCGGGCGGAGGCGATCGAGCACCCGGTCCTGGGTGGTCTCGGGGTGGATGGCGTCGAATTCGGTGGTCAGGCTTGTGAGCTTCAGCGATAGGTTCACTCTCGGGATCGGTCCCGAGGCGTCGCGATCGATGCTCGAACACTCGGGCTCGGAGGCGAGGGGTTCCGCGAGCCCGAGGAGAAGATCCTGGCACGTCTGACGATAAACGTCGGCCTCGGACTCACTGATCACGGCCTCGCCCAGAAGGTCGGCCGTGAACGCCAGCCCCCTTGCGCGAAGCTTCTTCACCGTCACGAGGGCTTCCGAGGGCGTCGATCCGGCGATGAAGCGTCGGGCCATGGTCGTGGCGGCGAAGTTGGCGATCCCCGCGATCAGTCGGTCCCCAAGAACCCCTCCAGGCGCGAGACCGAGGGGAGCCTGGATCAGCCTGGGCACGCCCTCACCGGCCTCGGCCAGATACTCCTTGAGATGCCTGTGGGCGCTCGAGGGCTGGACGAGCGTGGGGAGGGCGTCGATGAACCGGAAGAGTTGAACCTTCGTGGCCTCGTCCCCCATGGTCATGGCCATGAGGCGGTCATCCCACCATGCACGGTTCCAGAAGGACGGGCCCCGACCGATCCGGGCAAAGAGCGAGCGACCGATATCCTGGATCCGAGATTCCAGTCGATCGCGATCTCCGTGCTCAGCGTTGCTCTCCGCCCTCGCCATGAAGTGCTCCGTGGATCCAACCCGACTCCGGCAACGCCCGACTTTCAAGATTTAACGAAGGTATTCTACTCGTTCTCAGCTCTCCGGGTGGAAAATCTCCCGAGGGATCGTAACCGTCCAGAGCCTTGTGTGTTTGATCCTCCGGATGGTCGAGGAGTTCGGCCACTGATGACCGGGGTCCAACCGTAAGCAGGAGAGCTTCCATGCGTCCGATCCGATTCGCCAAGACTTTTGCGATGGCCCTCGCCGCGTCGGGCGTTTTTCTGGTGCCCGCTCTGGCCGACGAACTGGTCGGTCGGATCATGAGCGTGGACGTGTCCGCCAAGAAGTTGGTTGTCAAGGAGAAGGGCACGGACAAGGAGGTCGATGTGACCGTGACCGACGACACGGTCCTCGAGCGAGGCGAAGGCAAGTCGGCCCCGCTCGACCTGGAGAAGCTCCAGAAGAACGTCGAGAAAGCCAAGAAGGGCGTGGCGGTGGAGATCACCCACGACAAGGGCGTGGCGAGCAAGATCGTCAGGAAGGCCGCCCCGAAGAAGAAGGCCGAGCCTCAGGATTGACGGACCGAGGCCCGGACCGGGGGGCTCTGGGGAGAGACTGTTTCGAAGGCTTCTTTCTCACCGCCGAGCCCCCCGGCGAATGGGTTCGTTATGATCCCGTAGCCCCCAAATTGGCTTCGTTTTGGGTTCGTTATTGGCTTCGTTTTCCCGTCCGAGCACGGCGCCAGGCCGCCCCGGTTTGCATGACCATGACGTCTAAGTCTTTTTCTGATAGCCACATCGAAAGAATCGCCACTTGCGAGCTTGCGGCCCAGATTGGGTTCGTTTTGAAAATTCACATTTCTGCGATGCACGGGGTCTCCGACGAGGGGACGGGGGCCGGTAGGATCATTCTCTTGAATCGACGAGCGTGATCCGTGCTGGAAGCCACCCTACCCCCCGATAGTATCGAGACGTCCCCCCGTTCTCGATCGCCCGTAAGCCGGGCCAGATCCAGAAAGCCGCCCAAGAACTCGGCGGGTCCGGAGTCCAAAAAAAGGCGTGAGCTTGACTTTCGCCTGTCTCTGGCGATAAATTCTTGCAATCACAATTCGGTGCGCATCTTATCCAGAGTGGTTGAGGGACGGGCCCGACGACGCCACAGCAACCGGTTCGCGGTCTTCGCGGACGCAGGTGCTAACTCCTGCCTGGGACTTCGTTCCATGAATAGCGATTCATGGGGCGAAGGACGCCGGGGCAGATAAGATGGACTGAGGTAGGACGATTCCCATCGGTCCTCCCTGGTTCTCTACACGTCATCTCCGCCCGCACCTCCACCGATTCCTCGGAAAGCCGCGCACCCATCATTCGCCGAAGCGCGTATGGTGACGATGTTCCTGCCTGGCTTGCGACGGGGGTGCCGCCGGTGTCCAACGAATTGGTCCTTGGCCTGAAGTGTCGGCTCTGCGGGAAGCTCTATCCCAAGGAAGCGTTGAATTTTTGTACCGACGACTTCGGCCCTCTCGAGGTCGTGTACAACTACGACGCCGTTTCCACCACCCTGAATCGGGCCTCGATCGCCGCCCGTCCGCGCAACATGTGGCGTTACAAGGAACTCCTGCCGGTCGACGGCGAGCCGACCGTGGGCCGACTCGTCGGCGGGACCCCGCTGGTCAAGGCCGATCGCCTGGCGAAGGCCCTGGGGGTCTCCGAGCTTTACGTCAAGAACGACGCGGTGAACCATCCCACCCTGTCCTTCAAGGACCGCGTGGTCGCGGTGGCCCTTTCGAAGGCGGTGGAGCTCGGTTTCAAGACCGTCGGTTGCGCCTCGACCGGCAACCTCGCCGGCTCGGTCGCGGCGAACGCGGCTGCGGCCGGGCTTGAGGCTTATGTCCTGATCCCCGACAACCTGGAGGCCGGCAAGGTCCTCGGAGCCACGATCTACGGCGCCAAGGTCATCGCGGTCCATGGTAACTATGACCATGTCAACCGGCTTTGCTCGCAGATCGCCTTCAAGTTCGGCTGGGGCTTCGTGAACGTGAACCTCAGGCCCTTCTATGCCGAGGGCTCGAAGACCATGGGCTTCGAGATTGCCGAGGACCTGGGGTGGCGTGCTCCCGACCACGTGGTCGCCCCCATGGCGGGCGGGAGTCTCGTGGGCAAGCTCCACAAGGCGTTCAAGGAATTCGAGCATCTCGGCCTGATCGGGCCGGTCAGCACCAAGATGTTCGGGGCCCAGGCCACCGGCTGCAACCCGATCACGCACGCCACCAAGACCGAGGCCTTCAAGGTCAAGCCCGTCCGCAACCCGAACACCATCGCCAAGAGCCTGGCGATCGGCGACCCGGCCGACGGCTATTTCGCCTCCAAGCTGCTTCGTGACACCGGGGGCTGGGGCGAGGACGTGTGCGACGACGAGATCATCGAGGGCATGAAGCTCCTGGCCGAGACCGAGGGGATCTTCACGGAGACGGCCGGCGGCGTGACCGTCGCCGTGGCCCGACGCCTGATCGAGCAGGGCAAGATCGATCGCGACGGGTCGACCGTCCTGTGCATCACCGGCAACGGCCTCAAGACGCAGGAAGCCCTCCACGGGAAGATCGCCCAGCCCCGGGTGATCAATCCGACCATGGAAGAATTCGAGGCCCTGGTCGGATCCCCGTCCGGCGAACTGGTCACGGCGTGAGGGGAGGCCTGGCCGACCCTCTCGTCCGACGCCACGCGTCGTGGATCGTCAACCCAAGTTGTCCCGTTTCTGTTACCTTACAAGGCTGGTGGCCAGGTCTCGGTTGACCTCGCCGCTCAGGCCGAAGGATCTTTGAGATGCCCGTCGTCCGCATTCCGACCCCTCTCCGACCGTACTCCGGGGGCAACGATTCCGTGGAGGCCTCGGGGGCCACCGTGGGAGCCCTGCTTACCGCCGTGACCCAGGCCTATCCCGAGCTCAAGGATCGGATCTTCGACGGGGCCGAGGTTCGTCGGTTCGTGAACATTTATGTGAACAACGAGGACATCCGCTTCCTCGACGATCTCGACACCCCCGTCCAGGATCGCGACGAGATCAGCATCATTCCCGCCATTGCCGGTGGTTGAACGCGAAGGACAGGATTCCGATGGCCTTTCAATCGAACCCCGATGACCCCCTCGATCGCTACAGCCGCCAGGTCCGGTTTCCGGGCATGGGCGAGGACGGCCAGAAACGCCTCATGGCCAGCCGCGTGACGCTTTGCGGGTGCGGTGCACTTGGCACCGTGCTCGCCAATCACCTCGTGCGGGCGGGCGTGGGGTTCATCCGGATCGTCGACCGCGACTTCATCGAGACGCACAACCTCCAGCGCCAGATCCTCTTCGACGAGGACGACGTGGCCGCCAACCTGCCCAAGGCCGAGGCCGCGGCGCGGAAGCTGAGGAAGATCAACAGCACGGTCACGATCGAGCCCGTGGTCACGGACATCGACCACACGAACATCGAGAGCCTCGTGGCGGACGTGGACCTGATCCTCGACGGGACCGATAACTTCGAGACGCGCTACCTGATCAACGACGTGGCGGTCAAGCTCAACAAGCCCTGGATCTTCGGCGGGGTGATCGGCAGCGAAGGCCAGACGATGACCATCCTGCCGGATGAAACCCCGTGCATCCGCTGCGTGATCGAGGACAGCCCGCCCCCCGGGATGACCCCCACCTGCGAGACCGCCGGCGTGCTCGGCCCCGCGGTGGCCGTGGTCGCCTCGTTCGAGGCGGTCGAGGCGATCAAGATCCTCAGCGGCAAGCGTGAGCAGTTGAACAAGAAGCTCATCATGTTCGACATCTGGGACTGGACGTTCCGCGAGCTGAAGATCGCCCCGCTCAAGGACAAGGTCGATTGCCCCTGCTGCAAGCGACGGGACTTCGAGTGGCTCGACGGCAGGCTCGGCTCGCAGACCACGACCCTCTGCGGCCGCAACGCCGTGCAGATCGCCACCCGTCGCAGCGAACCCCTGCGGTTCGCGGAGATGGCATCGCGACTGGCTCCCCTGGGCGAAGTGCGGCACAACGCCTACATGTTGAGGTTCGCGATCGATGGGTTCGAGTTCACGGTCTTCCCCGACGGCCGCGCGATCATCAAGGGGACGAACGATATCGCCAAGGCAAGAACCCTGTACTCGCAATTCGTGGGCAGTTGACGGCGTGGCGAACCCCTCTCCCGATCGGACCGACCCCTCATGATCTACCTCGACAACGCCGCGACCAGCTTCCCGAAGCCCGAATCGGTGTATCAGGCCCTGGACCGATTCGCCCGCAGCTCGCTGGCGAACCCGGGCCGATCCGGACACCGCATGGCGATCGAATCGGAGCGGACGCTCGATAGCGGTCGTCATGCGCTCAACCAGTTCTTCCACGGAGAGAGCCCCGATCGCTGGATCTTCACCCTGAATGGGACCGACGGCCTGAACATGGCCATCAAGGGCACGGTCAAGCCGGGCGATCACGTGATCACGTCGGACCTGGAACATAACTCGGTCAGCCGCCCCCTTCGTCAACTCGAAAAGGACGGGGTCATTGAGCTCACCAGGCTGGCCTCGGACGAGGGATATCTCGACCCGGAGCAGGTCCGCGAGAGCCTCCGGCCGAATACGAGCCTGGTGGCGCTGACTCACGCGGCGAACGTTCTCGGGACCGTGCAGCCGATCGAGGAGATCGCGGCGATCGTCCGCGAGGCCGACATCCTTTTCCTCGTCGATGCCGCCCAGTCGGCGGGGGTCGTACCGCTCGATCTTCGGTCCACCCCGATCGACTTCCTGTCGTTCCCAGGCCACAAGGCCCTTTACGGGCCGACCGGCACCGGTGCCCTCTATGTCGGGCCCAGGGCTCGTCCTCGGGCCTGGAGGGAAGGCGGCACGGGGGGCGATTCCAGGACCGAGGTCCAGCCCGACCAGATGCCCTACTTCCTCGAAGGCGGAACCCCAAACGTCCTTGGGATCGCCGGGCTCACCGCGGGGATCGCCTGGGTCGCGGAGCGCGGGGTCGATGCGTGCCGCCTTCACGAAGTTCAGATGCTGCAGAAGGTGGTGGACTGGGCCCAGGGGGCGGGCGATGGCTGGAAGGTCGCCGGCCGATGGGACCCGGCCACTCACGTGGGCGCCCTCTCGCTGATCGTCCCCGAGGGGCTCAGCCCCCAGGACCTTGGTGCGATCCTCGATACCAGCTTCGACATCGCCGTGCGACCGGGCTTGCACTGCGCGCCCTACATCCACCAGAGGCTCGGCACGTTCCCCGACGGGACACTCCGCCTGAGCCCCGGGCCATTCAATACGAGCGAAGAGATCGAGACCTTCCTTGGGGCCCTGACCGAGATCTCGGCGGGCGTTCTTTGACCGATTTGCCTCGCATGAAAAATTGCAAGTGCACCTCGGAATGATCCTCGGTAACCATGGATGGTTTGCGATCGGGACCAATGAGTCACCTGGGGGGGGCGGCCAGGATGATCGTTTCTGCGATATGCCCTTCGTGCAGGCATAAGTATGACGTTGGGGCCCGCCTCGCGGGGCGCAAGGTCCGCTGCAAGAACTGCACCTCGATCTTCCGGGTGCCCGTTCCCGAGACGACCTCCTGGGGAGGCAGGGCCCCCGGCCCCGGTCCGTGTCCGGAGGAGAACCTCGACCAGGAGGACGCGGGCGAGGCGATCGAACTGGGGGAGTCGCTCCCCTGGAGCGGATCGCGGACACCCCAGCCGGAGCGGGGTCGAGGACTCCGGAAACTCACGTTCCTGGCCCTCTTCCTGCTGATGCTCAGCGGGTTGAACGGGTTTGTCGAGGCCAGGTGGGTCGCCTCCGCATCGTGTGGGCTTCTGGGTTTCCTCTTGCTTCAGCGTCGGATCATGAATCCTGCGGAGCTTTCGGAGGACACGGCCGGCAGGGCACGCACGGGGAGCGGATTCGTTGCCGTGGGCACGCTCATGGCGGGTATTTTGATTGCGATGGAAGTCATTCCACTTCCATTGACGGCCCGTCCCCCTCCTCAATCGGAAGCGGAGAAGGAGCGAGCCTCCAGGCGCGCGAAGCAGGACATCCTCAAACGGAGATTCGCGGGCCAGGCGGTGACCATCCAGGTGAACGGGCTTCCCTCGGACCCCTCCGTTTTGGCAATTGCCGTGGAACGCCTTGAGGAGACGATCCGGGGGCTCGCCACCTCTGCGGAGGTTGCCTCGGCCGGCGAAGGCACGGACTGGTCGTTCACGCTGGCACCCGTCTCCGATCCGGATCCCCTGATGTCGAAGATCGACTTCGGACTGGCGAGTCGCAAGGGAACGCTGATCGAGGTCGACCTCTCTCCGACCTTCCTCGCATCCTTGACCGAGGCAGCACGGACGAGTGAGCCCCTGGTCGAGGGGAGCGACGATGTGGAGATCGCTCTTCGTGACTTGAAGGACAAGGATCGAGGCATCCAGAAGTCGGCCGCGGCGAGGTTATCCCAGCTACCCGTGCAAGAGCCGCGACGACGCACCGTGGTCTCGGCGCTCGTGCCTCTACTCGATGCGGGCGACGATGCGACGGCCCTCGAGACCGTGAAGGCCTTGCTTGCGTGGCGAACCGAGGAGGCGGTGTCGGTTCTCATCGATCAACTCAAGGATCCGCGAACCGAGATCCGCCACACGATCATGCAAGGTCTGGCTCGCACGGGAGATGCCCGCGCGATTGGTGCCGTCCTGTCTCGTGTGAAGGTGGAACCGCAGGCGGTGGAGGAGGCTCTCAAGGCTGTGGGAGTGGCCGCTGAGCCGGCGATCTTCCCGAAACTGTCGGACCCCGATCCGCTCCAACGCGAGAAGGCCTGCGATCTTCTCGCTGAGCTTGGCGGCGAGGCGAGTGTTGCCGCGCTTCAACCTGCCCTCAGCGACCGGGAGGAACGTGTCCGCGTGAGAGCCGCCGTCGCCCTGAAGAGCATCCATGAGCGTCTCGCTGCCCAGAAGAAGCGGAAGTAGCGGGGCGGCCTCTTCATGATTCGTCTGTAAGTCGCGGAAGGGCCTCTCTTGAGCTTCGTCTGCGGGTGATCTATACTGAACGGGCATTCAATTCTTGTCAGGAAGGCCCGTTGGAATGGCACGATGGCTATGTCCGCGAGCAGGCGACGAGGCCATCAGATCCTCTACTTCTGCGTCGCGATCCTGTCCCTCATGCTCTTGAACCGCGGGCGACGGGTGTGGAACCTCACTCCCGCGAACGCCTATGACCTCAAGCTCGACCTGAGGACGGCCCATCCCGAGGTCCTGATGGCCCTGCCTCAGATTGGCCCGGCGAGGATGAAGGCGATCCGGGATGAAGGCCGCGATCTCCCGTTCCAGTCGATCGGCGACCTGGAGCGACGGGTCAAGGGCATCGGCCCGGCGATCTCGATGGAGATCGCGCCTTACCTGGAATTCGAGTCGGACTCGCCCTCCCGTCCCTGAGGCCAGCATGCCCGACTTCCAACTCGCCAGCCCGTTCCCTCCCGCCGGAGATCAGCCCGCCGCCATCGACGAGCTGGTGGCCGGGCTCCGGGCGGGCAAGAAGCATCAGACACTGCTCGGCGTGACAGGCTCGGGCAAGACATACACGATGGCCAACGTGATCGCCCGCATGGGGCGGCCCGCCCTCGTGATGTCCCACAACAAGACGCTCGCAGCCCAGCTCTACGGCGAATTCAAGGAGTTCTTCCCTCACAACGCCGTTCGGTATTTCGTGAGCTACTACGACTACTATCAGCCCGAAGCCTACATCCCCCAGCGCGACATCTATATCGAGAAGGATGCGTCGATCAACGACGAAATCGAACGCCTTCGCCTCGCGTGCACGAGCGCCCTGGTCAGCCGCAACGATGTGGTCGTTGTTGCGAGCGTGTCCAGCATCTATGGCCTGGGCTCGCCCGACGACTATCGCAAGATGATGGTCAAGCTCCGACTTGGGCAGCAGGTCGTTCGCGATGAGATGCTTCTTCGGTTCATCGAGATCCAGTATGACCGCAACGATGTCTCGTTCGAGCGTGGTAAGTTCCGCGTTCGCGGGGATGTGGTCGAATTGTGGCCCGCTTATGAAGAGATTGCGTTTCGCATCGAGCTGTTCGGCGACGAGGTCGAGACCCTGGCCGTGATCGACCCGCTCACGGGCAGCGTGATCGAGAAAAAAGAAGAGATGTTCGTCTACCCGGCCAAGCACTTCGTCCTCCCCGAGGATCGGATCGAAGGGGCCGTCAAAGCAATCCAGCAAGAGCTCGACGAGCGCCTGCAGCAACTGAAGGACCAGGGCAAGTTGCTCGAAGCCCAGCGGCTCTCGGCCCGCACGCGATACGACATCGAGATGCTGCTCGAAGTGGGCTACTGCCAGGGGGTCGAGAATTACAGCCGGGCACTCTCGGGCCGGAAGCCGGGCGACACGCCGAACACTCTGCTGGACTTTTTTCCTTCCGACAGCATCATGTTCATTGATGAATCCCATGTGAGCGTCCCCCAGGTGAGGGGGATGTTTGCCGGCGACTTCAGCCGCAAGAGCACGCTGGTCGAGCATGGGTTTCGCCTGCCGAGCGCTCTCGATAATCGGCCGCTCCGGTTTGACGAATGGGAAAAGAAGCTCGACTCGCGGGTGTATGTGTCGGCCACGCCGGGCGATTACGAGATCACCATGAGCGGTGGCGAGGTGGTCGAGCAGGTCATCCGACCCACGGGCCTGATCGACCCCGTGGTACGGGTCGAGCCGGCTCGTGGCCAGGTCCCTGCGCTTCTTGAGGAGGCCAAGAAACGGGCCGGCAAGGGCGAACGCGTGCTGGTCACCACGCTCACCAAGCGCCTGGCCGAAGATCTTTCGCGGTTCCTGAAGGAGCAGGGCTTGCGCTGCAAGTGGCTCCACTCGGAACTCGACGCGATCGAGCGGGTCACGATCCTGCGCGAGCTGCGCGAGGGGGGGTTCGACGTCCTCGTGGGGGTGAACCTGCTTCGCGAAGGGCTCGACCTTCCCGAGGTGTCGATGGTGTGCATCCTCGACGCCGACAAGGAGGGCTTCCTCCGCTCCGAAACCTCGCTGATCCAGACCATCGGCCGATCCGCACGCCACATCAACGCCGAAGTCATTCTTTATGCCGACAAGATGACCAACTCCATGCAGAGGGCGATCGACGAGACGAACCGCCGCCGCGCCCTCCAGCTTGCCTACAACCAGGAGCATGGAATCACGCCCGAGGGGATCAAGAAGGCGATCCGCAGGGGGATCGAGGAGGAGATCCAGGCCCGTCGCGAAGTGGCCGAGGCGGTCGGTCGCGACGAGACCGAGGAGGTCACGGCCGAATACCTCAACGATCTCGAGGCCGAGATGCTCCAGGCCGCCGAGAACCTCGAATTCGAGAGAGCCGCCGCCCTCCGGGATCGGATCATGTCGATGAAGTCGGGGACGAACGGAAAGGCCGGCCCCCGCGCCACGCCTCAGGGGACCAGCGCCCGGGCCAAGGCGAAGGCGGGCGGGAGGAACGGCTCGCGACGTCCCAAGCCGTCACAGTGAGACTTTCCGGTCCGTCGCGACCGCCTTCACGATGATCGTTTCCCCTTGGCCTCGGGCCTGGCGGTCCAGGGATCCTCGGGCCATGAGTGCTTGGGGTAGCGATTCCGAAGGTCCTTACGAACCTGGAAATACGTCGTTGTCCAGAAGCTCCGCAGATCGTTTGTCACCTGGACCGGTCGATAATTGGGTCCAAGCAAATGCAAGAGGACAGGAACACGCCCGGAGGCCACGCGCGGCGTTTCTGCCACGCCGAACATCTCTTGCAAACGAACCGCGAGCACGGGAGGCCGCCCCGGTTCATAAGCCAGGCGGATCTTGTTGCCGGTCGGCACCTGGATCGACTCAGGGGCCTCTTTTTCGAAAGTTTGAGCCTGGTGAAACGACAGGAGACTCTTGAGGAGAGGGATGGCGGGAACACGCCGCACCTCGGAGAGCGATCGCTTGTGCTGGCACATCGCGGCGACCACCTCCTGAAGGCTCTCGGGCGTGAACTCGGGAAGATCCAGGTCGGGAATTTCGGCACGCAGAAACTCGTAGCGGTCAAGCCACCGCGAGGTCTCCTCGTTTTCTCGCAGGTAGGCCATCGCTCGTGGGGTCAGCCAGTCGGCGAGGGCCTGCTCCGCCTGCCGATCCGTTAACGAGCCGTGGGGATCTTCACGGAGGGGGAGATCGTGGTAGAGGGTCGTCGTGATGGCGACAGAGCGGCCTCGGGTCTCGTCGTAGAACACCGATCGTTCGGCCTTCATGGCGTCCGGAAAGGCGTGCCCCAGCCACTCCACCTCGATGGCGCAAGCGAGCCTGACCAGGGCTTCGCGCTTCTCCGATCGTTTCGTTTCTCGGGGGTCGAGGGCGAGAAAGAAAGCTGCCTCCTTGACCACCGATCCGGGATCGAGCCGCACGCCGCGCCCACCGACCATCACGGCGCGGTCCGAGCCCGGCTCCCTGCGTTTACACACGCGGTCTGGGTAGGCCAGGAGGAGCCAGAATCGCAGGGAATCCTCGCCGCCCGGATCCTGACCCTCCACGTCCAACCGTTTCGCGACTCGAAGAAGGTCTTCCTCGACGCTCGCCACTCGCCTGGCGGCGATTGGGTCGATTCCGCGATCACGAAGGCGAGGCGAGAAGCGATCGCGACGGGCCTCGTCCAGGAGGTCCAGCCGGGAGAACAGGTCGCATTCCCCTCGGTGGTGCGTCTCGCGTGGTGAGCCCGCGGAACCCGTTGCCGAGAGGATATCCCGCTCGGAAAGCAGGGCCGCGAGTCCGGCACCCTCGTCGACACGTCCACCGACCGCTGCGGCGCTCAGAAGGCGGCCGATCCGGGGATGCACGGGCAGGCGAAGCAAATCGCGACCGATTTCGGTGAGCATCCCATTCGCCGAGGTGGCCCCGAGCATTCGCAACGTACGCTCCGCGGCCTCGACAGACTCGACGGGAGGAGGCTCGAACCAACCGAGGCTTGTCGGGTCGGTGCATCCCCAGGATTTGACTTCGAGGATCGTCGTCGAGAGATCGAGCCGACGGATTTCGGGAACGTCGAATTCGGCCCGTCCGCGGTTCTCACGTTCCGGCCAGAGCCGAAGGCATCGTCCGGGGCCGGTCCTCCCCGCTCGGCCGGCCCTTTGTGTCGCCGAGGCGCGACTGATCCAGCCGAGTTCGAGCCTGTCGAGCCCTCGGGCCGCATCGTGATGAGCTTGACGAGCCAGCCCCGAGTCGATGACGGTGGTGATTCCCTCGATCGTGAGCGAGGTCTCTGCCACGTTCGTGGCCAGGACGACCTTGCGCCGATCCGACGGCCGCAACGCCCGGTCCTGCTCGCCCGAGGGCAGGCTCCCGTGAAGGGGCAAGACGAGCAGATCATGGCTCGACGCCATGGGAGCCAGGGCGCGTTCAGAGCGGCGGATCTCCTCGACGCCGGGCAGAAAGACGAGCATGTCTCCTCGGTCGTCCGAGTTCAGGACGCGGGAGACCGCCAGCGATACCCTGTCCGGGAGAGACCTGGCATCGTGCCCCTCCTGGTATTCGATCTCGATCGGGAACAGGCGTCCCGGCACCGTGATCACGGGACAACCACCGAGATAGCGAGCGATCGGCGCCGAATCGACCGTGGCCGACATAACGATGAGGATCATGTCCTCGCGCACCGAGTCGGCCGCCTCGCGGAGGAGCGTGAGCGACAGGTCGGTGTGGAGGCTCCTCTCGTGAAACTCATCGAGCACAACGGCCCCGACACCCTGCAGGAAAGGGTCGGCCACAAGCTGGCGGGTCAGGATCCCCTCCGTGGCCACACGCAGGCGAGTGCGAGGGCCGACCCGTTTCTCGTTGCGAATGTGATAGCCGACCTCACCGCCGAGGGTCCAACCGTTCTCCTGGGCAATTCTCGCCGCCGACGCCCTCGCCGCGACCCGCCGGGGCTGCAACATCACAAGGTTCGGATATTCGGCAGAGAGCAGACCTGCAGTCAAAATCCGGGGCGCCACTCGCGTGGTCTTGCCCGACCCGGGAGGGGCCGAGAGGACGATACGGCGGTGTTGCCTCACCTGGGCGAGGATTTCTTCGAGATGATCATCGATCGGAAGAGGGATCATGATGAGGTGCAGGGCAAGGTCTGAAAAGCGTTCGAATCTTTCGCGGAGGTCCCATCATACCCGACGACGTGGAAGGGGCGTCCAGGCAAGTAAGCCGATCTCGTGAACCCCGAGTGCGTGTGGCCTGTCCGGGAAAAGTCGCGCCTTGGGTTGCCCCTCCGATTAGAATGCTGTCTGACCATCCATGAGACCCAGGTTCGCGATGAAGACCATTCTCAAGATCCCGCGGATCGATTGCTCGGCCGATGACGCGAGGGAGGCGATTCTCCGTCTTCGCCAGCAGATGAGCCCTCGCGGAGACGTGGTGAGCCCCCAGGGTCGCGCCCGCACGATCGCGGCTTTCGGCGAGCCCCTCACCCCGCAGCAAGTCGTCGAACGCATCTGCGCGGACGTGCAGTGCCGGGGGCTGTCGGCGGTCCTGGATTACACGCAGAAGCTCGACGGCAAATCGCTCTCGCCCGGCGAGGTGAGGGTGTCTCCCGAGGAACTGGCCTCGGCATTCCGGTCCGCCGATCCCGCTTATCTGCGGACCATTCGAAGGGTGCGCGACAACATCCTCGCCTTTCAGTCGGGGATCCTCCACCGCGATGCGCATTTCCGGAGAGGGCCGGGGTGCGAACTGAGCCTCCGATATCGGCCCCTGCAACGGGTTGGTGTTTGCATCCCCGGAGGGGCGGCGGCGTATCCCTCCTCGCTGCTCATGACGGTGGTCCCGGCGCAGGCGGCGGGAGTGCCCGAGATCGCCGTGGTGGTCCCCCCCACGCCGTTCGGCGGCTACAACACCGATCTCCTCGCGGCATGCCAGGCCCTGGGCGTGACGGAAGTCTATCGCATCGGAGGAGCGCAGGCGGTCGCGGCACTGGCCTATGGGGTGGAGGGAATTCCCGCCGTTCAGAAGATTGTCGGGCCCGGGAATCTGTTCGTGGCGCTGGCCAAGAGGCAAGTGTACGGCGAGGTCGATATCGACTCGATTGCCGGGCCCAGCGAGGTCGTGGTCCTGGCCGACTGGACGGCGGATCCCCGATTCGTCGCCTCGGATCTCATCTCCCAGGCGGAACATTCCCCGGGGGCGAGCCTGCTCATCACCTGGGAGCCCGACCTGATCGATCGCGTGGCCGAGGCCCTGACCGATGCCCTGGCGGGGCTCAGCCGGGGCGACCTGGCCCGGAAGTGCCTGGAGGACTTCGGTGCCCTGATCCTCGTGAAGGACGAGGACGAGGCGATCGAATTGACAAACGCGATCGCGCCCGAACATCTTCACGTGTCCACCTCCGACGCCCCTCGCCTGGCGGAACGGTTGACGAACGCGGGAGCGATTTTCCTCGGTCATCACACGCCGGTGGCGGTCGGCGACTATGCCGCGGGGCCTTCGCACGTTCTGCCAACCGGCGGGACCGCCCGCTGGGCGTCGGGGCTTTCAGCCAACGACTTCCTGAAGCGGACGAGCCTCATCCATGTTGATCGCGAGGGGTTGAACAGGCTTGCTCCCGATATACGAATGCTCGCGGACAAGGAAGGGCTCACGGCGCATCGCTACAGCGTGGATGTCAGGCTCGACGAATCACCAGATACCGTCGAGGAGTGACCGTCCATGGCGATCATCCGACCGGCCACGATCGACGATTGTGAAAGCCTCGTCTGCTTGATCCGTGAGCTTGCCGTCTACGAGAAACTCGGCGACGAGGCGAAGGCCACCACGGAAGACCTGCGCCGTGATCTCTTCGGCGAGAGGATTCATGCCGAGGCGATTCTTGCCGAGGAGGCCGGCGAGGCCGTGGGCTTTGCCCTGTTCTTCACCAACTACTCGACGTTCCGCGGGCGACCGGGCCTCTATCTCGAGGATCTGTTCGTGAAGCCGAAGTTTCGGGGATTGGGCTTGGGGACTCGGTTGCTGGCGAGGCTGGCCAGGATCGCCGTCGATCGCGGGTGTGGACGGTTCGAGTGGGCCGTGCTGGACTGGAATGAACCGTCGATCGGCTTTTATCGATCGCTCGGGGCTCGTCCGATGGACGAGTGGACCGTGTTTCGTCTCGACGAATCCGCCCTGACGCAACTCGCGGATCGCGACAAGTCCTGAGAGGTTGGGTTGATGAGCTCGTTCTTCGCCCCCCATATCGAACGAATGTCGGGCTACATTCCGGGCGAGCAGCCTCGCGAGGGGGATGTCCTCAAGCTCAACACGAACGAGAACCCGTATCTGCCTTCGCCCCGAGTGGCCGAGGCGATCCGCGAGGCCCTGGACGGTCGCCTTCGTCGCTACCCCGACCCGGTTGGCACGCGATTCCGGGAGGCCGTGGCCCGGAAGCACGGGGTCACACCGGAGATGGTCCTCGCGGGCAATGGCTCGGACGACATCCTGACGATTGTGACCCGTGCGTTCGTCTCGCCCGGCGACCTGATCGTGTTCCCCACGCCGAGCTATATCCTATATCGCACGCTCGCCGAACTCCAGAATGCGCGTTACCAGGAGATTCCGTTCGACACGGCCTGGGACCTTGACGCGACCCGATTCGCCCATCCGGAAGCCCGCCTGGCGTTCCTGGCGAACCCGAATAGTCCTTCGGGCACGGTGTTAGCGAAGGAGCGGGTCGCACAGTTCGCGCAGAGGCTGAACTGCCCGCTGATCGTGGATGAGGCCTACGCGGATTTCGCCGAGGCCGACTGCGTGGACCTCGTCCGCGATCACGAGAATGTGATCGTGTCGAGGACCCTGAGCAAGGGGTCCGGCCTCGCGGGCCTGCGACTCGGATATGCGATTGCCCAGCCGCAGATCATCCAGGGACTGGTCAAGGTTAAGGACTCCTACAACTGCGACCTCCTCAGTCTTGCTGGGGGGACCGCGGCGATCGACGACGAGGTTTATCTGCGTGAGACAAGGGCCAAAATCCTGGCCACACGTGCCCGGCTCAGTGACTCCATGAGGGATCTCGGCTACCGGGTCACCCCCAGTCAGGCGAACTTCGTCTGGTGCGAGGGCGGGCCGCCTGCGACCGAGGTTTACGACGCCCTCAAGTCGCGGAAGATCCTCGTCCGTCTGATGCGTTATGCGGGTCGCGAGGACGGGCTGCGGATCACCGTGGGCACCGATCGCGAGATCGATGTCTTGATCGAGGCCATGCGAGAGATTGTTTCCCGGATCCCGCGCTGAGCCGGGCCGGAGCAAGACAGCGTGTCGAGGAATCTGGTAGATTTGTCCTCGTGATTGTCACCTTCGACCCATGAGCAACCTGACGTGTCCAGCCGATCGGCCGAGATCCTCCGCAAAACGCGAGAGACCGAGATCCACCTCCAGCTCAACCTCGACGGGACCGGACGGTCCGAGGTGAAGACCGGGGTCGGGTTCCTCGATCACATGCTCGAACTTTTCGCCCGACATGGGCTCTTCGACCTGACGGTCACCTGCAAGGGAGATCTCCACGTCGACGCCCATCACACGACCGAAGACATCGGCATCTGCCTCGGGCAGGCGATCGACCAGGCCTTGGGCACGAAGGCGGGCATCCGTCGCTACGGGCACATGATCCTGCCCATGGATGAAACCCTGGTGACCGTGGCTGTGGACGTGGGCGGGCGCCCTTACTGGGTCTGGAACGTGCCCATGCCGACGGCGCGAGTGGGCGACTTCGACACCGAACTCGCGGCCGACTTCTGGCAAGCATTGGCGACGAACGGAAGGATGAACCTGCACGTCCTGCTGCACCATGGACGCAACTCACATCACGTGATCGAGGCCATCTTCAAGGCCTCTGCAAGAGCCCTGCGGACCGCATGCGAGACCGATGGCCGGGAACTGGGCGTGCCATCCACCAAGGGGACTCTCTGATCATGGCGGATAAGGGTTCTCGCAAGTCGCTCCTCATTAATGGTTTGCTTTGTGTCCTGGCGTTCGGCCTCCTCGGGTGGACGGTCTGGAGCAACCGGGCGAAGATCGCCGAGGTTCGCGCCCGAAATCCCGACTTCCGCCTCATCGCCGCGGCCCTCTCGGTGTACGTGACTGCGCTGGTCGTGACTTTCGCTCGCTGGCATCGTCTGGTCATGGCGCTGGAGCTTCCTTTTCGATTTCGGGACGCGATCCGGCTTGGGTTCATCGGCAACGTGTTCAACCTCGTGATCCCGGGAGCAGTCGGGGGCGACGTGATCAAGGCCGCGTTCCTCTGCCGCGAGCAAGAGAGGAAGACGCAGGCCGTGGCCTCGATGGTCATCGACCGGATTCTCGGGCTTCTCGGCCTGTTCGTCCTGGCCGGGGTCGTGGGAGCGTTCGCGTGGTCCGAGGCCTCGCCCGACGTGCGTAAGCTTATCGCCTTCGCATGGTTCATGATCGCAGGAGGCGTGGTCGGGCTCGCCGTCCTCTTCACCCCTGCCCTTTATGGCCCGTTGCTTCGCCTTCTCGCGGGGCGAGGGAAGCTCGAGATCATCGCGCGAGAGCTGGTGACGATGGCCTCGGCCTACGGCAAGCGTCTCGACGTGATCGCCCTGGCTCTTGGGCTGGCCGTGGTGGGCCATTCGCTCTTCGTTATCAGCTTTTATCTGACGAATCGCGCCCTCTTCGGGCCCGAGGCACCGACGATTCTTCAGCACTATTTGGTGCTTCCCCTGGTGTTCTTCAGCACGGCGATCCCCATGCCCTTCGGAGCCCTCGGCGTGACCGAGCAGGTGAGCAAGTCGCTATTTCTGAACCTGGTCGGATTCCCGAGCGGTGACCTCTCCATGCTCGGATATCGCGTGATCATGTACACGGGTGGCTTGATCAGCGTGATCGTGTATCTCGCCAATTTGGAACAGGTCCGTCAGCTCAAGCAGGAGCCCGCCGTCACCGGGGAAGTGCTGGGCTGACGGGACGATTGAGGGAGCAATCATCACCGAAACTCCGTCGGGATGGAATCATGCCAGACCCATCAATGCACTTTGGATCCGCCGAACGAAACAACGCCGAGGGGCTGATTGCCCTGGCGCTTGAGGAAGACCTTGGGCCAGATGGTGCTGAGGGGGCCGATCTCACGTGCACGGCCCTCCTGCCCGTGGGGGCTCGGGGGGCGGCCACGATCCATGCCCGGCGCCCGGGCGTGATAGCCGGCGTGCCCATCGTTGAGATCCTCGCCTCCAGGTTTGATCTCCAATGCGAGGTCCACGCCCGCGACGGGCAAAGGATCCTTTCGGGAGATCCTATCCTCACGCTCAAGGGGTCGATGCCTTCGTTGCTCGTGATGGAGCGAACCGCGCTGAACTTCTTGCAGAGGTTGTCGGGCGTGGCGAGCCTGACGCGACTCTTCGTGGATGCCGCAAAAGGAACAAGGGCCGTGATCCTCGACACGAGGAAGACGACCCCCGGATGGCGTACGCTCGAAAAGTACGCAGTGCGGCTCGGCGGTGGACACAATCATCGGATGGGCCTTTTCGACGCGATCCTGATCAAGGATAATCATCTCGCGTGGCTTGGTCAGACGGAGAACCCCATTGGTCGTGCCGTCGCCCTGGGGCGCGAGCATTCGCGGGGCGCCGCGTTCCTGGAGGTCGAGGTCGATACCCTCGATCAGTTGGATCAGGCGCTGAACGCGAGGCCCGACATCATCCTCGTGGACAATCTCGGTCCCGAGAACCTCCTCGAGGCGGTCCGACGCCGCGACATTCTCGCTCCCGAGGTCTTGCTGGAAGCCTCGGGAGGCATTGAACTCTCGACGGTTTCCGCGATCGCGGCCACGGGAGTCGATCGGATCAGCGTTGGGGCCCTGACCCATTCGGCGCCCGCCCTGGACCTCGGTCTGGATTACGAGGAGATGCCGCGAGCGTGAATGTCCCCCTCCTTCTCCGTCTTCGCGCCGCGGACGGGGCCTTCGTTCCGATCGAGGAACTGGGCGAGACGGTCCAGGATGACCTGGATGACCTGCAAAAGAGGGGATTTGCCCTCGAGCGTCACCCCTACCTGGGCGTGGCCTATCGCGGTCCAAGCATGCGGCTCTGTCCCGATCAGATCGAGTGGGAGCTTCCATCGCGGTACATCGGCAGGAAGGTTGCGGTCTGGCATCGGGTCGGGAGCACGAACGACGTGGCCGCCGCTTCGGCACGCTCGCGGGCCAACGCGGGGCTCGTGGTCCTGGCCGAGGAGCAGACGACCGGCCGAGGACGACGCGGGCGTGCATGGGTCGCGCCTCCGGGGACCGGCTTGCTCATGTCGATCCTCGTGTTTCCGGAGCCTTCGATCGCGAGCGTACCCTGGATCACCGCGCTCGGAGCGGTCGCCACGGCCCAGGTGGTCATGGAGGTCACAGGGCGGCCCGCCAGGATCAAGTGGCCCAATGATGTCCGCGTGGACGGTCGAAAGATCGCCGGGATCCTCGTCGAGCGAGGACGGGGAGTGGTCATCGGGATCGGCCTGAATGTCTCTTTCGATCACGCGATGCTCCCCGACGAACTGAGAGACACCGCCACTTCCCTCACAATTCTCACGGGCCAGGCGTGCGACCGTTCGGAGATCGCACGGAGGCTTATCCTGACGCTCGACCGCCTCTACGCTCAGGGAGTGGCCGAGGGACAAGCTCCTCTCGGTGCGCTCTGGACCGGTCTGCTCGAGCCCATCGGCAGGACCATCCGAGTGGCGACTCGAACGGAGGAAATTGAGGGCCGGTTGGAGCGGGCGGACCTCCATCTCGGTCTCTATCTGGAGTTCGCTTCGGGGGAATCGCGATGGATTCCCCACACCGAGATCCAGAGTCTTGATGGCGAGGTCCAGGCGAGCCCGACTCCCTGATTGACAAACGAAGGTCGCGTCCTAGTCTCCTTTCGAGGACGATTGCCAGGCAATCGTCGCGTGTCTGCGTTTTGGGGAGAACGCAGGCCCCGAGGGCCAGGGGGATGCTCGCCTCGGCGATCCCCCCTGGTGCCTCGTGGGGCATGTCACGCGTGGGAATCGGGGACCGGAAATCCCGGCTTCGCGGTTTCGGCGTCTCGTTGCGAGGGGTAGAGACAAAATCCCCTTCGGGTTTCCTTTGGGTTCAGGAAAAACGCACGATCGGGGTGTTCCGTTTAAGGGGGGCGGAAACGTCTGCATCCCAGCGGTTCCACCCCCTTTCGCGGTACGTATCCACTTGCTAGACTTCCAGACGGCGAGATCCTTCCGAGGCTCCCGCGTCGAATCCTGCCATCTGACCCTCCTGTCCGCCCTCGCTAATTCGCTTAGTCGGAGGCCCGCCATGAGCCGTCGTCCAGCCTGGATCGTCGGCCTTGCCGGCTCTCTGATGGTCCTCGCCGGGCCTACCCCCCTGCCCGCCTCCTTCGCCCCTTCGCGTCATGGAGCTGCTGACATGTTGGAGCCATATACTGCCTCGCTCCTCGTCGATTACTTCGAAACCTTCCTTCGCGAGAAGGACATCGAGGCGTTCCAGCGCAGCGTGAAGGCCCGTTATACCGAGGGGACTCTTGGCCGGTTAACTCGTTCCCAGAGCGTGCAGGCGCGTCGCGCAGCCGTCCTTGCCCTGGGGCTGGAGGCCGGGATGTCCTCGAACGAGGTCGTGGCCCGAGGGCTCCGCGACCCAGACCCCACGGTCCGCAACCTCGCCCAGAACTCGCTCTGGGCCATCTGGTTCCGGGCGGACACTCCCGAGAACAACGCCGCCCTTGAGGAGATTCGCGATCTCGTCGGCCGTGAGCGCTATCGCCAGGCCGATGAGCTCGCCGACAAGCTCACCGCGAGGGCCCCGGATTTTGCGGAGGCTTACAATCAGAAAGCCATCGCCCTGTTCTTCCTGGACGATTTCGCCGGTAGTGCCGAGGCTTGTCGCCAGGTCCTCAAGCGAAATCCCTACCATATCGGGGCGATTGCCGGCCTTGGCCAGTGCTACCTCCGGTTGGAACGTCAGGAAGAGGCCCTTGCGACCTTCCGTCGTGCCCTGAAGTTCCAGCCCTATAGCGAAAGCCTGAAGCAAACCGTGTCGGCGCTGGAAGCCCAGGGCGACTGATCCGATTCCGAGCCCCGAGCGGGAGGAGGTCGGCCGGGAGGTCCCGACCCGCTCCGTGCGATGTGCCTTCCCCCCCGGGAGCACACCACCACGTTACGGGCCGGGACCCTCCGGTCGCCCTGCTCCCTTCCTGCCTGCGAATCAAATCACGACGGATCCCGCCTCGGCTCGGTCTGGATCAACGAACCCTATCAACCATTCCAAGATGGTTCCTGCCACGGCTAGATGGCATCGGGATCGAGATGGCGCGAGTCAGCGACCACCATGTGACAAGCCCCGAGAGGCTCCGATGGCGGGCGAGACGATGAGGTGTGTATGCCCCGAAATGGGACGAACTCACCTCGTCATGGAGTGGCTTCAGCAGCGAAGCAGGCGGCTACGGGCGGCTGTCCCGAAACCCGATCGCTGGGAATCTTCCAGGTGTCGAGAGGGGCGACTGGGCGGACACCCTGGACAATGGTCGAAAAAGTCCGCCGACGAACTCACGGACCTTGTCGAGCCTCCACCCTCTTCTTCCTCAGTCTCAACCCCTTCGCTGAGCACGAACTCTCTGCAAACCATAGGGTCCGTGAAGGGCCGCTGCTCCATCTGAACCACACACTCAGAAATCGGGGCAACGACGCAGCGATCGCTCAGAGCGGATGAGGCACAGGTTGTGAGGAGAAGCGCCGCAAGGGCAAGCATGCGTTGGTGGAATCTCTCGGGGCGAGATGAATCCTTGTATCTGGCCGAATGATAGTCCTGCTCCCTGGCAATCGCAAGGGAGCTTCGGCGCAAATGGCTCCTGGTAATGTCAGCAAGAGACTGGCGAGTGGGGCTCTTGCACGGGTACGCTTCAGGGGAGGGATTGGAACGAAAACGCGTTCTGCCCCGTAAATCGAAGGAGTCGAGCGATGAACCGTCGCGGCGGATTGATCCTGGTGGCCTTGTTCATGGTTTCCCTCCACGGGGCCTGGGCAAGCGATTCGGTGCTCGACCGAGCGGATCCGGAGGTCCGCAAGCGCTTGGAATCCCTGGCTTCGGCCTATCAGTCCCTCAAGTATTACGGTGATGAAGGCTCGCTCACGCGAGTCATCAAGATCGGTGATCGGGAGGTCAAGGAGCGGACTCCGCTGGGAATTCGTTACGCGTCACCGACTTCGCTGCTGCTGCAAGCCGGCGAGATCGAGATCCTGGCCGATGGGGCGATTCTGAAAACCGTTCTGCACCCCACGCGGCGTGTGCTGGAAGAGAAGTGCCCGGGGCCGATTCGCTTCAACCGCATCTCCGACGGTCCGGCGGGGGCCATCCTGCTTGGGGGATTCACGGGACCTCCAGCCCAGCTCCTCTTAAAGCTCCTGCTGAAAGAGCCTGCGAGCTCGGCACTGCCCGATCGGACCTCGGCGGTCGTGGCGGAACCTGCACGGGACTGGCTAGGAAAGTCTCACGAGTGCCTGCGGCTCGAACAGGGGGATGGGCCCCCTCTGCGGCTCTACATCGATCGGGACACGCAACTGATCCGTCGCATGGAATACATCCTTGAGTCGGAGAAGCTCTCCGGCAAAGTGCCAGGCAACTCCCCCGTCAATGACATGACGCTCGCCTGGGACTCGGGACCCATCGTCACGACGGCCCCCGAACCGATCGCGTTCGAGCTGAAAATCCCGGACGGTTACGTCAAGGTCGAGCCTGCAAAGCCCAAGGCCCCGGCCGAGGTGGCCAAGAATCCGCTCGTGGATCAACCGGCGCCGGATTTCGTTGTCGACGTCCTGGATGGGCCGGGCAAGCTCAAGCGGGTCAGCCGGGAGGATTTGAAGGGCAAGATCGTGATCCTGGACTTCTGGGCGACGTGGTGCGGCCCGTGTCTCCTCGAACTTCCGCAGATCCAGGCCCTCGCCGAGGACCTGGAACGCTCCAAGGCGGGCGACGTGGCCATCATCGCCGTCAGTCAGGACCGCAAACCCGAGGGGGGCGATTCCGTCCGAAAGCTCGTTGAGGATCTGCTCGATTTCAAGAAGCTCGCGCTAGGCGGAGGCCCGATCTCACGAGTGGCACTCGACCCCGACCAGGCCACGGGCGAGGGATTCGGCGTTGATGCCCTGCCTACCCTCGTCGTGATCGACGCCAAGGGGGTGGTCCGCTCCGTACATGTCGGCTATGACGAGGGGATCAAAGACGTCCTGTTGGATGAGATCGGCCACCTCAGAGAGGGAAAACCTCTCAAGCCCTAAGCCCGCGTCTTGAAGCCCCAATGGGGATTTTTATTAGCAAATTATCCGAGATTTCCAGATGAATGACCATTCCGCCCACGATTAATCCAAATAGACCGAGCAATCATGAGGCATAACCCTATGATGATCTTGTAGAGATGTTCCGAGAGCGACGAGAGGCTTTCCCAGAAATCGGTTGTCGTGTGTACGTCAGTCCAGTACAATGCGGTGGATGGAGGCACCGAACCGAGAGGGAGCAGCCATGGCGACTGTGTTTTCCGAGTCGGTCGGCAACGGGAATCTCTTCGAAACATCGCGAGTCATGCCACGCCTGGTGCGTGTGGCTCGCCGGGGTCCGGTTTTGCGACCCTCTCCCACTTCGCCTGGGGTTTATGGGCTGGACATGACGGCGGGCTGCCTTCACGGGTGCAGCTTTTGCCACATCCGGGGTTCGTCACGATTCCCGGGCGAGGATCGCGTCCTCTTCGATCCGTTCACCACGGAACGACTGGCGGAAGCGCTCGACGAGATGGAACTTCCTCCCTCACGTGTTGTGCTCAGTCCTTCCAGCGACCCTCTGCCTTCGTGCGGCGAGGTTCGCGATGAAACGTACAAGACTCTGGATCTGCTCTTCGCTCGGGGAATTCCGGTTCAGGTCATGACCCGCGGCCGGGTGACCCGTCGGTTCGTGGAGTTGATGGAAAGACATCGCGAACGGGTCACGGTGGCCGTGGCGTTGTTGACCATGGACAAATCCTTACTCAGTATTCTTGAGCCGCGAGCCGCGTCACCATCGGGTCGGCTGGCCGACATCCGTCGATTGGTCCTCTCGGGCATCGATGTCGAGGCCCGGCTGGAGCCGTTGATCCCCGGCCTGACGGATACGCGGGACAACCTGCTCCCGATCTTTTCCGCGCTTGCAGAGTCGGGCGTGGGACGTGTGGTGGCCCATTACCTGTACATCCAACCTGGGATGGTAGGTGCCCTCGATCGGGCCCTCGTACCTGTCGGCTGGACAGAGCGATTGCGTGACGATTTCGAGGGGGGACCCGTTTTTCGGCTCGGAAGTCTTGGTGCCACCAAGCATTTTCCGCTCGAGACACGGCGAGCCGGGCTGACCCGCTTGATCGCCCTGGGGGCGGAATGTGGTCTCTCGGTCACGACCGGCTCGTCACAGAACCCGGATCTTCCTCGGCTCCGCTGATCGAGTCGAGAGAACGAGGGGACCCGTGATGTCAGTACGAGAGGATCACGCGGCCTCGATCCCGGTCGGGCAAGGCATCCAGGTCGCGGACGCGGATCAGTCGCGTTTTGAGCCCTTCGTCAAAGCGACCGTCGCCACGCACGCCGACCTGCCGTGAGAGGAACTCCTTGGCCGGTAGTCCGGGCGGGATCATGAGGTAGGCTACCACGCCTCCGTCATCACCAAGAAGGGCATGGACCCGCGACCCGTCGACCGTCCTGGAAGTGACCTGGAGCCGTCCGGTCGCGTCGTAGGTTGCTGATGCGTCGCGTGACGACCCGGAGGGACGCTTGAGTTCCGCGATCTGACGGTCGCGCATCCGGCTTGAGCTGATCAGGCTTTCCATCTGCCTGGCGGCATGAGCCGCGGACTGCTGCCGCTTGACCTGGGCGATTCTCCCCTCGAGCGCCCGCTGGTCGCCGGGAGACGCTCCCCGCACAAGGCTGCGGTAGCGTTCTTCAACCGCCGAGAGGTCCCACTGATCGATGGGAAGACGCAAGATCCGACGATGTTCGGAGGTCACCTTGGCGGCAGCCGCCTGAAGGTCCGCGGACAGCTCCGATGGATACGCCTCCGAGACCACAGAAACGAATCGCCGGTCGACCTCGACACTCGAGAGCGAGGTCCGGGGACGTGGCCTGACCTTCCCCAGGACCGACGGGCGTTCGAGTCCCTCCGGTCGTGGAGCGTCCTGACGCGGCTCTTCCCCTCGGCTCTCCGGCTCTCCGGGCGGGAGTTGTGTCAAGGCTTCGGATCGGACGAATCGGACTTCGGCCCGGGGGCAGGCGATGGCCACCCAGGTCTGAACCCCGTCCGGACGGCGGAGCACCAGGGGACGCCGGTCCAGAAGGCGAACCCTTGTGCCCTCCCGCAAGGAGACACGCTGGGGGCCGGGGAGCCTGGCTCCATCTCGCCCTGGCCTCACGCCGGCAAATTTGGCGGTGACGGTGGATTCGGAGTCCGTCGAGTCCGCGATATCGGCCTGATCGATGTAGCTGAATGAACCACGAGGAGGATCCAGGGTGCACCATCCGGGCGGCCCGTCTCGGCGAATCGTGACCTTCTGCCCTCTCCGGAGACGACCCGTCGAGAACGCCGCATCGTCCGGCTCATCCAGGAGTTCAACAAACTCCGCGTCAATCCAGGCAGCGCGTGGGACCTCGTCCGCCACGGCGTGCAGGCTCACGAGGATCATGGCCAGGACGAGTGGCACGAATCGGGAGTCCTGTGACGTAAGAGAACGTGGCCCAACCGGCTCCCCCCTGGAGGAGCCATAAGGCGCATCAGGGCACTCATAAATCAAAGAGCACGATCCGTCAACTTCAGGTGGGGAAATGGTTGGAGGTTTGCCCTCGGGGTGTCGATCCTTTTCGAGAGGGGATGCGGTCTCTGGGGACACGGCGAACGAAATGCCACATGACGGGGGACGGGATTGATGCGTCGGCCAGGGTTTCGACCTTCCATCCAGGGGTTAGAACGTCGCGAGGTCCCCGCCACGGCGGTGGCCAACCTCGCGGCCCGGCCCTCGCTGCTTT
>JANOBY010000295.1:0-21504 GCA_031411935.1 Planctomycetales bacterium | reverse complement strand
GTCTGGCGCTATCACCCGACCCGGGGCGTGTTCGAGGCCGTTGCCCACGGAACGACCAACCCGTGGGGGCTGGATTTCGACGACTTCGGGGAAGCGTTCATCACGAATTGCGTGATCCCCCACCTCTTCCGCGTGGTCACTCGCTGAAACGTCATGGTGTTCGATTCCTGAGGAGTCTGAGGTCATCGCGGGCGGATGAACATCGAGAGAGATCCGACGCTCTTCGTCGGCCGGCGATCCAGAGCGCACGACCCGGGCGGGACTGGCATTTTAGGAGATTTCATCCCGGAAAGCGACTTGGTACCCACTCGCGACGATTCACCCCCTGGAAGCCGGGTTGTCATGGCGACGAGAGGGGAGCAATTCCCGCTCGGGACGCCCCTTGTAGAAGGGGTCCAGCGGATAGCAACCGGACACCATTCCATTGCGAGGGGCGCTCGTGCAGTCGCTGAAGGTCCGGCAGACTTTCTTCCTCGAAAGGGGACGCCCTTCCAAAATATCGGAGGGCATTTCGGAGTAGGAAAGCACCATGCGGCCGAGCCCCACGCAGTCGACCGACCCGCCCCTCACGGCGGCCTGCGCGACGTTGGGCAGCCACTCCTGGAGATACGAATAGGCCGACCCCACGAAGATCAAATTCGGGTGATTCGCCTTCAGCGCAGCCGTGGCAACGATCTGCCGGGCCACGCCCACCAGGGGGTCCTCGGGAGGAAGATAACCATCGGAGGGCGGGAACGCTGCGGGCCGGAGGATGTGCGGGTTCGTGTAGGGGTTGCCCGCCGTCGTGCAGACCAGACGGATCCCCAGGACTTCGAGGAGATCGAGCAGCGCGGAGGTCTCGTCCAACCTCGGCGAGAGTCCCGTCAATGGATCGCCCCCGAAGGCGAGCGCGTAGTGGTCCCCAGAGAACGGGATCGGCTCGCCACGGCCTTCGGGCCCTTCCCGGAACGGAAGGAAGTCAAAGACGCTGAGACGAACGCCGAGCTCAAGACCCGGAGCCTCAGCCCGGATGGCAGCCACGACCTCCCGGAGGAACCGGGTCCGATTCTCGAACGATCCGCCGTAAGGCCCGGGGCGGTCGAAGGCCGAGAGGAATTCGTGCCCGAGATACCCGTGGCAAGACTTCACATCCACGAACCGAAACCCGGCCTTGTACGCCTGGAGACCCGCCCTCGCAAAGTCGTCGATTAGCTGGGCGATCTCGAAATCGGTCAGGACGGCGAGATCGTCGTTCAGCCCGAATTTGGGATCGAGCAGGGGATGGCGGTAGACGACCCGGGGTTCGAGCGTCTTTTTGTCGTGAGGACGTGCGAATCGCCCAGAATGCGTCAACTGGAGGCCCACGAGGAGGTCGTCGTCCGACCCGATTCGTCCCCGATGCGCTGCGACCAGGTGCTCGCGCAGCCTCTCGATCTCGGCCAGGTTGGCGTCATTGAGGAGGAGCTGATTCGGATTGGCGCGGCCGTCCTGCCGCACCGCGACCGCCTCGCCGCCCCAGATGAGCTTGGCCCCGCTCACACCGAACCGTTCCCATCGGCGAAAGGTGAGGTCGGTTGGCCGGCCCTCAGCCGTACCGTCCCAACCCTCCATCGGCAGGATGGCGAACCGATTGCCCACGTTCCCCAAGGAGGTTTCCAGAGGCTGAGCCAGAGGAGATCCCGGCCCCGACTCCACCCGGTCGTCGAACGGTAGCGCGACCCCGAGATGTTCGAGGTAGGCGAGGAAGTCCGTCGCGCTCTTGAAACCCGCCATCCGTCGAATGTCCATCGCGATCGGAGCTCCTCGGAAGCTTCAGGCGGGCAGATCCATGTCGGAGAGCCGTTGGATCATCGTCTTCAGGACCTCGCGATCTTCCGGCGGACGAGTCGGACTTGCGCTGTGAGTGCGATCGTTGCTGATCCACCCGCGGAGGGCGAGAAACATGGCGGCCGAGTGCTTGTAGGCGGGCACGGGCGCCCGGAAGGCGAATTGCCCCAGGTACTGAAGCCAGTCGTTCAGCTCATAAAAGCGGGGGTCGCCGTTCGCCCACATGGCGTCCCGTTTCGCGAACAGGTCGGGCGCGAACGTGCTCAATCCGAGGAGGTAATCACTCCCGTACATGACCATATCAATCGCCAGGTCGTTCCCCGTGTACACGCGGAAGTCCGCCCGAACCGCGTCCCGCAGTTGCAATCTCTGCCACTCCTGGGTGCGGCTCAACGAGGAGTGTTTCGCCCCGACGCACCGGGGAATCTTCAGCAGTTCCTCGTAGGTTTCCAGCGAGTAAATTCGGCCGAAGGGGGCAAACATGGTTCCCAGCTCGAAGGCGATGAACCGGTCGCAGGTGCGTGCGATCACCCGATAGGAGTCGATGATCCCCTGGTCATCCTGGTCGTTCAGTCCGAAGGATGGGAAGACGACCGGGGTCCCTCCCGCCTTCTCAATTCGCTCGATTTCTCGCCGATATCGACCGTCATCGAAGGAAGAGCCCGGAGTATCGGCAAGGAAGGCTCCGGCCACGAACGGGCCCTTGCCGAGGACGGAACGGGTCTCCTCGAGAACTTTTTGACGCGTGGCGTCATCAAGGAGATTCACATAACCGGTATCCATGTTGACGGCCGGAGTCAGGCCCGCGGCCCGGGTCCGCTCGACGTGCTCCCGAAATCCTCCCCAGTCGATGTCCCCATTCACGAGAAAGGGAAGAAGGATCGCGGAAATGCCCTCGATCTTCCGGCGAGGGCGGATCATGCGAAGGGGATCGATCGTGGGTTCGGTCATGCGATCGGGCTCGGTCTGCGGTGAACGTCAGGTCAAGGCCCAACCTTTTCGGTACTCGCGGCGGATCAGTGGGGCGGCCTCGGGGAGATTCGTCGCCTTCAGGGCGTCGGCGTCCCACTGGATCTTCTTGCCCAGGCGATAGGCCAGGTTGCCCAGGTGGTTGGCCTCGGTCAGGCATCCGGCGTAGTCGAAGTTGCAGGTCGTGGGCGCCCCGGTCTTGCAGGCGTGGATCCACTCCTCGTGATGTCCCAGGGACTTCGGGATGGTCGGTTCCGGGGGCTTCACGTCCTTGAAGACGGGATCGGGCAGGAGGACGTGCTTGCCATAGTCCGACAGGAGCATGCCCTTGGCTCCCACGAAGAGCACACCGCTGTCCCACTTCGGGATCACTCCGTTGATCCAGGGCTCGGGCTTGTCGTCTCCCTGATGCCAGTGGAGCGTGACGGCCGGCATGTCGCCCCTCGGCCCGTATTCGTAGGTGGCGTGCATCGAGGCCGGGGCCAGTTCGGGATGAGGCTCGGGGCCGCCCGACTCGATCGTGAGCGGGGTCCGCAGCTTCAGGGCCCAGAAGGGTAGGTCGATCCAGTGGCTCCCCAGGTCGCTCATGGTCCCGTTGCCGAAGTCCCACCAACGGTACCACTTGGGGCCCGGGAAGTAGACCTCGTGGAACGGACGCTCGGGCGCTGGGCCGAGCCACAAATCCCAGTCCAGCCCGGCCGGGATCGGCGAGGATCCGGCAGGACGTTCCTGCACGCTCACGATGTCACCATTGCGGGCCGCGTCGGCCGGGGACTGCCGCCCCCAGGCCCGCCCGACCCACACGTGGACCTCGCTCACCGGGCCGATCGTCCCGGCCTGGATGTGCTCGACCACGCGACGGTAGTTGTCGCCGGCATGGATCTGGGTGCCCATCTGGGTGGCCACCTTGGCCTTCGCCGCGGCCTCGCGAATGACCCGGGCCTCCCAGATCCCGTGCGTCAACGGCTTCTCGCAGTAAACATGCTTCCCGAGCTGAAGCGCGGGCAGGGTCGCGAAGGCGTGCGTGTGCTCCGCCGTGCTCACCACCACCGCGTCGAAGGTTTTCTGGTCGTCGTAGAGCTTGCGGAAGTCGCGGTAGGTCCGAGCCTTGGGGAAACTCATCGCGGCTCGGCCGAGGGCGGGTTCGTACACATCGCACAGAGCGGTGATGTTCTCGGAGGCCACGCTCTGGAGATTCCCCCCGCCTCGTCCGCCGACGGCGATCACGGCGATGTTCAGCTTTTCGTTCAGGTTCCGACCGCTCACGATGGTGGGAACGGCGAGCGTGGCCGCCAGGGCTCCCGCGGCCTCGCGAACGAACCGGCGACGCGAGGGCCTGTCCCCGATGCGGTCGTCGGAAGGGGGGTTGGAGGGCGACAAGGTCAGGCTCCAGGGGGGTTCGTTCGGGAGACCGGGGCGCTGCGGCTTGCCCGATCTTCCCAGCATGAAGGGTGCGGGGCGCAAGAACAAGACGCTGGCGGGATTCGAAAGAAACCTCGACATTGGTCTGGTTTGCCGGGCGGTCATCGGCTGGAATGACACGTTTGGATTAAAACGGTTGGTCCTTGCAGGCACCCTGGAGAAGCTCCGAATGAAACGAATCTCGTGGGTCGCGATCGCCATCGCGGCCGGAATGACGCTCCCGGGCGCGGATGACGCTCCCAAGTCGGGCGTGGATCCCAGCTACTTTGACGCGAAGGTCCGTCCCCAGGACGACCTCTTCCGTCACGTGAACGGGAAATGGCTGGCCGAGGCCAAGATCCCCTCCGACAGGCCCTTCGACGGCGCCTTCATCAAGCTCCGCGACCAGTCCGAAGCCGAAATCCGCGAGATCGTCGAGGCCGCGGCCAGCGTGAAGGTGGCCGACCCCTCGTCAGAGATCCGCAAGGTCGGCGACCTCTTTGGCAGCTTCATGGACGAGGAGAAGGTCGAGAAGCTCGGCTTCGACCCGATCCGCGACGACCTCAAGAAGATCGAGGCCATCTCCGACAAGAGCGAGTTCCTCCGCGATTTGGCAAGGCTCCAGAGGTCGGGCCTCTCGGGCCCCGCCGCGCTCTTCATCAGCACCGACGCGAAGCAGTCCGATCGCTACATCGTGTACATGAACCAGAGCGGCCTCGGGCTGCCCGACGAGTCGTACTACCGCGACGAGAAGTTCCAGAAGGTCCGCGACGCTTACGTAGCCCACATCGAGAAGATGTTCAAGCTCATCGGCGCGAAGGATCCCAAGGCCGACGCCGCAACGGTCATGGCCGTCGAGACCCGGCTCGCCAAGGGGCACTGGGACCGGGTCCGCAGCCGCGACGCCACGAAGTCCTACAACAAGTTCACGGCCTCGGAACTGGAGACCCTCGCGCCGAACGTGGACTGGAAGATCTGGTTCGAGGGGCTCGGGGCGAAGCCCCCGGCGGAAGTGATCGTCCGCCAGCCGAGCTATTTCACGTCCCTGTCCGAGGCCCTGGGCGAGATCCCCCTGGGCGACTGGAAAACCTGGCTCACGTGGAATGTCGTGCGTGAGGCGGCTCCGCTACTCAGCAAGAATTTCGTGGACGAGAACTTCGACTTCTACGGCCGGACCCTCACGGGAGTGCCCGAACAGCGCCCCCGGTGGAAGCGGGCCGTGGGAGCTGTCGAGACCTCGATGGGGGAGGCGGTCGGCAAGCTCTACGTGGAGAAGCACTTCCCGGCCGAGGCCAAGGCCAAGATGAAGGCCCTGGTCAGCAACCTGATCGAGGCCTACCGCGTGGACATCCAGGCCCTCGACTGGATGAGCGCCGAGACCAAGAGCAAGGCACTGGACAAGCTTTCCAAGTTCACGCCCAAGATCGGCTATCCCGACAAGTGGCGAGATTATTCGGCCCTGCAGATCAGCCGCGATGACCTCGTGGGGAACCTGCGACGCACAGCCGAGTTCGAGCTAGCCTACGAGCTGAACAAGCTGGGCAAGCCCGTCGATCGCGACGAGTGGGGCATGACCCCGCAAACCGTCAACGCCTATTACAACCCGGGGCTCAACGAGATCGTGTTCCCGGCCGCCATCCTCCGCCCGCCGTTCTTCCACATGACCGCGGCCGACGGGGTCAACTACGGGGGAATCGGCGCGGTGATCGGCCACGAGATCGGCCACGGGTTCGACGACCAGGGCTCGAAGTATGACGGCGACGGCAATCTCAAGGACTGGTGGACCGAGGCGGACCGCAAGGAGTTCGATGCCCGCTCCAGGAAGCTGATCGAGCAGTACAACGAATTCGAGCCCGCCCAGTTGCCCGGCCAGCACGTGAACGGGGCGCTCACCATCGGCGAGAACATCGGCGACCTCGGCGGCCTGACCATCGCCTACAAGGCCTATGAGCTCTCGCTGAAGGGGAAGGAAGCGGCCAAGATCGATGGCCTGACCGGTCCGCAACGCCTGTTCATCGGCTGGGCGCAGGTCTGGCGGGCGAAGTACCGCGACCCGGAGATGATGCGGAGGCTCGCGACCGATCCCCACTCCCCGACGGAGTTCCGCTGCAACGGCGTGCTCCGCAACCTGACCGAGTTCTACGACGCCTTCAACGTGAAGGAAGGCGACAAACTCTGGCTGCCACCCGAACAGCGCGTTCGGATCTGGTGACCCTCGAGAAGGCGGGCCGGGGCTCAACCTCGGCCCGCCTTCGCTCGAGGTCCGGCATCACGGAGCCGAGGTCGGTTCCGGCACCTGGACCTTGCTCGCGAGATAGGCGATCAGGTCGCGGATCTCCTCCTCGCTCAGCTTTTCGAGAATCCCTTCGGGCATCATCGAGACGTTCGTCTCCTTGAACTCCTCGATCTCCTCGCGCGGGAGCGTAACCCGCTCGTTGACCGTCTGGATCGTGAGCGTCTTCTCCGATTGGGCGCGGACGATCCCGGAGACCAGGCGACCGTCGATGGTGGCCACCGTGGTCAGGCGATAATCTCGCCCCACCGTGGCGCTGGGGTCGAGAACGTTTTCGAGGACGTAATCGGGATTCGCCCGATCGGACCCCGTCAGCTCGGGGCCGACATCCCCCCCCTGATCGAAGAGCTTGTGGCACTGGACGCACGAGCGGTTGAAGACGGCACGGCCCCGACTCGCGTCGGCCTTCCTCGCCGTTGACGAGCCAAGCAACGCCTTGTACTTCGCCGAAAGCTGGGCCTTCTCGCCCGACGTGGGGCGCGACGCCCCCCAGACCCGTTCGAGTGCCCGATCGATCTCGGGCTTGCCCAGCGCCTGGATCTGTCTCGCCGTGGTCGCCGAGAGGTCCCGCGGCGAGATGGCCCCGTCCCCAATCGCCGCGAGCAGACGCATCGCATGATCCGGCCGCGAGGCCAGCGTGTTGACCGCGTCCTCCCGTTCCGAAGGCGTAAACGAGCCGTAGCGATTCACAAGGGCCTGGGCGATCGACGGGTCGGGGAACGCGGCGAGGGCTCGAAGGACCGGGCCTCGGATCGACGTGTCATCGAGCAATCCGATGAGCCTCGCCGCCATGTCGGGCACGCGAGCCTCGACGAGCGATTGCAGGGCCAGCGTCCGGACGTCAAAAGGATTCGCCTTGTCCGCCAGGATCGCCTGCAACTGCTCCGCCGCGCGTGCCTCGCCAAAGAGCAAAGAAAGCTGAACCGATCGGAGGCGGAGATCCGCATCGCCGCTGTCGGCGAGCTTCGACGCGACCGCGCTCCATCCCGAGGGAGGCGCAACCTGCTTGCGTCCCCGATAGGCTTCGAGCATCCCCGCGAGCAGGTCCCGGCGGACCTCGACGCTCTCGGTCCGGCCCAGAGCCGCCGTCAACGCCGCAACGCCTGCGGAGGGCGTCTCGTCCCGTTTTTCGGTCAATTCATCGTCGGCGAGCGCAGCTCGGCGTGCGACGAACCGGCGAACCTGGGGAATCCTGGCATCAATCGCCAGCGACACGCCTCGTTCGCGGTTCGAGGGGATCAGGGGCTCGACCGCGTACCAGATCATGAGGGGGAGCGTCGCATCGCCCGCATCCTCGGCGTGGGACAGCAACCCCTGCGCGACTTCCCATCGACGTCCGACCGAGACCTTCTGGAGCAGCGAGGCGAGGGACAGGCGGACGAGAGGCGAGGGATCGTCCTTCGCCAGCTTCGTGATCGCCGCTAACGTCGGAGCGTCGGGCTCCGCGGAGTCACCGGAGAGGCGGATGGCCCACGAACGGACCTGCTCGCTCGGGTGATCGAAGAGGGCCCTTAAGGACTCGGGGTTCGTCCCCCCGCTGGCGTGCAAGGCCCAGAGGGCTCGCAGCTTGTGGGTCACGGCGGGGTCGGTCTTCAGGATTTGCCCCAGGCCGGCGTGGGCGTCCTCCATCGACTTTCCGGCGGCCGCCCTCTCCTGGAGAAGACGGCGTGCGGTGCGGACGTACCAGTCGTTGTTGTGGGTCTGGAGGGAGACCAGGTCGGCATCGGGCAGCGTGGCCAGATCGACCGAGGCCGCGGCGGGCGAGCCGTAAGTCACCTTGTAGATCCGGCCGTTTTCGCGGTGGGCGTTGTCGGCGTCGGTCTCGTGGCACTCGCCCATGTCCGACCAGTCGGTCATGAAGACCGAGCCGTCGGGCCCGTATTTCAACTCAAGGCCGCGGAACCAGTCGTCGTTGGCCATCAAGAAATCTTTGGCGTGCTTGGCGACGTATCCCGAGCCGGTCCGTTCCAGGGTGTCGTGATTGATGCGATGGCCGTGGATGTTCGCGGTGAACAGGCCGTTGCGATAGGACGAGGGCCAGTTATCGCCCAGGTAGACCATGGCGCCGGCGTGCGCATGGCCCCCCCCGGCCTCCCCGTGCTTCCCCACGCCCCCGCGCGAGTCCGTCCAGTTGCCGCCCGCCCAGTGGATGTGGTCGGCGCAGCTGGTGAGCAATTCGTACGAGTGCTTCTGAAAATCCTGACCAAACATGCGCTGATGACGCGAGCCCGGGACCACGCGGAAGAGGTGGGGGATCACGCAATTCGTGATGAACGCTTCCCCGAAGTCGTCGAAATCCAGCCCCCACGGGTTGGTCGTTCCGTGGGCAACGGCCTCGAACACGCCCCGGGTCGGGTGATAGCGCCAGACGCCGCAATTGATGGCCACGCGGTCCGAATCGGGCGTGCCGGGCTTGCCCACGTTCGAGTTGGACATGATCCCGTTGCAGCCCCAGAGCCATCCGTCGGGGCCCCAGTTCAGGGCGTTGAACATGTTATGCTGGGCCTTCACGTCCCACCCGTCGAGCTTGACCACGGGCTCGCCGTCGGGGACGTCGTTGCCGTCGGCATCGGGCAGGAAAAGGAGGTTGGGCGTGGAGCAGACCCACACTCCGCCGAACCCCAGGGCGATCCCGGTGAGGTTCGACCCCTTGTCCCAGAAGACCGTTCGCTTGTCGTGTCGGCCATCGCCATCGGTATCCTCCAGGATCAGGATCCGGTCCCGTCCCTGGGGCCCGCCGAGCCATACGGGATACGAGTAGCATTCCACGACCCAGAGCCGCCCTTTGGGGTCGATGGTGAAGGCGATGGGCTGGACCACCTCGGGCTCGGAGGCGAAGAGCGTCGCCTTGAAGCCTTCCGGGAGGGTCATCCGGGCGGCGGCCTGGGCCGGAGGGACCGGGCCGTGGGGCGGGGCCGGATCCTCGCCCATGGCAACCGAGGCCAGTGCCAGAAACGCTACGCCGGACAGGTTCGTGATCCGCGTCATAAAGAGCATCCGCCGGGGAGAGTTCGTCAGGTCTCGCCCGATCATAACGGGACGGGGAGGCCGAGGCGACCCTTTGCGCGGCCAAGGTGTCTCGAAGCGAAGGGGAGAAATCTGCTAGTGTGGAGGGCACCGGGGGATCTCGCCCCCGGCCATCTTCTTCCGAGGTCGGGCTCGCCGATGGCATTGATCAGTTTTCGCAACGTGAGCGTCTCCTTCGGCGGTCCCAAGCTCCTTGATGGCGTGGACCTCTCGATCGAGCGGGGCAACCGTCTCTGCCTCCTCGGACGCAACGGGGAGGGGAAGAGCACGCTCCTGAAGCTGATCGCCGGCGAGATCAAGGTGGACGAAGGGGAGATCCTCCGGCAGCAGGGCCTTCGCATAGCGACCCTCCCCCAGGATGTTCCCGAAGGCCGCACGGGCCGGGTCGCCGACGAGATCGCCAGCGGGTTGCCCGACGACGGCCACGGGCACAGCGGGGACGATTACCGGGTGCTCTCGGTCATGTCTCGCATGGGACTCGACCCCGACGCCCGATTCGAGGCCCTCTCCTCGGGCATGAAGCGGCGCGTTCTGCTGGCCCAGGCGCTCGTGGCCGAGCCCGACCTGCTCCTTTTGGACGAGCCCACGAATCATCTGGACATCGAGGCGATCCGCTGGCTCGAAGACTTCCTCATGCGGGAGGGCCCGACCCTGGTGTTCGTGACCCACGACCGGTCGCTGCTCGGTCGCCTGGCGAACCGGATCGTGGAGCTCGATCGAGGGAGGCTCTACGACTGGATGTGCGACTATGCCACCTTCCTCAAGCGGCGAGAGGACGTCCTCGCGGCCGAGGAGCGAGAGCAGGCCCTGTTCGACAAGAGGCTTGCCCAGGAAGAGGTCTGGATCCGCAAGGGAATCCAGGCCCGTCGCACGCGCAACGAGGGCCGCGTGAGGGCCCTGAAGGCCATGCGCGATCAGCGCTCGCAGAGGCGAGAGCGTCAGGGCACCGTGAAGCTCCAGGCTCAGGAGTCCGAACGATCCGGGGCGCTGGTCGTCGACGCCAAGAACGTGGACTTCAGCTACGGCGACCGCACGATCATCCGCGGACTCACGACCCAGATCTATCGCGGCGACAAGGTGGGGATCATCGGGCCGAACGGGGCGGGCAAGACCACCCTGCTGGGTCTGATCCTGGGCAAGCTCGCCCCCACGTCGGGAACGATCCGCCAGGGCACCAACCAGGAGGTCGCCTACTTCGATCAGCTGAAGGGGGCGCTCGAAGAGGACAGGACCGTCCAGCAGAACGTGAGCGACTACGACACGATCCCGATCAACGGCCAATCCAAGCATGTGATGGGGTATCTGCAAGACTTCCTGTTCGCCCCCGATCGCGCTCGGAGCCTGGTCAAGCTGCTCTCGGGCGGGGAACGCAGCCGCCTTTTGCTGGCCAAGCTCTTCACCAAGCCGTCGAACGTGCTGGTGCTGGACGAGCCCACGAACGACCTGGACGTCGAGACCATGGAACTCCTGGAGTCGCTCTTGCTGGAGTACACGGGCACCGTCCTGCTCGTGAGCCACGACCGCGCCTTCCTGAACAACGTGGCCACAAGCACCCTGGCGATCAGCGCCGACGGCTCGGTGCGCGAGTACGACGGAGGCTACGACGATTACGTCCGTCAGCGGCCGTCGGACACCCCCGTCGATTCCGGTGCCGGGAAGACGAGCAGCCCGAGAACCGCCAAACCCGAGTCCCGCGCGAAGAAGCTTACCTACAAGGAGCAGAAGGAGCTCGAGGCGCTCCCGGCCCTGATCGACAGGCTCGAAACGCAGATCGCCGAACTGCACACGCTGATGGCCGATCCGGCGTTCTACAAGCAGAGCAGCGAGGCCATGGCCACGAGCAACGCCCGTCTCGCCCAGGTGGAGGCGGACCTCGCATCGGCGTTTGAACGGTGGGAAACCCTGGAGGCCGCGGCGAACGCAGGCTGACTCTTGCCCGGTGGGATGATCCCGAGTAGGCTCCCTGCCGGTCTTCGCCCCTCTCTCACCTTGATCGCGAAGGTGGACCATGCCGAGCCCGCTTGTCAGTCGTCGCCAGTTCCTGGGCTCCCTGGTCGCGGCCGGGACGGTCGCTCGGGGAGCGATTGTGGTGGCGCGGGAACCTGCCGATCACCACTATCTGTATGTGGCCACTCCAGGCATCCGAGACTACCTCGAATACGGGGGCCACGGCATCCTCGTCTTCGATATCCGCGACGGTCACAGGTTCGTGAGGCGGATCGCCTCCGCGGGTGTGGACGAGAAGGGGAAGCCTCGCAACGTGAAGGGGATCTGCGCCTCGGCCGCCACGAACCGGATCTACGTGGCGACCACCCACACGATGACCTGTCATGACCTCCTCACCGACAGGATCCTCTGGGAGCGGGCCTACGAGGGCGGATGCGATCGCATGTCCATCTCGCCCGACGGGTCGCAGATCTACCTGCCCTCGTTCGAGAAGGATCACTGGAACGTGGTCGACGGCATGAAGGGCGACGTTCTCGCCACGATCGTGCCAAAATCGGGCTCCCATAACACGGTTTATGGCCCGTCCAGCCGGTACGTGTACCTCGCCGGGTTGAAATCCCCTCTGCTCACGCTCGCCGACCCGAAAACTCAGAAGTCGGCGAAGACCGTGGGGCCGTTTTCCGCCCCGGTGAGGCCGTTCACGGTCTCGGCCGACGAGACACGCGTGTTCGCGAACGTGAACAGCCTTCTCGGCTACGAGATCGGCGACATCACCTCCGGAAAGGTCGTCCGCCGCGTGGAGGTCGAGGGCTACAAGCAGGGCCCGGTGAAGCGGCACGGATGCCCGAGCCACGGGATCGGCATGCCCCCCGATGGCCGAGAAGTCTGGGTGTGCGACGCCTTCAATCAGCGGCTCCACCTGTTCACCTCGGACGACGATCCTAAAAGCCTGGGCTCGATCCAGCTCAGGGACGAGCCGGGGTGGATCAAGTTCAGCCTCGACGGCAAGCTCGCCTATCCCTCGACCGGCGAGGTGATCGACGTCGCTTCCCGGAAGATCGTGGCGAGTTTGACCGACGAGGCGGGGCGGGCGGTCCAGAGCGAGAAGATGGTCGACATCCTCTTCGCGGGCACCGATCCGAACCAGGTCGGCGACCAGTTCGGTCGCGGGATGCCGCCCCAACGCGCCCCGGGCTGAACCGTCATGGAGGCTGGACCGGACTCCGGCCAGAGGCCAACGCGATGATCCTCATTTCGATCCTCAGCGTGGTCACGATCTTCCTCATCCTGATGGACGGGTTCGAGGCGATGATCGTGCCCCGGCGGGCCTCCCGACGAATCCGATTCACGCGAATCTATTACCATCTGAGCTGGAAATTCTGGAAGCTCAGCTCGCGGATCTTCCGGACCACGAAACGTCGAGAGAACTTCCTCAGCCAGTACGGACCGCTGTCGATCCTCCTGCTGGTTGTCCTGTGGGCCTTCGGGCTCATTCTGGGGTTTGCCTGCCTCCACTGGTCGTTGGCGCTGCCTCTGAATCCGCCCGGGATCGTTCCGACCTTCACCGATTACTTCTATCTCAGCGGCGTGACCTTCTTCACGCTCGGCTTCGGAGACCTCACGCCCTCGACCAGTCCGGGACGAATCGCGTCCGTGATCGAGGCGGGGACCGGGTTCGCATTTCTGGCCGTGGTGATCAGCTACCTCCCCGTGCTCTATCAGACGTTTTCGAGACGAGAATTGACGATCTCCCTGCTCGACGCCCGCGCGGGCTCGCCTCCGTCAGCGGGGCAACTCCTCATCCGCCTCGGCTCCGCCCGTAACGCCGCGACTCTACGCACGATGCTGGAGGAGTGGGAGCGATGGTCGGCCGAGCTCCTGGAGAGTCATCTGTCCTACCCCGTCCTGGGTTTCTACCGGTCGCAGCATGACAACCAGTCCTGGCTCGCCGCTCTTGCCACGATCCTCGATACTTCCGCCCTGGTCATCGCCGAGGTGAAGACCAGCGACAACTATTCGGCGAAGCTCACCTTCGCCATGGCGCGTCACGCGGCGGTCGACCTGGCGCAGCACTACCGGACACCGATCCATCCGGCCGACGGCCATCGCGTTCGCCGAGAGGATCTGGACGCTCTCCGATCCGAGTTGCGCGAGGTGGGATGGGAACTCCGCGGCGACGGCGACGCCCGGCTCGCCGAACTCCGGGGCCTCTACGAACCCTTCCTGATGGCCCTTGGCCGGTTCTTCGGGCTGCAGGTCCCGCCGCTCCTGACGTCCATCCACCCGGTGGATAACTGGCAAACCAGCGCATGGATGAGGCGGGCGGGCGGCCTCCGCACCCTCGCCACCTCCGATCCAACTGACGATCACGAGGACCCCTGAACCGTCGGAAGACCGCACTCGGCGATCCTCGCTCACCGCCTACAACTTCTAAAAACCGATCTTGATCGAGGCTTGACCCATGAGCGTTTCCGACCTCCGCAAGGAGTACCACCACGCATCGTTATCGGAAGCGGATCTTGCGAAGGTCCCCTTCGTCCAGTTCCGCCACTGGTTCGACGAGGCGCTCGCGCGGAATCTGCCGGAGCCCAACGCGATGACCCTGGCCACGGCCAAGCCCGACGGCCGGCCCTCGGCGAGGATCGTCCTCCTGAAGGGATACGACGAGCGTGGGTTCGTCTTCTACACCAATTACCTCAGCCGGAAGGGGCGGGAACTCGAACAGAATCCGTTCGCCTCGCTGACCTTCTTCTACCCCACGATGGAGCGGCAGATCCGGGTCGAGGGATCGGTGATGAAGCTCTCGGCCGAGGAATCCGACGCCTATTTCGCGAGCCGTCCGCTGGGCTCGCAACTCGGGGCGCTCGCCTCCCGCCAGAGTGAGGTGGTCGCCGACCGCAACGTGTTCGACAGCCGCCTGGCCGAACTCGAGGCGCTGGCCGCGACCGAGATCCTCCCCCGACCCGATCATTGGGGCGGGTTCCGCGTGGTTCCCGAGTCCCTGGAGTTCTGGCAGGGGCGTCCGAATCGCTTGCACGACCGATTGAGGTATACTCGACAGGGAGGCACCTGGCAAATCGATCGGCTCGAACCCTGAATCCGCCACCCTGACCACGAAGAGAGCGCGCCGGAACTCCGTCACGATCTGGCACGTCCCGCCGCGAGGGCCTTGATGCGAGCGACCCTGTGTTCCCAGTGTCTCCACAAGCGAGACATCCGCACCCCCCGGGGCTCACATTTCCTGCTCTGCACCCGGTCGGCCGAGCAATCGGAGTATGCCAAGTATCCCCGGCAGCCCGTGGCTCGATGTCGCGGTTTCGAACCTGGACATGTCGAAACACCTTGCCAACCCCCGGAGGCCGGGGTAGGTTGAAGGAATGCTAAACAAACGACGACCTCCCGCGAGCCCTGCCCGATGACCACTCCCGCCCACCTTCACGAACGCGGAATGGTGCGACGAGAATTCCTCCAGGTCGGATTCTCCGGGCTCCTGGGGATGTCCCTGCCCACGCTCCTCGGCAGGAAGGCGCTCGCGGAAGGGCCCGGAAATCGGACGGGTCGGGCCAAGTCGGTCATCGTGGTCTTCCTCACGGGGGCCCCGAGCCACATCGACACCTTCGACCTCAAGCCGAACGCCCCCGAGGGGATCCGGTCCGAGTTCAAGCCGATCGCGACGAACGTCCCCGGCATGGAGTTCTGCGAACATCTGCCGGGCCTGGCCGCCCGAGCCGACCGGCTCGCCGTGGTCCGCTCGATGGCCCACACGAACCTCAATCACCTGAACGCCACGCACCACCTCCTCACGGGACACCCGCAACCCGGGGCCTTCTTCGACAAGATCGCATCGCGGAGCGATTACCCGTGTTACGGGTCGGCCCTCGACGCCGTGCGCCCTCGCTCCGACGGGGTCCCCACGAGCGTGATGTTGCCCACGTTCCTGATGGAAGGCCCCCTGGTCTGGCCCGGCCAGAACGCCGGGTTCCTCGGCCCCAGGCACGACCCCTGGCACATCAAGAAGGACCCGAACAACGCGTATTTCAAGGAAGAGAGCCTCACGCTCCCCTCGGGGTTCAGCGTGGAACGGATGCGAGGCCGGAGGCGTCTGCTCGACGAGCTCGGCGCCAGTCGCGACTCGCTCAGCGCCTCGGTCTCGTCCGACGACCCCATGGCCGAGCAGCGCGAGAACGCCTATTCGCTGCTCCTGAACAGCCAGGTCGCGCGGGCCTTCGAGCTGAAGAAGGAAGACCCCCGGGTTCGCGATCGTTACGGACGCCACACCTTCGGGCAGTCGCTCCTGCTCGCCCGCCGCCTCGTCCAGGCGGGGGTGCCGATCGTCCAGGCGAACCTGGGCGCGGTGCAGACCTGGGATTCCCACTCCGACATCTTCCGCCGGCTCAAGTCGGACCTGCTTCCGCCCACGGACCGGGCGATCTCGGCGCTTCTGGACGACCTCGCTCATCATGGGATGCTCGACGAGACGCTCGTGGTGATCACCGGCGAGTTCGGCCGCGCCCCGAGGTTGACCCTCAACGGAGGGAGCCCCGTCCCCGGTCGGGACCACTGGGCCGCGGTCTTCACCTCGGTGTTCGCGGGCGCCGGGGTGCAGGGTGGCCAGTTCATCGGCCAGTCCGACAAGGTGGGGGCCTATCCCGCGAGCCGTCCCTACCTGCCGGACGACCTCGCCGCCACGATCTACTCGGCCTTCGGCGTGGACCTTGAGACCGAGATACGCGACAAGCTCAATCGTCCGATCAAGCTCTGCAACGGGTCGAGGATCGAAGCCCTTTACGCATCGACGAGTTGACGGAATCGGGTCGAGTCCCGGCACTCCGGGCGATCGAGAACCGATATCGCCTCGATACTATCGGGGATGGGAGGCTTCACGGCCTCCACCTGCTCGTTGACAAATTGGACCCCCACGCCGGGCACGAAGACCAGGGGGGGAAAGGGCGATTTCGCAAAACAATGAATTTGCATAACGAACCCAATTTTGCCCTCCAGGCTGGGCACTACGTTCACACGGAAACGCTTTGATCGTAATGAGTTAAAACTCAAATTGGACGTGGATTTAAAACGGCATCGACCCGAAAACGAAGCCAAAACGAACCCAAAACGAAGCCAATTTCGGGCCTTCGAGCGACGAACGAACCCATTGACTGGAATTTAACCCGGCGAAACTCGGGGCGAGATTTAGCCCACGACGCTGACCGTGATCCTCCTGCGATGGGGCGAGGTCCGGTGCTCGTAAAGGAACAACCCCTGCCAGGTCCCCAGGTCGCATCGTCCGGAGGCCACGGGGATCGAGACCGAGTTGGCAGTCAGGATCGAGCGGACATGGGCTGACATGTCGTCCGGCCCCTCATCTCGATGGCGAAAATGAGGGTCGTCGTCGATCACGAGCCTCCGCAGGAACCCCTCCAGATCGGTGCGGACGGTGGAATCGGCGTTCTCGCAGAAGACCAGCGAGGCACTCGTGTGGTGGAGGAACACGTGGCATAGCCCTCGGTCGATCCGGCTTGCCGAAACGACCCGGTCGACCAGCGAGGTGATCTCCACCGTTCCTCGCCCGGTCGTGGTCAGCTGAAGGGGCTCGGAGTGAAACATCGAGAGGCTCCGGGGTCAGGGTCACACTCATCCTATCGGCTGACCATTGCCCGGACGAGGCCGGGAGCCTACAAAAAAGAGGCTTCCTTGTGTTTTCCATCGTCCCCCATATCGAGGTTTGCAACATGGCCGAGACTCATCTGGCGACGTTCGGTGCCGGTTGCTTCTGGGGAGTCGAGCTGAACTTCCGGAGGGTTCCGGGAGTGATCGAGGCTCTGGTCGGTTACGAGGGGGGCATCACGTCCGATCCCACCTACCGAGACGTTTGCAGCGGCACCACCAACCATGCCGAGGTTGTTCAGGTCGAATTCGACCCTCAGAAAGTGACTTTCGCTCAGTTACTCGACGTGTTCTTCGAACTTCACGACCCGACCACCCTCAATCGCCAGGGCCCGGACGTGGGCACCCAGTACCGCTCCGTCGTGTTCTACCACGATGAAGACCAGAAGCGTGCCGGCGAGGAAAAAATTGCCTCTCTGACGGCTCAAAACCGCTTTCGTCGCCCCATCGTGACGCAAGTGTTGCCCGCGGAGACCTTCTACAAGGCCGAGGACTATCACCAGCGTTATCTCGAAAAGCGAGGCCAGTCGAGCTGCTCGATCTGAGAACTCGCCAGGCACTTGGTGGTCGCCTGGCGGTCGGTTACGATCGGTGGCGACGCCTGCCACCTTCATGACCGTCGAGGACTTCATGCTCCGCCCCGGTTCCCTCCTCCTCCTGAGTCTCTGGTTCGTCATGCCCACCTCCGACGCTCAAGCCCCCGACAAGCCCCCCGTGGAACCGATCCGCCATACGCTCCGCTTCCCCGACCCGAAGACGCATTACGTCCACGTGGAGGCCACCTTCCCGACCGAGGGGAAGGCCGAGATCGACCTGTTCATGGCGGTCTGGACGCCTGGCTCCTACCTCGTTCGCGAATACGCCCGACAGGTCGAATTGCTGGAGGCGAAGACCTCCGACGGGAAGCCGCTCGCGGTCGAGAAGACGCGCAAGAACCGGTGGCGAGTGACGACCTTGGGCGCATCATCGGTGACCGTCACCTACCGCGTTTACTCCCGCGAGATGTCGGTTCGGACCAACTGGGTGGATTCGTCCTTCGCGATCCTCAACGGAGCATCGACGTTCCTGAGCCTGGTTGAAGGCACCATGCGGCCGCACGACGTGACGGTCGTCCCACCGCCCGGATGGCTGAGGTCGATGACGGGCCTTGCGGACGCCCCCGACAAGGCTCCCCATCATTACCTTGCCGCCGATTTCGACACCCTGGTGGACTGCCCGATCTATGTGGGGAATCCCTCGGTCTACGAGTTCGAGGTCGGAGGCAAGCCGCACTTCCTCGTGAATGAAGGGGAGGGCGGAGTCTGGGACGGACCCCGATCGGCCAAGGACGTGGAGACGATCGTCCGGGAACAGCTCAAATTCTGGGGCCAGCTTCCATACGACAAGTACCTCTTCTTCAACCTGATCGTCGAGGCCGGCGGGGGCCTGGAGCACAAGAACTCCACGGTGCTTATGACCTCGCGGTGGGCAACCCGGACGAAGAAATCGTATCGGGATTGGCTCGAACTCGTGAGCCACGAGTTCTTCCACGTGTGGAACGTGAAACGCCTGAGGCCCCGCGAACTCGGCCCGTTCGACTACGAGAACGAGGTCACGACCCGGGGCCTCTGGGTGGCCGAAGGGTTCACCACATATTACGGGCCGCTGTTCCTCCGACGTAGCGGCCTGGAGTCGGTCGCCGACTACCTCGCGGGAGAACCCGGAAAGGGGGAAGAACCGACCACCGACATCGGAGCCTTGCAGGGGACCGCCGGACGCAAGGTCCAGCCCCTGGAGATGGCCTCGTTCGACGCCTGGATCAAGTTCTACCGACCGGACGAGAACTCGCGGAACACGGCCGTCTCCTACTACACCAAGGGGTCGGTCGTGGCCTTACTGCTCGATGTCGAGATCCGCCGCCGGACCGAGGGGAAGAAGTCGCTCGACGATCTCATGAGGCTCGCCTACGAACGATATTCCGGGGAGCAAGGCTTCACGTCCCAGGAGTTCAGGCAGTTGGCCTCCGAAGTCGCGCGCAGCGACCTCTCGTCCTGGTTCCACGTGGCGCTTGAGACCACTCAGGAGCTCGACTACTCGCCGGCCCTGGAATACTACGGCCTGCGGTTCAAGGCGAAGGAGCCGCCCAAAAACGGGAAGCCCCCGAAGGCCTGGCTCGGCCTGGTCACGAAGCCCGAGAATGGCCGTCTCATGGTCACCCAGGTTAAGCGGGATACCCCAGGCTTCGACGCGGGCTTCAACGTCGGCGACGAGATCGTGGCCATCGGCGACTTCCGTGTAGGTCCCGATCAATGGTCCGACCGCATGGATCATTACCGGCCGAACGAGACGGTGACGATCCTGGTCGCTCGCCGCGACCGGCTCACACCGCTGGTCACCACCTTCGGCACCGAGCCGGCGGAAACCTGGGCGATGGAAGTCCGGCCCGACGCGACCGAGGCCCAGAAGGCTCGGCTCAAGGCCTGGCTTGGCGAATGACCCGGGTCTCCAAGTTTAACTCCCACGAGAGTCTTTCATGAATCGCCGCCCGATCGACCTGCGATCCGACACCGTGACCCAGCCGACCCCCGCCATGCGCGAGGCCATGGCCGGAGCTCGGGTGGGTGACGATGTTTACGGTGAGGACCCGTCCGTCCTTGAGCTTGAAGCCAGGACGGCGGAACTGCTCGGCAAGGAGGCCGCGCTCTTCGTCCCGTCCGGGACCATGGCGAACCAGATCGCGATCGGCGTCCACTGCAAGCCCGGCGACGAGCTCCTTTGTGGAGAGACCGCCCACGTCTACGTGTGGGAAGGCGGAGCGATCGCCCGCCTCTGGGGAACGACCAGCCGGACCTTGCCCGGCCGCCTCGGGATGATCCACCGGGGCGACCTCGAAGGGCGGATCCGGCCGGACGACGGTCATTACGTCCGAACCCGGCTCGTATGCCTGGAAAACACCCACAACCGGGCCGGTGGCAAGGTTCACCCGATGGAGGATGTGCAGGCGATCTCCGCTTGGGCCCATTCCAACGGCCTGATCATGCATCTGGATGGGGCACGTCTCATGAATGCCGTGGTCGCCTCGGGGATCCCCGCGGCGACCTGGTCCTCGCTGTTCGAGACCGTCTCCATCTGCTTCTCGAAGGGCCTGGGTGCCCCCGTGGGGTCGGCCGTGGCCGGTTCTCGCGACGCCATCCGCGAGGCTCGCCGCCTTCGCAAGGTCCTCGGGGGCGGGATGAGGCAAGCCGGGACGATTGCAGCGGGCGCGAGCTACGCGCTCGATCATCACGTGGAACGACTGGCCGAGGACCACGTCCACGCGAAGATCCTCGCCACAGCGGTCAAAGAGACCGAGGGCCTTTCCCTCGAATCGGGCGAGGTCGAGACGAACCTGGTCTGGATCTCCGTCGATCCGGCGCTGGGGACCGCCGCCGACCTCGCCGGTCAACTCCGCGAGCACGGGATCCTGATGAGCGCCCTGGGCCCGCAAACGCTCAGAGCCTGCACACACCTGGATGTGACGACCGACGAGGTTCATCAGGCGGCCGCAGCAATCCGCACCCTGTCGCGAGGGCGGTCGTCCTGAAAGCCAGTGGCGCCCGGATTGCATGGAGGTCTCTTCATGCAATTCCACCACCTCCATGATTGGGACCTCAGCCCGCGTGAGGCGAGACTCCTTCAGAAGGAGCTCGCCGAGCAGGTTCGTATCGTCCCACCGGTCTCTCCCTGGGAGACCCTCGCGGCCTGCGACGTCTCGTTCGACCGCTTCGGGACCGAGCTTTACGCGGCGGTGGTGGTCATGAAGGTCGGCTCCTCGGACATCCTGGAGCGGGTCGGAGTCGCCGCGCCGGCCTCGTTTCCCTACGTTTCCGGCCTGCTTTCGTATCGCGAGGCTCCGGCGTTGCTGGAAGCCTTCTCGCAACTCAAGAGCGATCCCGACGTGGTCCTCTGCGATGGACAGGGCATGGCCCACCCTCGGCGTCTCGGCATTGCGAGCCATCTGGGGCTCTGGCTCAATCGCCCGACGGTCGGATGCGCCAAGAGTCGCTTGTTTGGAACCTATGACGAGCCGGGGCCCGAGCGTGGCGACTTCTCCGAGCTTCGCGACGGCGCCGAAGTCCTCGGATCCGTCTTACGAACCCGCTCGCGGGTCTCCCCTCTGTTCGTCTCGCCGGGGCATCTGTGCGATGCCCCCTCGGCCAGGCGTCTCGTGCTCGCCACCACGGGCAAGTGGAGACTTCCCGTCCCATCCCGTGCGGCGCACGACTTCGTGAACGAAGTGCGGCGGAAGGCCAAATCCTCCGGTTCGGACCGAGAGACGTGAGCCTCGATTAACGCATGATGCGATTCCCGCCGCGAGCCGACGAGGTCACCATCTCGCGATTGGCCGACACTTTATTGAACGGGACGAACACGGGGAC
>JANOBY010000294.1:0-1788 GCA_031411935.1 Planctomycetales bacterium | reverse complement strand
CGGGTCCTCCTGGGTCCACCTCCCGATCGCCGCGTCGTAGTAGCGAGCCCGATTGTATTGCAGCCCGGTGACCGCGTCCAACTCGCGGGAGAAATCAAAGGTGTCAGGAACGAATGGCATTAAGCTAAGAAATAACCTGTTGTTCTGTAAGGACTTTGCGGAGGACGGATCGAGGTTTGGTCATCAGTGGGTAGGACTTCGGCCGTCGTTTCCTCACCCTCGGCTCGGACCGGTCGGGTCGGTCGCGATTGACCACCAGCTTCGGCAAGCGATCGCCCGGCCGGGCCTCGCACAGCCAGCGCAAGGCGTCCACGAAACTGATCCGTCCCACCGCCACGCCCTGGCGCGTGGCCGCCTCCAGCATCACCAGGCGCACCAGGTTGTAGGCCAGGGCGAACATCATCAGCTCCTTGTTCACCCCCGCCACCGTCTCGCAACGCAGGACATCCATCTTCATCGTCGTCTTCAAGTGCCTCAAATTCAACTCCACTCGCCAACGCAATCGATAGAGTGTCGCCAACGCCTCCGCCGGATATCGCACCCCGTCCGCCAGGGTCGTCGCCAGGGTCACGACGCGGACCCGGAACCCGCGGCGGTCGACCCGGTAACGCAGCTCGCGGACCTCCAACTCCTCGGGCAGCCCCGCGTATCGCTCGGCCGTCATCCATTCGGGGCGGCCCTTGGGCTTGAGCCAGGCGACCACCTGGTCGGTCGGTCCCAGGCCGCGGAGCCAACGCGACGACGGGCGTCCTTCGGGGGTCCCCTTCTCTCCCGGTCGCTTATGGGGGCGATGCGGCTCGAAGGCGACGATCTGCCGCTGGTGCATGCGAAAGACCCCGTGGACGCCGCGTTCGACCAGCAGGGCCAGGTGCGCGAAGGAGCAGAAGCCGCGGTCTCCCAGGAGGATGTCGCCGGCCTCCAACCGGGGGTGGAGCCGGGCCGCGTCGGCCATGTCGTGGGTGTAGAGCGGGCCGTCCAGGACATCCAGGAGCATCCCCGTGCCGACGTGGAACATCGCCAGGAGATGGGCCACCGGGAACCCGCAGCCGGGCTCCTGGCCGCGCGACTGGCCGAAGTGCTCCTGGAGTTCGGGCGTGTCGGGCATCGAGAATGCGGAGCCGTCCACGACCAGGACGCGATGCCCGAGCCATCGCCCGGCGTCGCCGGTGGCGGCGTGGAGCGAGTCGGCGACCCGCCGCACCAGGTCGCGGAAGACTCCCAGGGGCAGGCGGGAGCGAGCCTGGCAATAGGCGGAGTCGGTGAAGCAACGCCGGGTCAATCGGGGCAGGTGATTGATCGCCGTGTTGCCGTGGAGGATCTGGGTGAGGAAGACGTGGATCGTGGTGACGGGGTCGAAGAGCGAGGCCCGCCAGGAGTGGCCGGCGCGTCGGCAGATGTCGAGGATGGCGGGCCGGTCGAGGAGTCGGGCCGGTTCTCGCTTGAGGCCGCGAAGGATGCCAACGATTCGGCGATGCATGGGATGCCTCCCTCACGGGATGGGGTCAGGAACCGCCATCGTGAGGGAAGGCCACCGTCGCCTCAAGTCAATTCCGGGACGAGACTTGTCGCGAATGGCTTAATGCCATTCGTGTCAGGAACCATTGGCGTTGCATGGGTCTGGATTGGGCGTCCTGAAACGCGTGATCTCCCGAAGAAACTCAAAACGGTTCCTGACACCTTTGTGCGTGCTGACACCTTTGTGCGTGCTGTGTTCGAAGCGTTTGGTGGAGTTTCCCTCGGGGAAAACTATCGGGAAAACTGAACTGACACCGAGTTTTCCCTTTCTGG
>JANOBY010000293.1:0-13233 GCA_031411935.1 Planctomycetales bacterium | reverse complement strand
CGCCCTACGCGCCGGGCTCGCCCGTCGCCCGCGCGTTGCCCTTCGTGTGGGGGTCGACCTTCTCCTCGGCGTGGACCTTCTCGCGGTGCTGGCCCTTCTGGCCCTGCATGTCCTTGGACTGAGCGTCGCCCTTCTGGCCCTGCTGGTCCTTGGACTGCGCGTCGCCCTTCTGGCCTTGCTGGTCCTTCGACTGCGCGTCGCCCTTCTGGCCTTGCTGGTCCTTGGACTGCGCGTCGCCCTTCTGGCCCTGCTGGTCCTTCGACTGAGCGTCGCCCTTCTGGCCTTGCTGGTCCTTGGACTGAGCGTCGCCCTTCTGGCCTTGCTGGTCCTTGGACTGTTCGTTGTTGGACTTCTGGTTTTGCTGAGGGTTCTGGTTTCGGGAGACCTCGGGCGACTTGTTGGGGTCCTGGTTGTTTTGCTGCTGCTGATCGCCTTGCTGGGGTTGCATGGTGTTCTGGGGATTGTTGTTTTGCGGTGGGGGGGTCTTCCCCTGGTTTTGCTGGTTTTGCGTCTTGTTCTGCGTTCCCGCCTGGTCTTTGGACTGGGGCGGGTTGGCGTTCTTTGAGTCGGACGGCGGGGTGTTTCCGCCCTGGTTGGGTTTGCCTTGATTGTTTGGCTTGTTCTGGTTGCTGAGCTTGGAGAGGGCCTTCTCGAGCTGCTCCATCTTCTGGCGCTCTTGCTCGGTCATCTCGCGATCTTGCGGCTGCGGTTGCTGGTCGTCCTTCGGATCCTGCGGCTCGCCCTGGCCGTCTTTCGGGTCGCCGGCCTGGTCGCCCTCGCCCTTCTCCTGGTTCTCGCCGGGCTTCTTCTGGGCGTCGGGCTGGGTGTCCTGCTCGGGCGGGGGCGGGGGCGTGTCGTCCTGGGGATCGGCGGGCGGGGGCTCCTCGGGCTTCTGCTGCTGCTCGATCTTCTGGAGCTCTTCCTTCGACGCCGGATCGGTGACCTCGATCGTCTGGTGCTGGGTCTCGACCCGGTTGGCCACGGGCTCCTTGGTGTCTCTGACCGTGAGCCAGTATTCGATCGTCTCGCCCGGCTTGACCTTCAGCGCCGCCAGGTCCAGCACGTCGTCCTGGGCCAGGTCGCGCGTGGGGGTCTTGCCTTCCAGGTAGTCCTTGGCCGGCTGGAGGACGTCCTTCTGCATCTGCACGTGGAGGGTCGTCTCCTTCACGCCGAAGTCGTCGGTCGCCTTGACCTGGAGCGGCAGCTTCGCGTTGCTGGGCAGCTTGAGCGCGGGACGCTCGGGGCGGACGAACCGCGCGGCGGGCGGGTTGTCCTTCAGCGACTTGATCTCTTTGTGCTGGGCGTCGGGGTTCGTCTGGCCGCCGGTGGTCTGGAAGTTGATCTGGTATCGGCCGTTGAAGGCGACCTTGATCCGCCCGGTCAGCTCGTGGGCGTCGGTCTCGCTCACGGTCATGAGCACCTTGTCGGCGTTCGGCCAGTCGATCTGCCGGGGGTTCTTCTCCTGGGGCTTGGCGACCATCATCCAGGCCGTCTGCGCGGGCTGATTCGTGCGGGCCTTGATCGTGGCGATCGTCCCCTCGATGGCCTCGATGTCTCCGCCTTCCACGTCGGTCCGGCGGGCCACGCCGGTGTACGACGGGAACTCCAGGTCGTGCTTGAACGACACCACGATGGGCTCGGGCAGGACGTCCAGGTGATAGGTCCGCGACTGCGCGTCGGAGGCGCGGAAGTAATAATCCATCGGCTGCTGGACGTTCGGGAAGACGAACTTCCAGGGGTCGTAGTCGTTACCGTTGGCCTTCTGCTTGAGCTCGCGGGTCAGGTAGTGGGTGCCGTCGGTGCTGAAGTGCAGGGTCACGGACTTCGGCCGCTCGCCCTTGATCTCGGTCGAAAATTCCACGTTGGCGCTGGCCACCACGCGCTGGAGCTTGGGGTCGTCGCCCGGCTTGATGTTCACCAGTTGCGTGTTCGTGGGGCGCGCCACGTCGGCCAGAAGCGCCCTCTTAATGGAGTCCAAAATCGGCTTAGGCGTGAGGAACGCGTAGATGCAGAAGACGACCACGATGCCCGCCAGCGCGTAGAAGGTCTGCACCAGCCGCTTCTGATTGACCACGTCGTCGACCTGGATTTTCGCCAGGTCGTCCACGGCCTTGGCCTCCACGGCCGCCATGATCGTGCGCGACATCTCCCCGCGGTGCTCGCGGAGCTGGAGATAGTTGATCAGGCTGTTCTTGAACGCGGGGTCGGCCCCCTCGATCGTCTTCGCGGCGTACAGGCCGTTCACGCGGCCGAGCATGGGCATGACCACGCGCATGGCGGTGAACGCCACGATCGCCGCCGCCCCGAGGATCAGCACGACCTGGCGCAGCCAGAACGGCAGGCCGAACATGTGATCCAGGAGGACTTCCAGGAACACCACGCCCACGACCGTCGCCACGAGCAATACGCCCGCGGTGAACACGTCGGTCATCTTGATCCGCGCCCGCGTGAGGCCAAGCTGGTGGTCGATGAACTGCTCGTAGTCCAGCAGCTTGCCCTGCGGTCTCGTGCCTGCGGCCATGGCGCGGACTCCTCGCTTCCGGAGACGATCCCTGATCTACCTGCCTCTGCAACCACGCATCTACCGATTATAGACGCTGGACCTGGGCCAGGGGAATCGTCCTGCGACGATTGTCGGATTCTCCCCTCCCGATGGCCAACCCTGCGACTCTTCAGAGATCGCACACCGAAAGCGGGGTCGGGCCGCGAGCATTCCGCCAACAACCAAGCCAGTTAGGAGTTGCGTCAGAAGCTGCCGGATTCGGCGAAGAATCCGCTAAATAATGCAGCTTTTTTGGATTGACTTGGATCGTTCTTTAAGTGATCATACCAAAAGTTTACTGCCTGGAAAAATCGCGAGGCCAGGCGTAAACGCACTTGCATCCAGCTCGGCATCAAGAGGAATGACTATGCTCAATCGCTCCGCGGTTTCGGGGTGTCTCGCTCTTGTCGCTGCATTTCTGGTCGGGGGGAATGGAGCATGCGGGCAAAGTACCGCCACCGGAATTAATCTATCCCGCACGGCGAATGATATCTACGTTGGTGATGACCTCACCTTTACCGCCGTACGCACCGGAAGTCATCCTATCCAGAACGTCAAATGGAAATATTGGGCGGGCGACCTGAACGCGTCACCTGGCGAAGCTTCGGGCGGTACTTCTCTCTCATGGAACGGGGCGGGACGTCTACCCGTCGTTTGCGATTACGCAATCCAGGTCGAGATTACATTCTTGAATTACCCCTCCGGCGGCACGTATATATCGACTTCGCCGAAAGTCACCTGGACCGCGAAACCGCCGGAAGAAGCCTTTTTGGTTACCCAACTACCGGTCTCCGGCCCGAGAATCGAACCTGGAAATGGACCCACCGTTTTCCTCAATTTCAAAATTCGAGGCAACGGACGTAATCTCTACATTCAAGGCACTATAAAAGAAAAAGTCACGCGCGTCCCACGTTACGGCGCCAGCGATACAGATTATAACGAGCAACCATTCCTCAATATGATTGGTCCTGGAGAATTCCGAGACGGAAAGGGTATCAGCTGCGATCTCGCCTCATGGAATGCTATCCCAAACCCATCGACGGTTGATAGTGTGAGTGTTTCTTACGCAATTTCGATGCTTGATAAAGATCTTAACGAAGTTCTGTACGTGCTTCAACCTGCTCAACCCTTTGTGGTAACGAAGTTTGCGACGATGTGGACAGGAACGGCCCAGTGATCGATCCATCCAACTCGAACTGGAGGGGACAATGAGGCTCCGCTGGATGATTTGCGTCTCAGTGATCTGCATGTTCGGCGGATCAATGGGAGCGCCTGCACAGGCTTCCGATCCCAAACGGCTTGCGGTGGGAGGTGCCTGGAAACGAGCATCGGACCTCGATGAGGCCTATGCTTTCGGCCTGGCAAAGTCCCGAGCCGAGGCACGGAGGTATAAGGGGCTATTGATTGTCGCTCGCCAAGGCGATCTCGGTATTCCCAAGGGGGTTGCATCGGTGCTCCAAGACCTGGATTTTGTGCCCCAGGAGAGGATTGACCGCTTCCGTTGGGTTGTCGAGGAGATGGACGCCCCGATCACCGGGTGGAATGGTTATGTCGAAACAGCGACTCCTGTGATCGGCGGTTTTGTCGTCGATTTGAAGATCTACCCGCGGCACGATACGAACAACTTTTTTGCGCCAGGAGAATACACGATCGAGCGGTACGAGATCATCGGCAAAAACGTCCGCCATCTCGGCTCGGAAGCCCCCCCCAAGCGTGGCATCATCGTATTCTAAAGATTAGAGTGACGCCCCCTTTCTACCTTTGAAAGATGGAAAAAAGGGGGCATCCTTGCATGTTGGAGACCGGGTGGCCACGCCACGCGGCCGTCGTCGTGGAACTCGCGGGTTCGTCGAAGTCGCCGAACCTGCTCGATGAGTCGGCGACTCGCGAATAAACGTGGTCCGCCGTGGGCGAGACCCGATACGCCGATGCGTCTCACGATCCATCGACGTCGGACCCGGAGCCGGAAAATCGACCTGCGAGGATGGTCGGATTCCTCGATGCAAACAACCCGCCCCGCGCTCGTCCGGCGACGAACCGCCGAGGCGGGTTGGAGATTTTGGGATATTCGTGGCGGATAAACGCAGAGAAATCCGCGATCAAGAATGGCGAAACGAGCCGCTGACCTTGCTGTCGATGCGGTCCCAGGCGTCGCGGGTGGCATGCTTGGCCTTCTCCCAGCCCAGGCGGGTGGCGTGCTTGGTGTTCTGCCAGCCCCGGGCGAGGTCCTGCTCGGCGTCGTCGAAGGAGCGGTCGGCGTGCTGGGCGCGCGACTCCCAGCCGTACTGGTAGGCCGGGGCGATGTCGTCGTACGAGGTGGACTTGTCGGCGTACGGGCGGCTGGAGTAGTTGCTCTTCCAGTATTCGCCCTCGATCGTGGGGTCGATCGATTCGGCCACGCTCTTGCCCGCCAGTCCGCCCGCCACGGCACCGACCACGGCGCCCACGACGGTGCCCACCGGGCCCACGACCGATCCGATCGCCGCGCCCGCCGCGCCTGCGCTGGCGGCCCCCATCCCGACGCCGACCGGATGCGCGCCCTTCTGGCCGCTCAGCGGGTCGATGTTCGGGCTGCCCTCTTCGCTGTCGTGTCGATTCGTCGCGTCGTTCATCGGAATTCTCCCTGGAGAGGACACGGGCACTGGACTCGCGCCGCAAGAGAGCAAATCCAGTGCCCACGAGATCCCATATTCGGATCACCCCTGGCCGCGCGACACACATGTTGGGGGGCAAGTGCCTCGAAGCCAACCCGCCCACCCGCGAGGAGAATCTCTGGCGCGATCGCGCAGGAGCCCGTGACTGGTCCAGGGTGTGGGACCGGCTTCGTGGCGGGTTTCGCAATGATCCGCGACCCGCGTCCAGCCGGGGGCCCTCTCCTCGACCCGATCTCCTCTCCCGCCTCGCTCTGAGCGGCGATCGCCGCGCGCCCGGCGTGATCCGGTGGACCCTCCCGCGCCTCAACGTGAGATGCCCCTGTTCCTCACCCGACGAACCCCGGAGGTCCTCCCCCAATGACGGCAACGAAGAACCCGCGACGAGGTTTCACCCTGATCGAGCTGCTGGTGGTCATCGCGATCATCGGCGTGCTCATCGCCCTCTTGCTGCCCGCGGTGCAGGCGGCGCGCGAGGCCGCCCGGCGCGCCCAGTGCACGAACAACCTCAAGCAGATCGGCCTGGCCCTCGCCAATTACGAGAGCGCCAACGGGTCCTACCCTCCGGGCGCCATGGCCTACGACCCGAACTCCAGGATCGACTGCGGGGCCCGCCGCAACCACACCATGTTCGCCCTGATCCTGCCTTATCTCGAATCCAAGACGGTGTACGACGCGATCAACTTCGCCGTCCCCGCCAACAACAACAACGGCCCCTACGGGATCCCGAACGTGGGCGGGTCGGCGATCAACAGCACGGCCTACAACACGAAGATCGCGGGCTATCTCTGCCCGTCCGACCTCATGAAGACCACCAATCCGGGCTCACCCGGCTACTCGCAGTCCTCGTACGCGGGCGTGCAGGGCAACCGCGACCTGTGGCACTACTGGTACAGCTGCCCCGCGAGCCCGTCATCGTACGGGCAGCCCGACGGCATGTTCGGCTTCGACTACACGTATCGCGTGTCCGACGTGCAGGACGGGCTCAGCAACACCATGTTCGTGGGCGAGCAGTCGCGGTTCCGCAACGACCCGGACGCCAACTTCAACTTCTGGACGATCTCCGGATGGTTCGGCACCGCCACGCCCGGCGTTTCGCGCCCCACGGTGCTGATCTCGACGATCGCCAAGCCCAACGCCAGCCTGCTGATCCCGGACCTCGGCGGGGACTCCGCCCACACGTTCGACTGGCATCGCAACCCCTCCACCCCCACCGAACTGATGGGCCAGTGGGGCTTCCGCAGCTTCCACCCGGGCGGGATCAACGCCCTGTTCGGCGACGGGTCGGTGCGCTACATCAAGGACTCGATCAACGTGGTCGGCCCCATCAACCCGGTCAACGGCCAGGCCACCCTCGGCGTGTTCCGCAAGCTCGGGACCCGCTCCGGCGGCGAGATCGTCAACAGCGGCGACTTCTAGCCGATCGCCGGAGATCGGGGCAGGGGGGTGCCGCGATAGTATCGAGGTGGAGTGGTGCCTCAGGGCACCGCCCCGGCTCGTTGACAATCCGGACCCTCAGGATGGCTCGACCCAACGCCAGGGACTCCGAACGTCGCGAAAACAGGAATTTGCAAAACGAACCCAATTCGGCCCCCCGGCATGCAAGGCACACTCGTGCGGATGCTCTTACCACACAATGGGTTATGCCTTTTCTTCCGAGTGCCCAAGGGGGGATGCCTGCGGGAAAACGAAGCCAAAACGAACCCAAAACGAAGCCAATTCGGGGGCCTCGGGACGGAAACGAACCCAATCTGTCGGTGCGATCCTCAGCAGGAATCGCTCCCAAAAGCGTGTCTCAGCGGCCCCCGCTCGAGCCCCTCATCATCGCGATCTGCCGGTCAGGTCGAACTCATTTCACCCAGGATCAGGATTCTTCGATGAAGATTTCCAGGCTTGCCCCGATCGTTCTGGTCCCGTGCGGCGTTCTGGCCCTTGCGGGCTGCGATTCGACCGGAGGCGCGGAGGCGATCCCCGCGTCGGCCCGACAGCCCTCGGCGGGCTCCTCGCCGCCTCCCGCCACGCCCCCGACGGCGAAGACGAGCTCGGGCCGCACCGTGATCTCGGCCAGCCCCGAGGCCAGCCCCGGTGGGCTCGACTGACCGGGGGCATCGGGGGGAGATTGGGCAGGCGAAATCGCCGAAGATGGCAGACAGCGGTTCGATCAAGATTTGAGCTTGTCGAGTTTGCGTCGATCTGTCAGAACCACGGCGGATTTTCACCCTCGCGGAGGTGCGCGGGTCTTGCTTGCCAACCGCTTTCGAACGGAGTCGCCCCCATGCTCTCACTGCTGATGCTGCCGCTGCTGGCCATCCCGCAAATCGACGACGAGACGCCTCGCAGGCCCACGGCCTCGGAGCTCCAGCGCACCCACCAGCTCATGGCGGGCACCTGGAGCATCGTCTCCGTGGTGGACGACGGCGAACGCCTGGGCGCCGAGCTGATCCGGCAGAAGGTCGCCGCCGACGGCAACGTGATCATCGCCGACCGCTCGTTGCAGATCATCAACCCCGAGACCGGGGCCCGCAAGCAGTGGATGTTCCGCCTGAACCTCTCGCGCACCCCGCGACGCATCGACGTGATCACGCCCGATGACCGCATCCTCCGCGGCGTGTTCAAATTCGAGGACGACGACCTGCTCCTGTGCGTGCCGCACCACGACGAGACCAAGGTCGCCGACGGGTTCGACGCCCCGAGCGGCTCGGGCCTCATGCTCGTCCGCCTGAAGACGGTCGCGTCGTCCTCGGCCGCCCAGCCCGTGATCGGCGACGTGACGATCCCCGTGGCCAGGACCGAGGACGTGGCCAAACCCGCGGACGACCTGCCCCCGCCCCGACGGGCCACCGAGGCCGAGATCCGACGCCAGCACGACCTGCTCGCCGGCGAGTGGGACATCCTCTCCATCACCAACAACGGCGAGCAGTACGCCCCCGACCTCATCCGGTCCAAGATCGCCCAGAACGGCCGGATCCACATCGGCGAGCGCGGGTTCTACCTGACCAACCCCCGCACCGAGGTCCGCAAGATCTCGAACATGCGGATCGACCCGAGCCAGACCCCGCACACGATCGAGATCACCAACCAGTTCGACGACGTGCTCAAGGGCATTTACGAGTTCGACGGCGACAAGCTCAAGGTCTGCGTGAACAAGGTGGACGGCGACGCCGCCCCGACCTCGTTCGCCGCCCCCGCAGGCTCGAACCGCGTGCTCTACCTGCTGAAGATGGCCAGCGCCCCGAAGCAGACGACCCAGACGGTCGCCGCCCCGGTCGCCGCCCCCACGCCCGTCCCCATGCCCCCCCCTCAGCCCGACAAGAACCAGCAAGTGCGCGAGATGCTGGTCGGGTCGTGGATGTACACCGACCGCAAGGGGACCGTCACGACCGTGTTCCAGAGCGGCGGGACCTTCGTGAGCACCCGCGTGGCCAACCGCAAGCGCCTGTTCGAGCCCAATACGGTGACCTCGTCGGGCCGGTGGGACTACCGCGACGGGATCCTCAACGCGAGCATCAACCGCTCCAACGACCCCAAGCTCCTGAACCACGCCTACGTGTGCCGCGTCCAGTCCATCGGCGAGAACACGATGGTGGCCTCGGACCTCTTCGGCGAGCTCCAGAACTTCAAGCGACTGCGATAAGCCGTTTCTCAATAGCGACTTACGGGCAAATCCAGGAAACTCCTCGTTCCCACGCTGCGCGTGGGAATGCTCGCTTCGACGCTCTGCGTCGATCGTGCGGGCGCGGGCCCTCGCAAGTGCCCATCCCCCCTGTGGGGGTGGAACCGAGGCTCGACCCAGGCCGGACGAGACAGGCGGGCGGCCATCCCGACGAGTTCCCGCCCCGCCGGATGGCCGGCGGGAATTCGGCACTCGGGACTTGACGGTTCCGTGGCGTACGTTAGGATAGGCGTTTCGACCCGAGCGGTTGCGAGCCTATCGCGGCGCGCACGGAGGCAGGATTCCTCTTGGCAGGTGGCTCCAGGCGATGAATTGTTTTCAGGCGAAAGCGGGGCAGATCGCCCCGCAGTGGTATGTGATCGACGCGACGGACATGGTCGTGGGCCGGCTCACCGCCCAGATCGCGCCCATCCTGATGGGCAAGCACCGCCCCACGTACACGGCTCACATCGACACCGGCGACTACGTGATCGTGACCAACGTGGACAAGGTCGTGTTCACCGGCAACAAGTGGACGCAGAAGTCCTACCAGCGCTACTCGGGCCACCCGGGCGGCCAGAAGGAAGAGCAGGCGTTCAAGCTCTTCCAGAGGCGCCCCGCCCGCATCCTTGAGCTGGCCATCCAGCGCATGATGCCGAAGAACAAGATCGGCCGCCACATGATGGGCAAGCTCAAGCTCGTCGTGGGCTCCAGCCACGAACACCAGGCCCAGAACCCGATCCCACTGGAAGCCCTCTCGGGCCGCCCCACCGCGAGCGGCATCCTGCTGGCCCCGCCGATGGTCGTGAACCCCCCGAACTCGCGCAAGAAGGGCGAAAAGGCCGCCAAGACGGCGATCGCCCCGGCCGTGACCGAGGTCGCCGAGACGGCGCCCACGACCGCCTCCACACCCGAGCCGGAATCGACCGAGTCCGAGTCCGCCCCCGAGGCCTGACCCGTCCGGTCGCCTCCCTCGTCCTTCACCCATTGGCCCACTCTGCCCTCATATCAGACCATCAGGATTTGACTCATGGCCACGGCCGAAAAAACCTACACCTGGGGCACCGGTCGGCGCAAGACCGCCGTCGCCCGCGTTCGCGTCCGCGAGGGGACCGGCCAGTTCCTGGTCAACGGCCTGGAGGCCGACAACTACTTCCTCGTCGAGACCGAACGGATCGCCATCCGGGCCCCCCTGTTCGCCACCGAGCTCGGCGGACGGATCGACGTGTTCGTCAACGTGGTCGGAAGCGGCAAGAGCAGCCAGTCGGGAGCCGTGGTGATGGGCCTCGCCCGCGCCATCAAGGAATTCCGCCCTGACGTCGAACCCGCCCTCCGCGAAGGCAGCTTCCTCACCCGCGACCCGCGCATGGTCGAACGCAAAAAGTACGGCCACAAGAAAGCCCGCCGCAGCTTCCAGTTCTCCAAGCGATAATCGCTTCGCCGAATTCAGACAACGCAAGGTAAACACTGGCCGGAGGGTTCGCAGCGCGAGCCTTCCGGCTGCTTTCGTTTCGTCCGGCTAACGCCCTCTCTTGGGTCCGTGATTAGACGGCGGCTTTATCTATTAAACTTCGCGTGAAATGCATCGATGTTGATAGGCTCCCCGACCACCCTGGGCCACTTCCTGCGATACAGTGGCGAATCGCCGGGGTCGACGCACCAGTCGAGGAATGTTCCATCGCCATCGTAAATGTAGGCAGGAGCTGACGACGGTGCCGCGAGCAGGGGTGGCCCACCGCCCGGAAAGCCCTCCAGCTCGTAGCAGATCTCGCCACTGGCGTGCCGAACCAGATACACGGCCTGAGGGCAGCCGAGCACCGTAAAGTGTTGAGCAACCGTGCGGACGTCGCCTGGTCGAATCCGTGAGGCATAGCGGATCTCACCGGCGATCCAAACGGCCGGTAACGTCAAGAATAGCGCGACGGTGCGGAGGCGCTTCGCCATGGACGTCACCTCTGGAGTCAACCACCTAATCGAGCAAATCCGCCGTCGGGGCTCGTCCCGTTCGCACACCCTGATAAAGCTCCAGGATCTGCGGCAGGCACACGTCTACGCTGTACCGATCGCGGATCATCGCCGTGCCGTTTTGACCCAGATGTCGGTACTCGGCCGGGTTGTCGAGAACATGACCGGCCGCGTTGGCCATGGCCTCGGCGTCGAAGAAGTCGGTGAGCAGGCCGTTCTCTCCGTGAGTGATCATCTCGCGAACGGGGGCCGTGTCCGAAGCCAGAACGGTCGCCCCGCAGGCCAGGGCGTCCATGAGCGACCAGGACAGCACGAACGGCACGGTCAGGTACACGTGCAGGTCGGTCAGCGAGAACAGACCGGCGAGCTCGGGCGTGGGCAGGAGCCCCGTGAACAGGAAGCGTGATAGGTCGTAGGTGTCCTTCGACAGGACCCACTCGCGGAACGTGAGCCCGCCGATGTGGCGCTCGTCCCCTCCGTAGCAGATCCGGTCCTGGCCGACGACCACGAACAGGACGTCCTTGCGCCTCTCGCCCAGGATCTTCGCCATCTTCATGAAGATGTCGAACCCTCGCATCGACTCCATCCCGCGAGCCACGTAGGTCACGATCTTCATCTCAGGCGGGATGATGTGCGTGCCGACCCGCCTCGGAAGGTTCTCCATGGGCTTCCAGAGCTCGGTGTCGATCCCGTCGAAGATCACGCGGACCTTGTCGTGGAACAGGGGGGGGAGCAGGTTGCGCTGCCAGGAGGTCGGGCTGTATCCGGCGTCGCAGTTCTCCATGTCGAGGAGCAGCATGGCGTTCCGCGCCAGGGCCCGGAGCCGGTCGGCCTCTGTGCACGGGAAGTCCGCGCGAAAGTCCATGTCCGAGTTCTTCGTGTGATAGAAGTACTCGAAGTAGTTAACGATCGGGCAGTCGTATAGCTCGCGCAGGAAGAGGGTTGAGCCGAACCCCGAGTGCCCCACGATCAGGTCGGGCTTGATGTCGGGCCGGGCGCGCAGGGCCTCATATACCGCCGAGGTGTGCCAGATCGCGTTCTCGAACGTGCGGCTGCAGTAGTGCGTCTGCGCCGTGCTCCCTCCGCGGACCGCGTACTGGATCCGCTCCACGCCGCCGAACCGGCCGGGAGGCTTCTCGGAGACGAACGTGCTCCGCATCCCGAGCTTGCGGTCCAGATGCACCGCAATATGGCCGAACTGCGCGGGGAAGTTCTGGTGGACGAAAAGCACGTGCATCGCGATGGCCCGGGTTCGAGGCAACGCAAGCCCCGGCGCAGTCTTCGCCGGAACGCCGTCCCCCAGATTCAACCTACCACACCCGCAAGGCCCGATCACGCCGGGACCGTCGACATCCCTCGCCCGCGACCTCTCCAGGCGACAACGCAGAGACCCACCAAGCCGTCCGAGAACCCCAGCACCATCATCCGTGCGGAGAAAACACCCGCCTCAAGCGCTACGAGAATCACACCGTCCCACCGGCCCGGTGGCGCGCCGAACGAAGCAAGATCGAAGACGATCTCGGTGGGCCCGTCGAGGGGAGCCGGAAACCACCAGACGCAGCCCACGAACAGAGCGATTCCGGCCAGACCCGCCGCTTCAAAGCCCAACGCGAACGGTCCGACCCTGCCCGGCCCCACGAGCCGCCGATAGGCGAGGACGGCCAAAAGGGGTGCCAGAGGGAGAAGTCCGACGTCGCACGAGGCACTTCTTAATCCCAGTATCGACCCGGGAACCGAGACTCGATTCCGCCCGACGATCAGATCGACCGCCACCAAGGCGATCATTGCCATTACGTCGCCAGGCGACGCGCGGGCAATCGCCACAAGGCCACCTCTCGTCGTCGGCGAGATCCGCCTATCGGGTCAACGCGATCAGGGCAATGACCAGGGCCACCCCGAGCAGGTGGATCATGGGGTCGGCCAGGACGCTCATTCCTCGCTTCATGGCTAGATCCTCCGAGGGTTCCGGCCTCCTCACTCTGGGCGCAGGAGGGCGCGACGACTCTCTCTGTGGTCGGTGCAACACTTCGCAAATTCTGTGGATTTCTGGAAGCTCTGTCTGAAGAAATCCTAGGTCGTCTTTAACGCAAATGGAATTCCGCCGGGAGAGAATCGGCTGGCTTTCCCGGGGTCTCGGCGAGACTCCGCACGACGCGGTAGGGGACCCCCGCGGCGACCACGTGCTCGGGCACGTCGCGCGTGACCACGCTCCCGGCGCCGATGGTGGTCCCTCGACCAATGGTCACGCCCGGCATGACGATCGCGCCGGCTCCCAGCCACACGCCGTCCCCGATCGTGATGGGGCGGGACAGCTCGCGGCCCGAGGCTCGTTCGGTCGGGTCGAGCGGATGGGTCGCCGCGAGGAGCTGGACCCTCGGCCCGCACATCACGTCGCGGCCGATCGTCACGAGGTTGCAGTCCAG
>JANOBY010000292.1:0-8010 GCA_031411935.1 Planctomycetales bacterium | reverse complement strand
TCCTGGACGACCCCGAGGCGTTCCTGTTTACGAGCACCTGGTACGATAGCGGCCAGCTGGCGTTCGCCTCGCGAGGCCGATGGCCGGTCCTTTGCTACGCCCCTCGGAATGCCCATAGCTTCGACCTGTGGACCGACCCGCAATCGGCGTTAGGCAAGACGGGGGTGCTGGTCGTGGTCGGGCCGAGCTCCACCGAGCCCGGAATGTATGATCGCTGGTTCGAGCGGATCGAGCCCGCCGGCGAGCTCTCGGTGCGCTCCGGGAATCGCCCGGTAAAGCAGGTACGGTTCTACCGTTGCGTTCGCCAGATCCGGCCATTTCGAGAGTCGCAAGGGCAGAGCCCGACCCTGGTAGCCGGGCGAACTTCGCGTGTGGGTGGCCGCGTCCGCTAGAATCAAGGTGGGAGGTCCGGCGCATGCTTCGAGACGCAGTGATGGAAATCGAATCCGATCTCGAGCCTGGACCTGGTCAAATGTCCAAGGTGGTCGGACTTTACCAGATGCTGCTCAGGCGTGCGCTTGAACACTTCTTCCCCGAGGCCACCCTCGAACCTGTCGGCGATCGCAGCCTGATCCTGATCAACCCCGCCTCGCAGGCCGAGAGCTTCCACTTCCGCGACGATCCCGACGGGCTCTCGCTCGAGCTTGAATGGTTCGGTTCGTGGTATTCCCTCACGTCGGGAAGTCCTCGGCCCTTCCGCTCGTCGGAGAAGCGGCTAATCGCGTCGATCGTCCTGCTCCTGGATCGTCGGTTCCGGGCCCTGTTCGATCCATCGGCGACGCAGCGCGAGGACATGTTCCACTACGCGATCGAGGATTTCATCGTCGCGCACGACCTCGACCCGCCCGACTCGGTCCGCGTGCCCGCGGCGCTGGAAGCCCTCCGCGTGGCGGCTTTGTCCACGTACGAGAACCGTCGCGTGTCGACCGGCGTGCTCCTGCTCGGCACGAAGGAAGACCCGGCGTTCCCGGGCCGGGTCAATCCGCCCGGGGCTCCCCGCTACAACGTGCGGCTCTCGGCCATCAAAAGCCTGCATCGCATGTGCGACGGCCTCCGCAGCATGTTCGTGGTCGATCGTTCGGGCGACCTGGCGTGGGCCGTGGACATTGAGTCCTGGGCCGACCGCGTGACCGACGGCACGCCACTTCCCACGCCCTGCCCCCGCCCCTACGTGCATCATGCGCGGGCCACCCTGGTGGGCGGCCATGTGGCGATGGTGCTCTCCCCCTCGCAGGAGATCAAGGTCTTCGCCAACGGGGCGCAGGTCTTCGCCTTCAGCGATGCCCGCTGGCGGTTACTCGACATCCCCAACAAATTCGCCACCTGGTGCGAGGCCGTGGGCAACTCCTGCCCCTCGGATCTTGCCTCCAAGATCTTCCAGGCCGCGCTGAACCTGGCCGAGGTCCGTCGCGGTGCCCTGTTCGTGGTGATCCGCGACCCGGAACGTTCCAACAATCTGCTGATCGCGCCGGGCGACCGCATCATGGACGAGGTGGCCGGGGACGACCCCCACGACCCCGATAATCTTTCCCCCCGGATGGCCAAGAAGGCGTTGCACCACCTGGCGCGGGGCCAGACCCTCCACGAGATGGACGTGTCCGTGCTGGAGGCCCTGGCCGGGATCGACGGAGCGGTGGTCACGGACCCTGCCGGGCGTCTCTTGACCTTCGGCGCGATCCTCCGCGTGGATCCCGAGGTCGTCCTCGCCCCCAGGGCGGTCGAAGGGGCGCGGACCACGGCCTCGCTCGCGGCGTCGATGCATGGCCCTGTGCTGAAGGTCAGCGAGGACGGATTCCTCACCATGTACCTGGCCGGGCGGAGGGTCTGGGAGCTTTGACCGCCCTCGGTTTGATCGCATGATGAATGCCCCTTCGCACGATGACCCCCTGGCGAGCGCCGTGTACCTGACCGGCCCCACGGCCTCGGGCAAGACCGCGGTGGGGGTGGCCCTGGCGCGTCTGCTGGATGCCGAGGTCATCGCCATGGATTCCATGACCCTCTACCGGGGCATGGACATCGGGACGGCCAAGCCCACGATCGAGGAGCGGCAGGACATCCCTCATCACCTCCTCGACGTGATCGACCCGTGGGAATCGGCGAGCGTGGCCGACTACCGCGACTGGGCGATCGCCAAGGCTCGTGATATCCAGGGCAGGGGGCGCCGGGTCCTCTTCGTCGGCGGCACCCCACTCTACCTCAAGGCCATGCTGCGAGGGTTGTTCGAAGGGCCGGGCGCGGACGACGCTTTGAGAGATTCGCTGGAGGCCGAGGCCGATTCCCTGGGGGATGAGGCCCTGCATCGCCGGCTCGCGGAGGTGGACCCCGCCCTGGCGGCACGCCTGCCGGTCCGGGATCGTCGTCGCGTGATCCGGGGGCTCGAAGTCTTCGTCCTCTCGGGCCGGCCGCTCTCCTCGTTCCACGACGAGCATGGACACCCCGCCGAGGGGGCGCACGTGTTCGCGCTCGACCGGGATCGGGACGAGCTTTGCGAGCGGATCTATCGGCGTGTCGATGGGATGTTTCAGGAAGGATGGCTCGATGAGGTGCGACGGCTCCTGGATCTGCCCCGGCCTCTGGATCGGGTCCCCACTTATGCGGTGGGTTATCGCGAGGCCATGGAGCACCTTCAGGGCCGCATGACCCGAGAAGCGATGGTCGAGTCCACGAAGATCCGGACTCGCCAGTTCGCCAAACGGCAGCGCACCTGGTTCCGGAATCTGGCGGAATGTCGCGCGTGGCCGATCGGAGCGAGCGACACGGCCGCGGGCGTTGCGCAGGGGATCGCGCGGGCGATCGTGGGGGCGAACTGAGCTATCCCGATTTCCGGGGTTCTGCTATGAACCGTGATCTCTCCCGGCACGAAGGCGTCCGCGACGGTGGGCATGGAAGGCCCCGGTTGCCGTTTGCTCTCGCCGGAGGCGGTTCCCATGGAGGGGCGAGTTCCCATGATCCGGCGTATGACCATCGCGACCTTCGCAGCCCTGGTCTTCGGGGGCTTCCTGGGCATTCGTTCGGGCATGGCTCAGCAGAATCCCCGTCCATCGCCCACAAGGCCGGCCCCTGCGCCCACCCCGGTGCCCAAGGGGGACCTTCCGACACTGCCCGACGGCCCCGGCGCAATCCCGGCCGACGGGCTGCCCCCCGAGATCGAGGCGGAGCCCGCCCCGAAGCCGGTCGCACTTCCCGCCCAGAAGAAGGCGGAGCCCGCGACCCCGAAGCGCGACCTGGATCCGCCCATCGAGTTGCCCGGCGGTGACCCCGCTCCTGTGATGGATGGCCCCGCGCCCGAGATGAAGTCCGACGCCGATCTTCAGAGGGTCCAGACGACCCCTCCGGCCGATACGGGCGGACTCCCGCCGGCCAAGGAGCGTCCGGGCGGGGCTCCTGCGGCCGAGACCGGCCCGCCTCCCGACCCGAAGTGGATCCTCCCGATCGATCGCCTCCCGCTCGCGCCGAGCGTGGCGGGATTGACGGTCGAGGTGCAAGCTCCTCCCACCGCGAACCTCAACCGGCCGCTCAAGTTCCAGATCTTCGTGAAGAACACGGGGCAGGCCCCCGCGATGGGCGTGATGGTCTACGACCGCATGCCCGAGGGCCTGGAATTCGGCAAGAGCGAGCCCCCGCCCACGGGCATGGCCGGCGACATCTATTACTGGCAGCTCGACAGCCTGGGCGTGGGGACCGAGAAGACCATCACCGTGACGGCCACCCCGCGCAAGACGGGCGACTTCGACCACGCCCCGACCGTGGCCCTTCGCACCGGGAGCCGGTCGCGGACCCTGGTCAAGCAGCCCAAGCTGAAGGTCGAGATCACCCAGGACGAGAACGCCAAGATCCTCAAGGGCAAGTCGGTCAACATGGCCGTCCGCGTGACGAACAACGGCACGGGCCCGGCCCGGAGCGTGGTCGTCCACGCCAACCTCTCGTCCGGCCTGAAGCACGACTCGGGCTCGGCGATCGAGGTGGCGTTCAAGGACTATCTGGGCAAGGAATTCCTGGGGCCGGGCGAGAGCGAGTCGATCCCCCTGGAGGTCGACACGGTGGCCGGGGGCGAGCAGCTATGCAAGGTCTTCGCCCTGAGCCCGGACGTCGAGGAGTCGGAAGAGGCCAGGGCCGAGGTCAAGGTCACGGTCATCGAGCCCAAGCTCGTGCTCGAACTCAAGGGGTCGAGCGAGCGGTACACCGACACCGTGGCGTCGTACACCCTCACGCTCACCAATCCCGGAACGGCGACCGCCAAGAACGTGGTCGCCGCGGCCTTCCTGCCCAACCTGTCGGGCAAGCTGGTGGACAAGTCGCCGCCCGAGGTGAAGTACGTGACGAAGGAGCGGAAGCTTTCGTGGGTCGTGGGGGACCTTGAGCCCGGTGCGAAGCGGGAGATGAAGTTCAACATCCAGCTGGGCGCGGTGGGCGTGTTCAAGGTCGAGGCCGCGACCGAGGCCAAGGGCACCATCCCGTACCAGTCCACCGAGTTCTCGACCCACGTGGTGGGCATGCCCGACGTCAAGTGCCAGGTCGTGGCCCGCACGAAGGTCCTGGATATCGGGGAAGAGACCGTTTATGAGGTCCGCCTCAACAACGCCGGGTCGAAGGAAGCGACCAACCTGCTCGTGAGCGCCCAGCTGAGCGAGCACCTGCAAGTCGTGCAGACGGGCGGGACCGAGGCCAGCGCCAAGTCCACCACCGAAACCGGCGAGCCTCGCGACGCCGTGTTCCCGCCGCTCACGCTGGCGCCCGGGGCCGAGCAGACCCTCTGGATGCGAATCAAGGCCACGAAGACCGGCAAGTCCACCTGCACCGTGAGGGTCGTGCTCGACGAGTCCGAGACCGTCTACACGACGACCACGAAAGTGCAGGAGCCGCGATAACGCGAGGGAGAGGTCCGCGATCGGATCTCTCCCCGCGCCTTGATCAGAACTCGATGCGGTACTTCTGCGTCATCTCCTTGCGGAGCGACGCCAGCTTGCTGTCGATCTGGTCCCAGGTGTCGCGATACACCTTGTCGGCCAGGATGTTCTCCTGGCGGCGGATGCGATCGGCCGAAAGCTTGTCCCCGCCGCCGCCTCCGCCATAGTATCCCCCGTACGAGTAGCCCGACCCGCCGGTCATCGTCTTGCGATATCCGGTGGCCGCGGTCACGCCGTAGTACGAGGTGGAGACCCCGCGCAAGGAGTCGGAGATCCACTGGCCGAACCCGATCATCTCGGGATCCACGTCAAGCACGGGGAGCTGGTCGATCTTGCGGGCATAACGCTCGTACCAGAGCGAGGCGCCCTTCTGGCCGGTGGCCTTCTCCTTCTTCAGGTCGGCGAGCAGCGTATCCATGCTGCGATAATATTTGAGGGTCGCCTGCGCCTGGCTCTGGGGGCTCTTCGGGGTGTCGGGGGTCTCCTCGACGATGTCCGATTCCGACGGCAGGTCGAACAGGCTCATGATGCGGGTCAGGGAGCCCGCGGTGAACTTGCCCTTGAGGACGACCTCGGTCCCGGCCGTCGTGGCATCCCAGGTGGGAAGGTCCACGAGCTCGGCCCCGAACTGGGTAAGGGCCTCGACCAGAAGCGGCTTCGCGGCCGAGCCCAGAGGGGCGGGGGATTCGGTGAACTCGATGCGCAGGATCCCGCTCACGTCATCGCCGGCCGAGATGCTGAGCGTGAGCCCCTCGATGCTCGCGAGGATCTTCGCCGCCTTGGCCTTGTCGACGCCCGAGCTCAACGCCTTCGAGGTGTCCAGGTAAGCCGAGACCGCCGCCGGTAGGAACACGTCTTTCAGGTCGATCGCCAGGACCATCTGTCCCGAGCGGCCGATGGTGTTCGTGGCGCGTCGGAGGAACGGCGAGATCGAGCTGATCGGCGCCTGCTTCTCGTGGACCAGCCAGCGAGAGAATTCCTGGCGGTTCGCCGGCGAGTACCGCGCCACGAGCGAGGGGTTCAGCACCGTGTAGAAGGCATCGCGGGGGGTCCAGACCGTCTCCCGGCCCGAGATCACGTCCATGGTCCCGCGCTCGGCCTTCACGATGTCGGCAGTCTTGACCGTGCGTTCGAGGTCCACCAGAGCGAGGTTCCACGACTTGCCGAGGTCGTGCATGTCCACGCCGGCCCCGATGGCGACCATGCTCAGATTCTTCGGCAGGACCGAGTCCTCGAAGAGGATCTGGCGGCGATCCTTCCAGCCCTCCTTCACACCGATCGGCGAGGAGTACAGGGCCTTCACGTCGATCACGGCGACCACGTTCGCCGAGCCGGGGATGCGCCGCAGGAGGCCCTCCAGCGGCTCTCCCGCGACCGCCGTGGTCGAGAAGCCGAGGAGAACGACCGAGAGAATGGCCCGAAGCCGGGACCTGGTCGCAAGGAATGCTGACATGACAGCTCCACGTCGCTGTTGGATCAATCAAGGGTGTTGAACACGACACGAGCATAGAAATGCCGCGAGCACTCGCACAAGTCCTCAGGCGGGCGAATCTCTCCCGGCGACACGGTGAGGCCCGGACTGGGCATCAGGTCCCTTTCGATCCTCGTGGATGAAACAGGCGGTGGACTTCCTTGAGCCGGGTCATCTCGACCCGCGTGTAGATCTGCGTGGTCGCGATCGACGTGTGGCCCAGGATCTCCTGCACCACGCGAAGGTCCGCGCCTCCGGCGAGCATGTGGGTCGCGAAGCTGTGGCGGAGCGTGTGAGGCCCGATCGGACCGGCCGCCGAGAGCCCCAACCGTTTCGCGTGGCCATTCACGATGCGCCACAACCCCACCCGCGACATGGGGCGTCCGCTGCGCGAGACGAACACCTCGCGCGTGTCGGGCAACCTGCGGACCAGGCCCGGCCGGTCCTGCGTCAGATATGCGGAGATCGCGTCGCGTGCCTTGCCCCCCAGAGGGACAACTCGCTGCTTGTTCCCCTTGCCCACGCACCGCGCCGAGCCCCGTTCGAGGTCAATGTCCGAGAGACGCAGGCCGACCACCTCCGAGGCCCGGCATCCCGTGGCATAGAGCGTCTCGAGCGCCGCACGATCGCGACGGCCCAGCCGCGTATCCGGGTCGGGAGCCGCGAGGAGCCGGTCGATCGACTGCGGCCCCAGAACGGTGGGCAGGCGATCCCACACGGCGGGAGCCACGAGCAACTTGGCCAGATTTTCGCTCATCTTCCCTTCGAAGATGAGATAGCGGAAGAACGTCGAGAGGCTCGCCAGATGCCTGCCCACGCTGCTCGGGGCCAGCCCCTGGCCGTTCAGATGCTCGACATATTGGGTGAGCACGGCGATCGGGATGTCTTGCAGGGGGCCCGGTGCGTTCTCTTTCCTCCACCGGCCGAACCGGAGGATGTCCCCCCGGTAGGCCGCGAGCGTGTTCGGCGACACGCCGCACTCGGCCATGAGATAATGCAGGAACGGGCCGATCGGGTCACGCTTCATCTGTGCTGGCCTCTCCCGCTCCGAAATCGCCTCATGGCGCATTATCGGTCGGAAGGGGGCCCGCACCGCAGGGCGAACCGCAAGGCTCAGACGCCGAAGGCCACCATGCCGAGGTTTTCCTCGATGGCGGCGGCACGAAGTTTTTCGAGGGCGCGATCCTGGATCTGGCGGACGCGCTCCTTGGAGACTTCCAGAACCTTGCCCACCTGGCTCAGGGACAGGCGTGAACGCCCCGAGAGGCCATAACGCAGCTCAAGAACCTGCTGCTCGCGGGGACGCAAGGTGCCCATGAGCTTCGTGATCGCCTCGTCCATGTCCACATCGTCGCTGTGGTCGGAGTCGGGGTCGCTCATCGTCTGCAGGAGGCTGAAGTTGCTCTCGGAATCGAACGTGGCGTTCAGCGAGACCGTGGGGCGGGTCGCCGCGTGGATTCGCTGGATCATCTCGACCGAAACGCCCGCCGGGGGCGTGATCTGGCCGTCCACGCGATCGAGCTCCTCCTGATTCTGGGCGAGCTGGCGGAGGTGTCGCGGGCTCAGCCTCACGGGGTACGCCCCCGAGGCCACGGCCCTCTGCATGGACTGGCGGATCCACCAGGTCGCGTA
>JANOBY010000291.1:0-2276 GCA_031411935.1 Planctomycetales bacterium | reverse complement strand
CCAGAACCAGAATTCGTCGTCGTTCGAGCCCAGGTCGGCCACCTTGCCCGCCGAGAGGCTCGCCTTCTTCACCACGAACCGGAAGTTGTGCGGGCGCTCGAACACCATCACGCCGGTGGTCCCGCCGCTGAATCGCGACTGCAGCGACACCGAGGGCGTTGCCTGCACGTTCTGCACGAGCTCGGCGTTGCGATTATGGCGATAGACCACGTCGGTAATCGCCGGCGTGAGCGGGGCGCGCTCGGGGATAGCGGCAGACGGCGGGATCTGTCCCACGCGGCTCGCAGCGCACCCGCTGAACGAGGCCACGGCAATCAGGGCGAATGGGACCACGCGGCGGACCGTCATGCAAACCTCCCCGGGCCGGAAAACACCAGCGCGGCGTAGGGCGAAACCTGGCCAGACCCCTACGCGGTTGCGGACTCGAGGATGCAGGCATCAGAGGGGGAGTGGGACGACGGGCAGCGAATCCTAGACCGAACCACCCGTATCGACAACCCCAACCTACCGGGCCCCCCAGGGAGAACCCCTCATGGTAGTATCGACCAGGGTCGCCGTCGGACTTGAGCGCATGGCGCGGAGAATCCGGAAGTCGTGATCCTGAGGCTTGATCGAACCGGCCGCGTGACGACACACTGGTGAGGACCCGCTCCGACTTTGCGTCCCCGGAAAGTGCCGACCCTCCATGAGCCGCCCCTCGCGAATCTTCGTCGCCGTGCCCGTGCCCCCCGACCGGGCCGAGAAGCTCCAGCGGCTGCAAACCCTGATCGCCCCCACGTTCCCCGGGGCCCGGTGGGTCGAGCCCGACAAGTTCCACGTCACGCTCGCCTTCCTGGGCGACGTGCCCGACGAGTCGCTCAACGCGCTCTGCCTGGGGGTCGCATCGGCCGTCCGCGGGTTCCACGCCCCGGCGCTCACGATCCGCGGCCTGGGCGTGTTCCCGGGGCCGATCCGCCCGCGAGTGGTCTGGGCCGGGCTGGAGGGCGAGGACCTCGACAGCTTCGCCGAGGTCCAGCAGGCCGTGGCCAGGGCCTGCACCGACCTGGGCTTCTCGCCCGAGGACAACCGATTTTCTCCCCACATCACGCTCGGCCGCATGAAACCGAAGCGGGACCAGGAGGAGGACGACTGCACCCCCCTGCTCCGCCATCATGAGCGTTGGCGAGGAGGCCCGATGATCGTCGACCACGTGGCCACCTACGCGTCGCAATTCGTGGCCGAGGGCCCCACCTACGTGACCCTCGGGCGAGCCCCCTTGCGTGGGCGCTGAAGGCGCGCGAAAACACCTGTTCCATGCTTGACTTGCGCGGCGTTTGCGCGCTATACTAGTGACCTAACGTACAGATACCCAGGACGTGCGACGGAGGCTCGATCGTGGCCAAGAAGCAGGGTGGGGATGTGCCGAAGCCTACGGCGACTACGGCCGAGGAGAAGGCGCTGCATAACGCGATCGGGCAGATCGAGAAGCAGTTCGGCGCCGGCGCGATCATGAAGATGGGCGAGGGCAGCCACATGGAGGTGGAGGGGATCTCCACCGGGGCGTTGTCGCTGGACCTCGCCCTGGGCGGCAAGGGGCTGCCTCGCGGGCGCATCGTCGAGCTGTTCGGCCCCGAGTCCAGCGGCAAGACCACGATCGCGCTGCATGCGGTCGCCAATGCGCAGAGGGTTGGCGGGACGGCGGCCTTCATCGACGTGGAGCATGCGCTCGACCCCTCCTGGTGCAAGAAGCTGGGCGTGGACCTCCAGACCCTGCTCGTGAGCCAGCCGAGTGCGGCCGAGGAGGCGCTCCAGATCGCCGAGATGCTCGTCAAGTCGGGCGCCGTGGACGTGATCGTGGTCGACTCGGTGGCCGCGCTCGTTCCGAAGTCCGAGATGGAAGGCGACATCGGCGACAGCTCGGTGGGCGTGCAGGCCAGGCTCATGAGCCAGGCCCTGCGCAAGCTCACGGCGCCGGTCTCGGCCTCCAAGTGCGTCCTGATCTTCATCAACCAGATCCGCGAGAAGATCGGCGTGATGTTCGGTAGCCCCGAGACCACCCCCGGCGGCCGCGCCTTGAAGTTTTACAGCTCGTGCCGGATCGACGTCCGCCGCATCGGCCCCGTGAAGGAAGGGGAGGACGTGGTGGGCTCCCGCGTGAAGGTCAAGGTCGTCAAGAACAAGGTCGCCCCGCCCTTCCGCGTGTGCGAGTTCGACATGATGTACACGGGCGGGATCAGCCGCGAGGGCGACCTGATGGACCTGGCGCTGGCCGACAAGCTCATCGAGAAGTCGGGTTC
>JANOBY010000290.1:0-2933 GCA_031411935.1 Planctomycetales bacterium | reverse complement strand
CACGTCCAGCTCGGTCTCTTCTGGATCGCCACGGCCTGGCTCGCGGCCGGGCTGTTCATCGGCCCGCTGGTCAGCGAGCAGGAGCCGAAGGGGCAGCGCCTGGGCGTGAACGTCCTCTTCGGCGCGCTGCTCGTGGTGGTCGGCGGCTCTCTCACGGGCGAATGGCTGAGCATCCAGAACAAGATGTCGGACGTGGTGTCGTTCTACTTCGGCCACCAGGGCTACGAGTACGTGGACCTGGGCCGGGCGTGGCAGATCGGCCTGTTCGTGGGGCTCCTGCTCTGGCTGTTCCTCATGGTCCGCGTCCTGCGGCCGGCGCTTCGCCGGGAGGGCGACCAGAAGCAGCTTGTGGCCCTGCTCGCGGTCTCCTCGGGGGCGATCGCCCTGTTCTACGGGGCGGGGCTGACCTGGGGCCGCCACACGCATCTGTCGATGGTCGAATACTGGCGATGGTGGGTCGTCCACCTGTGGGTCGAGGGGTTCTTCGAGGTCTTCGCCACCACGGTCATCGCCTTTATCTTCATGCGTTTAAACCTGATCCGCCCGGGGATCGCGGCGGCGGCGGCCCTGCTGTCGGCCACGATCTTCCTGTCGGGCGGGATCATCGGGACGTGCCACCACCTCTATTTCTCGGGCACGCCGCCGGTGGCCCTGGCCTGGGGCTCGGTCTTCAGCGCGCTCGAGGTCGTCCCGCTCGTGCTCGTGGGGTTCGACGCGATGGAGGACCTCCGGCGGTCGAGGACGTCGCCCTGGGTGCGCCGGTACAAGTGGCCGATCTACTTCTTCGTGTCGGTGGCGTTCTGGAACATGGTGGGGGCCGGCCTCTTCGGCTTCATGATCAACCCGCCGATCGCGCTGTATTACATGCAGGGCCTGAACACCACCCCTCTGCACGGACACGCCGCGCTGTTCGGCGTGTACGGGATGCTGGGCATCGGCCTCATGCTGGTCTGCCTGCGGGTGCTCATCCCCGGCGTGGAGTGGAAGGACGGCCTCCTGCGGTTCTCGTTCTGGTCCTTGAACGCGGGCCTCATGGCCATGTGCGTCCTGAGCCTCCTGCCCGTGGGGCTCATGCAGACCTGGGCCTCGGTGGAGCACGGCTACTGGTACGCCCGGAGCGGCGAATTCCTGCAAACGCCGCTCATGCAGAACCTGAGATGGATGCGCGTGCCCGGCGACACCATCTTCTTCGCGGGGGCCGTGGCCCTGGTCCTCTTCGTCGCCGGCCTGAGGACCGGCCACTCCTTCAAGCGAGAGGCCTGATCCGCATCCCGCCCAACGCGCCGGACCAAGGCCCACCCACGCCCGTCCGTCCCCCTCGGCCTCGCGCCAACTCCCCGCAAAGCCGGGGCAGCAACCGGGCCCGTCAAACCCCTGAGCGCCTTCGGCCCCGACCTGCTCCCGGAGAGGTCGTCATGAAACGATATGCCTAATCATCGGCAGATCCGCCAGGATTCAACCAAACCAGCGGAGAAGACGGCCCAGGTGGGCCACAGGCCGCGGGGCGGCGACGGACAGGCCCGCGTTGCCACGCCGATCCGATGATGCCTTTTATGTCTCCTTGGGCGTTCCGGATGTTCCGACTCGGTTCGCTCTCTGATAGCATCGAGGATACGACTGGTCCCCGCCCGGCCCATGTCGTGTCCAACCCGACGAGGCCATAAGTGAAGCTGTCACAGCGTCTACTCCCGGTCCTGATGAGCCTGGGCCTCTCGGTCGTCTTCTCCCCGAACGGTTCCCGAGGCGACGACCCCGAGCTCTCGCCCGAGCAACTTCATGAGGACCTCCGCGTCGCACGCGGGGCTATGGAGGAGTCGCACGCCGGCCTCTACTGGTTCGTCGCCAAGCCGGAGCTCGACCGCAGCTTCGACGCGATCGCGGCCGGGCTGGACCGGCCGATTACGGCCCGCGAGTTCCACCGCCGGCTCCTGCCCCTGGTCTCCTCCCTGGGGCACGGGCACACCAATCTCACGCTGACGGTCGAGGGCGAGGGCTATCGCCTGAGGCGCCTCGACCGGCGGGGGCGTTACTTCCCCTTCGAGGTCCGGGTTCTGGACGGGCGGCTCTACGTCGCGACCGACCTGAGCGAGGCGGCCGACGTCGGCCCCGGGGCGGAGATCCTCGCCGTCGACGGCCGGCCGGCGAACGAGCTGCTCGATCGGATGCACCTCAACCTGAGCGCGGACGGGGCCAACGTCACCTTCAAGACGTACCAGCTTGGCCCGGGGTATCGCTTCCACGACCTGCTCGACCTGCTCTACGGGCCCTCCGATCGCTTCGTCGTGGAGTTCCTGCCGCTGGGTGGCAAGGAGCGGGTCCGCCGCGTCGTCCAGGCCGAGCACCCTTCACGCATGTCCCAACGCTACCGCGAGCGGGTGGGACGGGGGATCGACACGTTCCCGCCGGCATACTCCTTGAAGATGCTCGGAGACCGCGTGGCCCTCCTGACGATCGCCTCGTTCTACGAAGGCCTGATCCCCAAGGACGAGCCGGGATTCGCCGAGTTCTTCGAGTCGGCCTTCCGAGAGATCAAGCGGGCCGGGGTCGAGGACCTGATCCTCGACGTCCGAGGCAACGAGGGCGGCAACGGCGACTACGCGCCCCTGCTCTACTCGTACCTGGCCGACCGGCCGATCCGGCTCGGGGGGCGGACCGTGATCGCGTCGCCGTCGCTGTCGTACCTGGCCTACGCCTCGGGGATCGACGACGAGGTCCGGGCGTTCGCGGCCGCCCCCATGGACTTCGTGGACCGGGCCGCCGACGGCTCGTGGGTGCTCAAGGAGAAGTTCCAGGCGGCCCAGCACGGGACGATCGAACCCCGGCCCGACCGGTTCGCGGGGCGTCTGTACGTGCTGACCGACGGGGGCTCGTACTCGGCGACGAACAGCCTGGTGGACCTGATCTGCCTCCACCACCGGGGCGAGGGCCGCTTC
>JANOBY010000289.1:0-12198 GCA_031411935.1 Planctomycetales bacterium | reverse complement strand
CATGGGCCTGGAATAGTCCCCCACGTCGTGCACGTCCAAGCCCAGGTAGTGGCCCAGGCCGTGGATGAAGAAGTGGTCCATCGTGTACTCCTTGCCGTCCACGTCCTTCGCGCGCAGGGGGCTCTTCCTGAAGTAGTCGCTGACGAACCCGCCGAGCTCGCCCATGGTCGTCTCGCCGAGCTTGGTATGCTCGAAGGCGGCGGTCTGGGCGTCGAGCACGAGCTGGTAGATCTCGCGCTGGCGGGGGGTGAACTTGCCGTTCACGGGGTAGGTGCGGGTGATGTCGGCGGTGTAGAGCTTGTACTCGGCGCCGATGTCCACGACGACCATGTCGCCCGACTCCATCTTGCGGTCGTTCTCGAAGTAGTGGGGGATCGTGGCGTTGGGCCCGGAGCCCACGATGGAGGCGAAGCCCTGGCGCAGGGCCCCGCCGTTGGTGAATGCGGAGTGGATCTTGGCCTCGATCTGGTATTCGAACAGGCCCGGCTTGAGGTGCCGCATGACCTCCTCCTGGGCCTCGCCGGTGATGTCGATCGCCTTCTGGAGGATGGCGATCTCGCCGGCGCTCTTGATCTTGCGGAGCTCTCCCAGGACCGGCGCGAGGTCGCGGAACGAGGCGTTGGGGGCCCCTTCCTTCAGGAACCGCGTGAACCGCGACGCGGGCTTCATGTCGCCGTCGCGGGGGTTGGGCGCCAGGGAGAAGACCACGCCCGCCCCGCCCACGCCGCGCCTCATGGGGTCGCCGATCAGCGTGAACACGTCGCCCAGGAGCTTGCTCGTGGGCTCCACGGCGTCAAAGCCCAGGGCCTCGGCGGATTCCTTGCCGGGGCCTGGCTTCTTGTTCTCGCCGTTCATGACCGAGGAACCCGCGCGCGGAGGGAGGTACAGGACCGACCGATCCTGCGACGGCACGAGCACGAGCCAGGCGCCCGGGGCGTCCACGCCGGTCAGGTAGGCGAAGTTCCGCTCCTGGTAGAAGCGGCCCTCCTCGAAGTCCTCCTTGCCCTGGTCGTCGTCGCCGCGGAGGATCACGACGGTCTCTCCGCGGGGGCGACGGCCGGTGGTGCCGGTGTCGCCGTCCTTCACCGCCTTCATGACCGCGGACCGCCTCGCGCGGAAATCGGCGGAGGGCTGGGCCATCCGCAGCGAGGGCTTCGACGCGGGCTCAACACTCTGCGCCGACGCGGGCGCGAGGACCATCGAGAACAGGGCGAGGAGGAACAATCGGCGCATGCTGGGGCTCTCCGAACGAGGAACGGGCCGGGAGAGGCAGACGCCGATTGTACGGTCTGCCCCGCCGGAAACCAGTCCCGGACGGGCGAAGACGGTTCACGCCGAGGACGCAGGCTCCACGCGAAGTTGAAGGATTCCGGACCGCAGGCCCGCACCCAAAGATCGTGGACCGGGGGCCCTCCGATAGTATCGGGAGGCGTGGAGCCTTCGAGCACCACGCCCGGCTCGTTGACAACCCGGACCATCCCCACGGGCACGGCCCGACAGTCGGAAAACCCGCGCAGCGCAAAAAACGTGAATTTGCAGAACGAACCCAATTTGGCCGCCCGGGACGAGGGGCAAATTCACGCTTTTGTCGTGGACCGAGAACGACTTGGGTCGCAAAACCGGGGCAAACGCGGGGAGGTTCCGGAGCAAAAACGAACCCAGAACGAAGCCAAAACGAACCCAAAACGAAGCCAATTTGGCGACTCCGGACCGGGGACGAACCCAACGAGCCGGGCAACAGTTTTCGCTTCGCCCCCGATCATGGACGAAGGGGCAGCCGGTCCGCGAGACCGGCGCCTGGTCGTCCGAGGACGCGAAGGACGGCGGCGAAATCCACGACCTGGACGCCTCGGCCCCTGGACGCGCCCGCCATGACCGAGGCGTCCTTCGCCACCAGGAAGACGGCGATCGACTCGCTCGCCATCCTCGGCGAGGGCCTTCCCCGCCGCCGGCCTTATTTTCGCTTCGTGTAGAGGATCTCCATGAACTTCACCTCGGCCGGCTGGCCGTCGAATTTCATGGAGAGGGTGAAGACGCGGGTGCCGTCGTCCTTGGCCGCGGTGACCATCTTCTGGTGGAATTTCGCCTTCTGGACCGGGTCGTAACCGTCGCCCTCGTAGCTCATCGTCTTCGTCTTGGGGTCGTAGTCGCCTTCCAGCAGGGAGAGGATGGTGCTCGTGGAGTCGAGCCAGGTGCCGACATACTTCTTCTTGACCGGGTCGTAGCCGAACTGGCCTCGCCCCTGGAACTTCATCCCGCCGAAGTCCCCCTCGAATTTCGTGAGCACCCACAGCCCGCCGGGCAGGACCTCGTTGACCTCGGACCCTCGGGAGACCGAGGGTTCGGCGTCGGGGCCTTTGTCATAAGTCTTGATCGTGGCGTCCCAGGTACCCTGGTCTTCCGCCAGGATCTTGTGCTCGGGCAGGGGCGCCTGGATCGGCAACTCCTGGGCGTTCGAGGCCCCCGCGAAGGACCACACCGCGAGGCACGCGAGGGCTCGGATCAGGGAGGAGCGGGGACCGGCTAACATGGGGAGGCGCATGGGCGGGGCTCCGGGCGGAAAGAGGGTCCGGCCTCGCCTGGTCGCATGAACAGGCCAGGGGTCGGGTACGGGGATTGAACCCGTTTCCCGCCTCCATGTCAACAGACGTACAGGCAAATCGCGTCACGATGTGATGATCGCCCGGCCGTGCGAGGGCGTGGGGCGTCTCGGTCTCTACCGGGCCACGCTCCGGCACACGGCCAGGAACAAGGGCGAGAGCTTCGCGAACTCCTTGTCGGGGGCGTGGCAGAAGATCGTCACGCGGCGGTCGTTGGTGAGCAGGGTCACGCGGTAGCCCCGGAGCTTGGAGCCGAACAGGCCGCCTTCCGAGCCCGAGAACGTGGCGATCCGCCCTTCGCCCAGGCCCGAGCCCTGGAACAGGGTGGGCTTGCTCTCGGCGTAGTCGCTGTACTCCTCGTCCGCGAGCTTCTTGCCGAGCTCGTGGGCGCGATGCACGGGCGCGAGCTCGCTGCCCGGCTCGTGGGGCTGCGCCGAGTCCGACCCCGACATGAGCGAGCCCGCGATGTCGGCCTGCACGTGGATGCGGGCCGAGCCCTTCAGGAGCTTGACCCAGGAATACGTGTTGTCGGGGCGGGAGCCCGTGGTGGCCTCCCAGCCCGGGGCGTGGCGTAGCTTGAACGCGGCGTCCTTGGGCAGGAACTCGATCGAGGCGAGCTTGGCGTCGGCCGCCTTGTCTCCCTGGGCGATCGGCGCGGCGGCGACCTCGCCCGCGGGGGCCGCGGCCTTCTTCGCCTTCGGGCCAATCGAAGGCATGTCGGGCAGGCGAAGGAGCTCGACCATCTTCTTGCCCGAGGCCGGGTCGTACAGGTCGAGCGTGGCCCGCCCGACCGCGACCTTGTACTGGACCTCGGTCGTCCCGCCCTCTTCATCCTTGAGCTTGAGCGTGAGCCGGTTGCCCTTGAGCGTGTAGGTGCCCTGGGACGTGAAGTCCTCCTGGAGCGTGAGCACCGCGTTCTTCTTGTCGTCGAGCACGAGCTGGTACTGCGTGAGGCTCATGGCCTGGCTGATCTCGTACTCCAGCTTCGAGCCCTTCCAGCTGCCGACGATCGAGGCGGGCTTGAGGAACGTGTCGTAGGCCATGAAGCCCAGGAACCCCACGAACAGGATCCCCACGCACGCCACGGCGGCGACCACCTTCTTGTCCAGGCCGTCGCCGTGGGCCGGGTCGCCCGGCCTGGCGGCCCGCTTCTTCTTTTTCTTCTTCTTTTTGGGGGCGGCCTCGGGCGCCGAGGCGGCAACGGCCCTGGGCATGAGCGGGGCCACCACGTCGGCCGACCCGTCGTCCTCCTCGAGCAGGGAGTTCAGCGGCGACTTCTCGGGCGCGGCCTTCGTCATCCTGCGGGCGGGGGCGGGCGCGGAAGCGGTCACGGGCTCGCCCAGCTCCTGATATCCGCGCTCGATCAGGGCGCGGGCCATCTTCTCGCAGGCCGCGCGGGCCTGGGCCTCGGTCTCCAGCGCCTTCTCGCTCCGCTTCGAGCTGCCGTCGGATCGCCCCTCGATCACGCGCACGCTCGTCTTGACGACTTCCAGCCTCACCACCTTCCGGTCCGCACCGCTTCCGACAGTGAATGTACGCATGGCGGCAGCGCCCCCAGGGTCCAAGGTGAGTTCGACAGCGGAACGAACATCGTTTCGACGAGTGACCGGCACGATCACATGGCAACATAAAGATCGCAGCGTGGAAAAGCAATCGATAGAGCACGAATTCAACATGCTTGAGATTATGCGTAAATTGGCATGACGGAGGGCCAGGACCGCCCTCCGACTCTGCGGAACCGGCGGACCTTCGCCCGCCCGACCATCTTGCCCGATCGGCAGGCGCGCCACCTTCGCGCCGGCTCGAGGTTGGAATTGGGCGCCCTGGCCAGGGTTCGTGGAATAGCATTGATTGAATGGCCCGCGAGCTGGGAACGGATTCACGATCGCGTGCGCGGGCCTCGTGCCTGAACCCGAGGATTTCCCATGAGGATCTCTCGATTCCTTCGCCCAGTTGTGGGCGTGCTGGTGATGATCGCGGTGGTGGGGTGTGCCCAGTCGCGGAACCGCAAGACGGTCAGCAGCGAGCCGCCCCTGCTCTCGGGCGTGGACGGCGAGACCGTGATCATGGAGGCGCCGAAGGTCCGAACCGTGACCGCGGCCGACCGCCACCCGATGCTCCGCCGGCCTCGGCAGTACTACGACAAGACCAACGGCAACAAGTTCAGCAAAACGGTGGCCGCGACGGTGATCGGCGTGCCCTCGGGCATCGGTGCCGAGATGAAGCAGATCGTGTCGGGCCAACCGGTGGTGAATTGATTGAATCCGGGGTCGTCGGCCATCCGATCGTATTCCTCAGGGCACGCCGGCGATCGGCGGGCCTCTGGGCGGTCGGGAACTCTCGGGAAGGCGGAGCCATGGGTCGGACGTCTCAGGCGGGCTCGTGGGGACTGATCATCGCTCTGTCGGGAAGCGCGGCCGGGGCCGACGACGGCCCCCCTCCCCTGACGCTCCCCGCCGAGGTGCCGGCCCAGGTCCCCGCGGCCCCCGCCGCGCCCAGGCCCGCAGGCCGTGACCCTCTGCGCCCCTCGACGAATCTGCTTCGCCCTCGCACGAACGTGGCGAGGCCCGCGGCCGTGCCCACGCCCCCGGCGAATCAGGGCTCTCCGTTCGCCATCACCGCGCCCTCGCCGACGACTGACCTGCCGGTCTTCAACGACGCTCCCCCGAGCCTCGAACCCTCCGGCTCGGTGGGCGTGGTGCCCGGCGACGACGCGCCGCCTCCCCTGGACGGGCCGGCCGAGATGCGGGCCCCGACCGAGCGGAGGCCCCGCCTGTCCACCCCCAACACCTCCATCTCCACAAGGCGAGTCGGTGCCTCGCCTTCGACTCGCCCCTCGGCCGATGTGGAGCAGGTCCTCGAGCCCGAGCGAGCGAACGATGCCCCTCCGTCGCTCATGCTGGAGCCCACGCCCTCGGGCGGCGACTTCGAGCCCCTTCCCGACTCGCCCAACGGCGAGGTCGGACGCGGGCTCAATCGCGAGCTCGACCGGATCGAGCCGCAGCTGCCGGATGACCCCAGGCCGTCGCCTTCGGGCCGTCGCCGAGGGCTCTTCGGGAGCTCGCCCGCGGCCCGCAACCGGGAGAACTCGGGCCCCGGGTCGCTGATCAAGGTCGATCCCCGCTCCGACCCCGCCGCCGACGCCTCGCTCAAGAGGAAGCTCGAGGCCAAGGTCAAGGACGCCGTGGGCAGCCGCGCCGAGGATATCGAGGTGCGCGTGGTGGACCGCAACGTGGTGATCAAGGCCAAGGTCGATCGCTTCTGGAACCGCAGGGGCGTCCGCCGGACGATCGAGAACCTCCCCGCGCTCTCGGGCTACAAGGCCCGCGTCGAGATCGACGACTGATCGGCCCGAGGTCGCTCAGCCGATCAGCTCAACCTCACGGCCCTGCGGGTCGCGGAGGTTGATCATCGTGACGCGGGGGATCGCCCTCGATTCGCGGGCAAAGCGGGGATCGACCAGGCCCCTCTCGGCGGCTTGCTCGCGGGTCATGCCTGGCTCCGCCGCCGTGCTCTTGACCAGGACCAGACGATCCGCGGGGATCAGCCTTGCGATCCTGGCGGCGATCGAGTCGGTGGTCACGTCCCACGAGCTTTCGAGCGGGTCGGGATCGTCGTCGAGCACGCGCCTCGGGGCCAGGACCGGCACGTCTCCTTGAGCCCAGCATGCCTTCATCTCGGCGAGCGTCTCGGCCACGACAAGCCCCGGCACGATCGCGGCCAGGGCGTGCGCGGTGAGGTCCAGCGAGCGGATCGCCAGCCCATGCGACTTCGCCTCGCCCAGCCCGTGCATGCGGTCCATCGTCCTCACGAAGTCGGCCGCGTCGCCCCCCCCGGCGATCAGGACCAGGCGGTCTCCCCGGCGCCTCGCCACGAACTCCGTGACCCGCCCGGACAGGTCCGGCAGGTCCATCAGGCTGCCGCCCACCTTCGCCACGATCGTCTCGGCCGTGCGCTCCATGACTCACTCCGACTCCCCGTCCCGCTCGGACGCGAGCATGGCCAGCGCGTACGCGCACGCGCCGTCCGAGGCCGCGGGCCCCCACAACTCGCTCAGTAGGAGGATCGGAGTCCCCTCGGGCAGGACCGCCCTGGCGATCCGTTCGGCCAGGAACTCGCCCGATCCCGAGACCACCGCGCACCGCGCCGCTCCGTTCAAGGACCGAGCGATCACCCGATGGGCCGCGTCCGTGAGCCTCGCCCTGAGCACCGAATCCGCCTCGCGGGCCAGCGCCAGCGCATCGTCGGGCGAGAACGTACCGCGATCGGCGGCGATCATCCGGGCCAGCCGATCGCGGGCATACGCGGAGGTCGCCGCCCGTCCATCCGCCGTGTCGCGGTCGTCGGGATCGTCCTCCAAATCGCCCAGCGTGAGGTACACGTCGCGAGTGGTCGCGAACAGCTCGGCCGCCAGTCCCGTGAGCTCGCCCCGATGCGGCAGGGACGTGGCCAGGGCACACAGGGGCGTCCGCTTGACCCCGGCATAGACCAGCTCGCCCGACCGCAAACGCTCTGTATCGGTCCGCCCAACGGGAACGGGGGCCCGATCCCGAAACGGGATGAGATCCGCCGTGGTCGATCCCACGTCCAGCAAGAGCCCCTCGCCGCCCAGCTTCGCCGCCACGGTCGCCAGCGCGAGCCAGTTGCCCGCGGCCACGCTCAGGGGCTGAGAAAGAGCCTCCTCCACGAGAATTAAACGTCCCCGCGTCGTCCACACGCGGAGGATATGCCCCCGAAAAACGTCCGAGGTCGCATCAAGGATCTCCTTCACGCCCTGGGCCTTGGTCTCGAAGCAGTCGCAAAGCTCGCCCGTCATCGTCACGGCCACGCGGTCGGTTGTGGGCATGAGGTCGGCGAGGCTCGCCAGCGCCGGAGCCAGGTCGTGCGGATGCTTCCAGAGGGCGAACGGCACGCTTCGCGACGTCCCCGAGGTATGCGCCGCCTTCAGGTTCGCGCCGCCGATGTCCAGGGCCAGCCAGTCGCTCATCGCGCCTCCTCAACAGAGCCGTCGGCCGCGAAGCGCACGGGCCGGCCGGTGGGGGAGAACGTCCGGGGGCCCTGCCCCATCCACATGGCGGCGAGTGCCCCGGGGGGCCCGGCCATCGCCCGCCAGCCGATGTACGAGGTGGTCACGCGGGGATTGATCTCGAGAACCACGGCATTCCCGGTCGAATGCTCCCGGATCAGGTCGATGCCGACCCATCCGGCCAGGCCGGGGATCGTCTCGATCACACGAACCAGGAGTGCCCGGAGGTCGTCCGCCCAGGCCCCGATCTCGACGGGCAGATCGCCCCCCTCGTACCCGAACATCCCGCCCTTGCGGACCATGTGCTGGCGTCCCAGCCCGAGCCAGATCGGCTCGCCGCCCTCGTGAGGGATCAGGAACGAGGCGCTCATCGGGTCGCCGTCCACGAAGGGCTGGAGGATGGCCTCGGGCAGAGCCAGGGCCGCGGCCGGGAGCGATCGCGAATCCTCAAGAAACCACGTGTCGAGGCTCCCCGCCCCGTCGATCGGCTTGAGCACGGACGGGTACGGGAACGCCTCGGGCAGCCCCTGCGCGGGGACCACGCGGAGCGTGTCGGGCGTGGGGACGCCAAGTCGGTGCAGATGCTCGCCCAGGCGGATCTTGTGGCCGCAAAGGCGGATCGCCTCGGGCGAGCTTCCCAGCGAGCGGGCGATCTTCAAGGCGCGGGCTTCGAGGACCCCGCCGGTTTCGGGGGCCACGCAAAGCGTGAGGTCGCATTCCTCCGCGAGCCGGGCGAAGGTCGCGGGCTCCTCGCCGGGCCCCACGCGCACCACTCGCCACGATGCGGGCTCGTCGGGTAGGCTCAGGTCGAGCGTCATGACCACGTCCACACCGTCCAGGCTCGCGAAATCCTCGGCCAAAGCCCGGCGCATGGCCTGCCCTTCGCTCCTCCACGAGGGCGGGATCGTCTGACCGGCCAGCCCGCCGCCGGTCACGAACTCGTGGACCAGCACCGTCGTCCGGGAGCCTCCGCCCGTGCTCATCATCCCGGTGCTCGACATCCAGAAGGGCCTCGCCGTCCACGCCCGAGGGGGCAACCGCGACCATTATGCCCCCCTCCGCTCGATCTTGCACGAGGGGGCTGACCCGGTGGAGCTGGCCCGGGCCATGCGCGACACGCAGCACGCCCGCAACATCTACGTGGCCGACCTCGACGCGATCGCCGGTCGCGAGCCGAACTGGGGGACGTTCGCCGCGATCCTCGGGCTGGGCATGTTCCCGCTCGTCGATGTCGGGCTCCGCCACGCGGGGGACCTGGACGATCGCCTGCTCGTCCTCGGGTCCAGCGTGGTCGCGGGACTGGAGACGGTCCAGGGGCCGAGTGCCCTGGCCGAGATCGTCGCCCGGGCGGGCCCCGGACGCGTGGTGTTCAGCCTCGACCTCCGCGATGGGAGGCCGATGGTCCCGACCGCCGAATCGTGGGGCACGCAGGACCCGCTCGACCTGGCCCGCATGGCCTGGGACTCGGGCGTGGCGGGCCTGATCCTGCTTGACCTGGCCCGGGTGGGGGCGGGCCGGGGCGTGGGGACGCAGTCGATTCTGAAGGCCCTGCTACGCGAACGTCCCGAGGCCAAGATCCTCGTCGGGGGCGGGATCTCCGGGCCCGAGGAGGTCTTGGCCCTAGCGAGGGCCGGCGCGAGCGGCGTGCTCGTGGGCTCGGCGATTCACGATGGGCGGATTCGCTGCTATTGAGCGGAAGGCGAAAAGGCGTTCCACGCCGAGGTCGCAGAGAGCACGCAGAGAGCGGGGCGAAGGGCACGGATCCCCCTTCCTCCGCTTGTCCGCGTGCCCCCTCTTCCGATCAGGCGAAGATGCCGCCAAGCGCCACGAAGTTCTGGGCGCCTACCGGCGGGGTCACGAGGTCGGGGCCGGTGATCTGCGAGGCTCCGACCAGTTGCCCCTGGATGAGGAAGGTCGCTTGCAGGGCGCGGCCGATCACGAAGCGACCGCCCGGGCTGATGGTCATGTTCCCCGAGACGGCCCCGCCCGCGCCACCGGAGGCCGATCCCTTGGCCGGCTGGGACACCAGGCCGATGTCGCGCGCCACCGAGATGTTGGAGCCGTCGCTCACGCTCAGGTTCCCGCCCACGCTCAGGAGGTTCAGGTCGCGGCCGACCTCGATGCTCGTCCCGCCCGCGAGGGTCAGGTCGTTGAACACGTCCAGCGTGTCGAGGTCACCCGCCGTGCTGATCCCGCCGCCGGGGTTGATCGAGAACAGCGCGATGCGGCTCACCGAGGCCGTGCTCCTCACCAGGATCGGCCCCGAGAGTTCGGCCGTGCGATACCCGAGGATCTGGCCAATCTGGCCGGTCTTCACGCGGATCTCGCCCACGTGCAAGAGGCGGTCGCCGGGCGTGAGGCTCGAGGCCGGGTAGACGTGCGCCTGGCCGCCCTGGGTCTTGGGCCTCACCGGGTTGATCGAGAGGATCGAGCCCGTGTTCGTCTTCTCGACGATGAGCCGGACGCGACCCCGAGACATGGCCTGGGCGCGGACGGTGCCGCCGCCCACAACGTTCACGTTGTAGAGCTCGCCGTCGGTGTCGGTGATCATGGCCACCTGGCCATTCCGCGCGATCTGATAGCGAATATTCTGCGACGTGGCCCGGATCGAGACCCTGGCCGCGGACAGCAACAGACGCGGCTCCAGTGTCCCGTCCAGAGTCGGCCGGAACTCTCGACGACCCGCTCGACGCCCACCCTGGCTTTGATCCGACATCCCCGGTCCTCCCCTAACCTACGCGGAGCCACCCATCCGTGCCGATCTCCGCGCGGGTTGCCCCGCCGGACCTCTCACTCTTCTCGTCTCATCGTCATTCCGGGCCGCGGTTCGCAGCCCGAACGCCCCGAACCCGCGCATGCCGGTCCCGATGGGGGAATTGTAGCGATTGATTGCCTTGCTTCCCTGCGGGGGAGGCGATCTCCGGCCCTCGTTGGACCCTCGCGGGAACTTCCCGGCCGGGGGAGATTTGATTATTGTGGTCCGGTCGTGCGCCGGACCCGAAATCTCGAGTTGGAAGACCCCTGGCATGCTCGCCCCGTTGCTCTCCCAGAAGGCCTCGCGGTTCACCGAAAGCGTGATCCGCGGCATGTCGATCGAGGCCCGCAAGTACGGGGCGGTGAACCTGGCGCAGGGCATGCCCGACTTCCCGGCTCCCGCCGAGATCAAGGACGCCGCCTGCCGCGCCATCCAGTCCGACATCAACCAGTACGCAATCACCTGGGGCGCCAAGCCCCTGCGAGACGCCATCTCCGAGCACGCCGCCTGGCACCTCGGACTGGCGATCGACCCCGAGGACGAGATCACCGTGACCTGCGGGAGCACCGAGGCCATGCTCGTGGCCCTGCTCTCCACGATCAACCCCGGCGACGAGATCATCCTCTCGCAGCCCTTCTACGAGAACTACTGGCCCGACGCGATCCTCGCCGGCGCCACCCCCCGGTTCGTCCCCGTGCGCCCGCCCGACTGGACCTACGACCGCGACGAGCTGGCCTCGGCCTTCAACGACCGCACCAAGGCGATCGTCCTGTGCAGCCCCAACAACCCCACCGGCGCCATCATGAGCCGCGACGAGATGGAGTTCATCGCCGCCCTCTGCCGCAAGTGGGACGTGATCGCCATCACCGACGAGATCTACGAGCACATCGTCTACGACGGCCGCAAGCACCTCTGCATGGCCACGCTCGACGGCATGAAGGAGCGCACCGTGGTGGTGGGCGGGATGTCCAAGACCTACTCCGTGACCGGCTGGCGAGTGGGCACGATCCTCGCCCCGCCGCACCTCACGAAGGCGTTCCGCCAGATCCACGACTTCGTGTCCATCGGCGCCGCGGCCCCGTTGCAAGAGGCCGGGGCGGTGGCCTATCGCCTGCCGCGCAGCTACTACGACAAACTCGCGGCCGACTACCAGGCCCGCCGCGACAAGCTCTGCACCGCGCTGAAGGAAATCGGCTTCGCGCTCGACATGCCGCAAGGGGCCTACTACGTGATGGCGGACATCTCGGCCTTCGGCCCGATGGACGACGTGGAATTCGCCCAGCACCTCGTCCGGGAGATCGGAGTGGCCACCGTCCCCGGCTCCAGCTTCTTCCGCCAAAAGGACCTCGGCCGCTCCTACATCCGCTTCTGCTTCTGCAAGCTCCCGGAGACTTTAGACGAGGCCATCAAACGCCTCAAATCCTTGCGGACTATCGCGTAAAGGTTTTCCACCAATCGGCTGGATTCTCTCGGATTTGCCCCGATTCACTGACATAATTTTGATACACCGATTACTTGAACCATTAGAGTGAATACTCTTTTATGTAAGTTTGTCAACGTTCGAGCCTAACGGCGGCCCTGGATTCGTTGGGGGCGGGTGGCGGAGAGAACCTTCTCAACCTCGCTGCTGTCCAGGAGAGTGAGCCAGAACAATCCATGACGGGAACATGCGATGTCCGAGTCTTTGAAGATGCTGGAGTCTGAGGAAGGTCAACGTTCCGCGGTCTTCGTCCTCTTCGGCTCCGCCGCCCAACATTCGCAGATGTTCGAAAAAGCCATCGGGTAACTTCCTCAAGGCTTACAACCGAGCCAGCGAT
>JANOBY010000288.1:0-11966 GCA_031411935.1 Planctomycetales bacterium | reverse complement strand
TGTCCCAGCGGCCGTCGGCCTTCGCGCGGTCGATTTCTCGCTCACCGGCGGGCCTCATCCTGCCTTTCTCGATGAGCACGCGGACCTTCTCGCGGTTGACCTTCGACCAGAGGCTCGTCCTGCTGCGGGGCGTGAACTTCTGGAGGAAGTAGGTCTCGTCCATCCGCTTGATCTGTCCGTCGATCCAGCCGTGGCAGAGGGCCACGTCGAGCGCCTCGGGGTAGGTCACGGTGGTCACGCCGGTCCCCTTCTTGGCGATCTGCATCCACACGCCGGGCGAGGTGTCGTGGTTCGCGATGAGGAAATCCTCCCAGGCCTCGGGCGTGTCGAAGACGACCTGCGGCTGGACCGGCTTGGCCTTCATGGCGAGGGCTCCGAGCGAGGACGAGGATCAGGCGATGGGCAGCGTGCTCAGCGCCCCGCTGAGCTTGTCGTGCAATTCCTGCACGCCCCGGACCTGGGGGTGGATGGTCCCCGAGCCCAGGGTTTCGACGAAGGTGCAGGCTGCGTAGCCGCTGGCCGAGGACTCATACGCCTCGACCCAGGCCGTCCGCAGGGGGAGCCTGTCGGCGGGCACGGGCCAGGCCCCGACGGGCTTCATATGGTGCTCGATCCCGATCCTCCAGGGCTTGGCGCTCACTCGGGCCCGGAAGCATTGCTGGTTCCGGCACATTTGCACGTAAACCGGGTCGGTGCCGAGTGCCGCGAAGCATTCCTCGACCTCGTCGCTGCCGGGGAGGAAGGTCTGATGGGCGGCCAGGATGCGCAGGCCCGCGGGCGTCCGGTACAGGCGGAGGCTCCAGTCGGGATGATCCTCCAGGAACAGGGCGATGCGACTTCGGGCCACGCCTTCGGCCCCTCCGCGGGCCCTGTGGATCCCCTTGTAGAGGAAGCTCGCGAACAGCCCGAGCAGGGGGAAGGCCACACCCGCGATGATGATCCCAAACGCGATCGAGTTCTGATTCAGGCCCATGATGCAGGCCGCGGCGAACGCGGCCACGAGGACCAGGCACGACAGCTCGGGAGGGGGCCGGTCCGAGAAGTCGATGTCGGCGAAGAACACGTTGGGCGTGTTCAGGCACCGCGCCCCGTACGAGTTCCGCGTGACCACGGTCTCGCCGAACCGGGCGACAATCTCCTCGCGGATGGGCACGCCCTCGGCCCCGTTGTAGGGGATCTTGGGCTCTCGGCGAGCGAGATTCTCGCCGGAAAGGACGCGTTCGAGAGCGGCGTGGGCGCGGGCGTCGGCGTTCGCCTGGGCCTCCTCCTCGCTCGCGTCCGACCATCCGAACCGGCGGATCGTGACCTGCCGATCGCGCCGGCGGTACTGCACGCGGCTCTCGGCCCAGAACTGGGGGACGATCATGAAGGGCCTGGGTCCGGGGATGCGGTCGGGATCGGGGAATCGCACCCCCTCCTGACGAGGCGGACGCGGCCCCCCATCTTATCCTCCCCCGAGCAGGCTTCCCAGAAGGCTCGGGGCGCGGCCTCCGGGGACCACGATCCGGTCGCCGGGGAAGATCTGGTAGTTGGTCAGCGTGTCTCCCCGATCCTTGATGCCTTCCCAGTCGATCTTGAGGATCGTGTCGGGGCCCCCGGCCGGGTGCGGACGGACGAGATAGGCTTTCTCGGGCAGGCTATTTGTTCGCAGGCCCGCCTGGAGGATGGCGTCGAGGACGGTCTCGTTGCCCGTGACCGGGAACTTGCCCTGCGTGGTCACAGTGCCGAGGACGTAGTACTGCTTGCTCTGCCCGCCGTTGCTGAGCCGGGCCGAGACCTGCACGCGCTGCTTGATGCCCAGCTTCGCGGCGTAGGGGTCGAGGTGCTGGGCGATCTTGAGCTCGGTCTCTTCGAGCGTGAGGCCCGCCACGTACACGTCTCCGTAGAAGCCCATGTCCAGCACTCCGTCCAGGCGGACCACGAGCGTGGAGGTGGACAGCTCGAGCGCGGCGGGCTTGACGCTGATCTCCAGCTCGTCGGGCGGCTCGACCACGTATTGCGGGTACGAGACCATGGTCAGCTCGCGGGGCTGGGTCGGGTCGACCACGCCCGGCTGGGGGATCTTGCGGTTGCTGTGCTTGTCCAGCGACGAGCAGCCCGCGAACCCCGCGAGGAGGATGGCGGGCAACGCGATTCGAGCGAGGGCCGGGAACTTCCGTATCATCGGCCTCTTCCCTCCATGGGCGGCGGCGCAATTTGCGGGACGCGCAGCACGACGGATCACGTCGCGAGCGGCGAACCTGTGGAGGGGATGATCGGCACGACCGTCGCGATCGCTCCACCCTTATTCTCGGGATTGACCGAAGCGGGCCGAGGGGCTAACCTCCGCCCCGGCCTGCGGTCACGGTCCGCGCCGCCAGGGACGGCGGGATCGCGGCGCGTGCTCGGGCCCACGACTTCTGAGGCAGCCCATCATGCCGGCTTCCGCGACTCGGGTGTTGTTCCTCGGCCTGGACGGCGGGACGGACCTGGCCTTCGGCCCCCTGTTCGATCGCGGCCTCATGCCGAACCTCGCGGCCCTGTGGAGGCGATCGGCGCGGGGCGTCCTGCGCTCCAGCACGCCCATGGTCACGCCCGTGGCCTGGACTTCGTTCTCCACCGGCTGCCTGCCCCCCACGCACGGGATCCACGACTTCTCGTACGTGGACCCCGCCGACCGCACGGTCTGCTCCAACCACGCGGGCCGCGTGCGGGTGCCCACGCTGTGGCAGATCCTCTCGGCCTCGGGGCGCGAGGTGGTGAGCCTGAACCTGCCCATGACCTACCCGCCGCCCGGGGTGCGCGGGATCGTGGTTGCCGGGGCCGACGCGCCGGGAATCGACTGGGCCTTCGCCCAGTGCCCGGACTTCCGCGCCGAGATCGCCGCCGAGGTCCCCGACTACACCCACAAGATCGTCTTCAAGGGCCGGCCCCGATCGCTCGACGAATTGAAGCTCGTCGCCGCGCGGTGCCGTCGCGTGTTCGCCGCTCAGGCCGAGGCCGCCGAGAGGGCCGACGTCCACGCCGACTGGTCGGCCATGATGGTCCACTTCCACAACCTGGACAGCCTCCAGCATCGCCTCTGGCCCTACCTCGACGTGGACGGGACCGGCGTCCGCGAGAAGGGGTGGAACGAGGAGGTCGAGCTCTGCCTGAAGAGCCTGGACGAGGCCGCGGGGCGGCTCATGGACCTGGCCTCGAAGCGCGACGCGGCGATCGTGGCCGTGTCCGACCACGGATTCGGCCCCTGCCGGGCCCTGGTCAACGTGAACGGGATGCTCAGGAAGGCGGGGCTCCAGACGGGGCTCACCTACGGCACCCGGTTCCGCTACCGCGCGAGCCGGATCCGCGACCGGTTCCACCGCTGGAAGACGCGCAAGCAGCCGGGCGGCTCGGGCCGCCGCCTCCCCCGATCGCTCGAAGGGCAGGTGGGCTGCGACTGGAAGCGCACGGCGGCGTTCTCGCCGTTCGGGCAGCTCTCGGGCACCGTGTTCCTGAACCCGCAGGTGGCGTCGAACGAGGCGAAGGCCGAACGCCTGACCGCCGAGATCGTCGCCATGTTCGCCGACGCCCGCGACCCCGAGACCGGCGACCGGCTCTTCGCCGACAGCTTCTCCGTGGCCGACCGCTACCGCCTCGATCCCCGGGCCGAGGGCCTGCCCGATGTGCTCGCCCCCTCGGCCGACGGCTTCCAGGCGCAGGCCAAGTGGAGCCCGTTCGACCCGGCGCTCATGAAGCCCGACTGGAACCTGCCCGCCACGCACCGCATGGACGGGATCCTCGCCATCGACGCGCCCGACGTCCGGCCGGGAACCACGCTCCAGGCCAACCTCCACGACATCGCGCCCACCACGCTCGCCATGCTCGGCCTGCGGGTGCCCAGCTCGATGGAGGGGCGCATCCTGCACGAGGCGTTCGAGGCCCCGCTGGCCGTCCGCTACGGGGCCACCCCCGTGATCGAGGCCGACCCCCGGCACGAGGAACTCCTCCTGGCCTTCTGCGGGGGCGGCGAGGATTGACCCCCGCCGACCTCCTCCCCATAGAACCGATTCAACTGCCCTTGCCCCGAGGCTCTCTCATGAACGAGATCACCGAGACCGTCCAGCGCTACATCCTGCAAGAGTTCCTGCCGGGCGAGTCTCCCGAGGAGTTGACCGTCGAGACCCCGCTGATCACCGGCGGGATCCTCGACTCGATCAGCACGCTCAAGCTCGTCGTGTTCCTCGAAGAGCAATTCCACATGACGGTCGAGGCCCACGAGGCGGGCATCGACCATCTGGACTCGCTGGGCAAGATCGCCAAGCTCGTGGCCCGGAAGACCCAGGCGGCCTGATCGTTTATCGCCCCTCGCCCTGGACCTGGGTGAACGAGGCCTGGCGCAGGAAGGGCTCGGCCGAGGCCACCGGCGGGCTCATGCGCTCGGCGAATCCCACGATCTCGCGATCGCTCAGCGGGGAAATCCCGGCGCGGAATTTGGTGTTCAGGGCATCGACCACCATCTTGGCGAACATCCCCTGGCCGATCGTTCCCAGGTGCCGTACGTCGCCCAGGAAGAGATGATCGATCGCGTTGCCCGGCTTGCGGAGATGGAACTTGTGATTGCCCACGGGGACCACGTCGGGGGCCACATAGCCCATGACTCGCGTGATCCGGGCCATGTCCAGGATCGCTACCCGGGGCTGGTTCCGGGCCATGCGCCGGATGCTCGCGTTCAGGATGTCGATCTCCGCCGCGGCGGCCTCGGCCACCGAGCGGTCGAGCTTGCCATCACGCAGAGGGGTGCGGAACTCGGGAAGGTCGCGGATGTCGGGCACCGTCACGAGCAGGACCTTCACGTCGGGCGAGGCGGTCAGAAGGGTCCGAACCGCAGTCTCCACGTTCTCGGCCGCACGTCGGCCCAGGCCCTTCATGGCCTGACTCGGCGAGGGCTCATAAAGGGCGTGGATCGCGTCGTTCCCGCCGATGAAGACCACGGCCAGCGAGACCTCGCCCCGCGTCACCTGGGCGGCCAGCCCGGTGTGCTGCCCGGTCGCGATCATGTCGGCCGTCGACGCGTCGCTGCGGGCCCAGTTATAGGCGTACCCTTCGTTGCGCGGCTCGCCGCGAGACTGGGACGAGTACGCGCCGAAATCGATGTCGCGCGTCTGGGCGAGGATCTCCACCCAGTTCCTCGCCGTGCTGCGGTGCGGGGCATAAAACTGGTACTCGTCGGAGTAGCTATCTCCGAGGACCCCGACCCCGCCCGCAAGGCTCGTCTCGCCGAACATCAGGACCAGAACCATTGCCAGTCCAATCCGCCGGGTGTTCATGGCCTGTCGCTCGATGCCCTTCCCAGGTGAGTGTTCGATCCGAGAAAAACGACCTCCGCAGGCCGCCGTGCTCGATCGATCGTCTACTATTCTTATGTCATGTCCCGGCTTTTGTGTCGTCGAAGGTGACAAAATCCGACGACGAAATTTGATACGCACGACATAATCCTCAGGATCGCTACAAGATGACGAGCGGGCCCTGAATTTCCTTGATGGGAACTCGGATTCCCATCGACGGGAGCTCGGAACAGGCGGCAACGGGAGGGGGGCACGCATGCAGGCGACGGATTTTCGAGGCCGGATGGGGAGCATCCCTTGACCCCTCCGCGCGCGGGGTTGCGGCTCTCGACCCTGATCTGGGGCGTGGCGTTCCTGGCCCTCACCATGTCGGCGGTGCTCTCGCCCGCGACCGATTCGGGCGTGGTGGGAGTGACGGTCCTGGGGTTCGTGCTTACGGGACTCGCCGTGGCGATCGACGCGATCTCGGGGCGGGAGGCGCGAAGGCCCGAGGACGTGGCATTCCTCACGAGCGTGCTGGCCGCGTTCGCGGCGGTGGAGGTTTTCGGCCTGGTTGTCGCGCAGGGGGAGAACGAGTCGCGTCAGGCGATCTGGTTCGCCGCCGCGCTCGGGTTCGCGGCCTCGGGAATCCTGGCCTCGTGGCGGGGCGGGGGGAGCGACGGCTCGGTCGCCGCGCAGCTCTTTTTTCACGGGGTGATGGTGGTCCCGGCGATCGCCCCGATCGGCAAGCTCGCGGTCCGGTCGTTCGGCTCGCCCGAGGCCATCAGCGCGTTTGGCGTGGCGGGCCCGGTGGCCAAACTCCTGCTCGTGATCGACGGGATCGCCATGCCTCCGCTATTCGCGGGGCTCCTCTTCGCACTGGCCCACGACCTCAGCACCCGCGACGAGACCCGCAGCCCCATCTGGCCCTCACTGCTCATCCACCAGGCCGCCTACGTGGTGATCGCCCTGAGGTGGTCGTACGACGGGCTCTGATCGACCCTCCTGGCTCCGCGGGGATGTTCGTCAGGCCCGATCATTCCCCCCTCTACATCCAGAACCGGGCCAGGGCGAAGCCTGCGGCAAAGGTTCCGAGCAGGGCCACTCCGACCGTGACCGCGGCCCCCGCGGGGGAGCGTTCGGCCAGGTCGGCCAGGGGCCGGAACCAGCCGGGGTACTCGGGGCGCACCTCGACGATCTCAGGCGGTACGGGCTCGCTGGGGGAGGAGGCCGCGGGGCTCGGCAGGGCCGACGCTTTCAGCTCTCGCGACGGCTCGCGGCGTCCCGCGGTCGCGACCTCGCGCCCGGGCAGGAGGCTGGCCAGGGCCTGGGCCGCCTCCATGGCGGTCTGGAACCGGTCGTGCACCTTGTTGGCCAGAAGGCTGCCCATGACCTCGGCCAGGTCGGGCGGGATGTCGGGCACGAGCTCGGCGATGGGCCGGGGCTTGCCGTTGATGCGCTTGCCCAGGCGCTCGATCGGGGCGTCGCCGGGGAAGGGGAGCCGGCCGCTGATCAGGTGGTACATGGCGCAGCCCAGGGAGTACAGGTCGCTTCGGCCGTCCACCTCCTTGCCGCACGCCTGCTCGGGGCTCATGTAGTCGATCGTGCCCACGGCGATGCCGTCGGCCGTGGCGAACGACGACGAGTCGTCGGCCTCCATCAGCACGCTCAGCCCCATGTCCAGCACCTTCACCTGCCCTTCGGTGGAGAGGAACAGGTTCGACGGCTTGATGTCGCGGTGGACGATCCCCTGGGCGTGGGCGTGCGCCAGCCCCTGCGCGGCCTGGCAGGCGTATTCGGCCACGGCCATCGGGTCCATGGGCCCCGCGGCGCGGAACTTCTGGCCGAGGCTCTGGCCGGGCACGTATTCCATCACGATGTAGAGCGACCGGCCCTCGCGATCGGCGTCGAAGGCGCGGACCACGTTGGGGTGGTCGAGCTTGGCGGCCAGGCGCATCTCGCGCTGGAAGCGGGCGATCACGCGCTCGTTGGTCAGGATCTCGGGCGCGATGACCTTCAGCGCCACCTCGCGATCCATGAGCAAATGCATGGCCTTGTAAACGCGGCCCATCGACCCGGCGCCCAGGCGGTCGAGGATCACGTAGCGATTGCCGTACTTCAGGTTCTGCGGCTTGTTCGACAGGAGCCGGCGGACCTGGTACTCGGTCACCAGCTTGTCGCGCACCAGGCGCTGGGCCAGGGCCATCGTCTCGTTGGGATACGACCCGCTGCGGACCCTGGCCTTCACCTCGTCGAACCGCTTGGGCGAGAGGATGTCCGAGGCGCGGAGGATCGGCAGGAGGTCGGCGGGCAGCTCCTCGACCGGCTTCGACTTGTCGCTGGTCGCCATGATCGGAGGGTCCTCGGGTCGGATCGCTCGGCGATGGCCCCGGTTCGATCGGATGGTCGCGGCGTCATGAACGCGAACGAAAACGGGTGATCGGGATCGGCGGACGTGGCCGATCAGCCGCGCGCACGGGCTCCACGAGGTCTCATGTTACAGGCTCGCGGCCGATCCCTCAATTCACTTCTCTCGCGGGAGAACCAGGAATGCGCGGACCTCGCCCTCGGTCGAGGAACCCGCGAAGCCGGCCCGCCCGCCTCTTCGTCACGAGCGACGGACGGGAAACCTCCCGCTGGAACCGCTTTCGCCGCGCGAAGTTCCCCATCACTTCAGGGGCGGACCCTCCGTCGCCGTTCCGTTGGTGTCCAGGATCTGGAAGTGGTGCAGGCTGGGCTGCGACGGATCCTTGTGCTGCCACACGATCGTCTTGTCGCGCCGGATCTCGGTCAGCTTCACGTCGTCGGGGCCGGCGTGGTGGCTGGTGATCACGGTGTTGCCGTTGGGCAGGCGCTGGACCCCGCAGGCATCGTTGATGGGTTTGCCGGGCAGGTCGTCGTTCGTGACCTGCCACACGATCTCGCCCTTGGGGTCCACCTCGATCACCAGATTGCCCAGGGTGCAGCCGATGAGCGTGTTGCCGTCGGGCAGGCGGATCGCGGTGAAGGGCATGTGGGGGGTCTTCACCTCCCAGACCACCTCGCCTTTCGGGGTGTATTCGCGCACGACCCGGTCGAGCAGCTGGGGCACCAGATAGTTGCCGTTGGCCAGCTTGCGGGCCATGCGGGTTTGCAGGTGATGGTCGTTCGTCTGCGCCTTCAGGGGGACCTCAAGCAGCGTCTTGCCCGACCGGTCGGCCTCGATCAGGCGAGGATTGGCACCGGCCTCCGAGTACAGCACGCGGCCGCCCCCCACATCCTGAACCGTGTTCACTTCCGACTGCGAGCCCTTCACACTGAGCACGACCTTGCCATCTTTCTGCAATTCCACCACGCCCCCGCCGGGGAACGCGTCGCTCCGGTTCACGGCGAGCAGGACGTTGCCCGAGGGCAGCACCCAGCCATCGCGAGACGCATACGGAGCCGTCCAGACCGTCTTGCCGTCATGGTCGCGAATGTAGGTCGCCCCCCCGCAGGCGAGGAACCCATGAGTCATCTTCGGGGCGGGATCATCGGCCGAGATCAGAGCGGCAAGCAACGCCCAAAGCCCGGCAACGCCCACAACGCGACGGAGGAGAGTCTTCATGCGATCGGGCCCAGTCCGGTGGTCAGGGTTGAGGGAGAGTCTTGCGGAGCCTGGGTGCAGGAACATACGGCCCCGGTCCGCCCAGGCAGAAATGATGAACCTCGGCAACGCCCGTGTCCAGGGTCGCCCGGCGCCAAGGGGAACGTGGCGCCTCCTTCGTTCGGGGATCAACATTGCGGGAAAGGGAGCGAGCAAGAGGGGATCTGGCGTACCAGGCCCGTTTTTCCTCTCGGTTTGAGGACGACAAGCCTCTTGGTCTGGGGCTCGAAGGCGCAGATAATCCCTCGATCCGAACCCCATCTCCCCAGGGACGATTCGCGAAACCCATGCACGGCCACGATCCGCTTCCTTCCGAGCCCTTGTTTGCCCCGACCTCCGACTTCTTCGTCGGGGTGGATTCCGATGGGTGCGCGTTCGACACGATGGAGGTGAAGCACAAGGAATGCTTCATCCCCACGTTCATCAACCACTTCGGGCTTGCCGCCGTGAGCCGCCTTGCTCGCGAGGTGGCCGAGTTCGTGAACCTTTACTCCGTCGATCGCGGGATCAACCGGTTCCCGGGCTATCTCAGGACGCTCGACCTGCTGGCGGCCCGCCCCGAGGTGATCTCCCGCGGGTTCGTCGTGCCGCACCTGCCGGGCCTGCGGGCGTGGGTCGGGCGCGAGACGAGGCTGGCGAACCCGGCGCTCAAGGCTGAGGTTGAACGGACCGGGGATCCCGACCTGGCCCTGGCCCTGGCCTGGAGCGAGGACGTGAACCGGACGATCGGCGCGACCGTGCGCGACGTCCCGCCCTTCCCGATGGTGCGCGAGACCTTGCAGGCGCTCCAGGGCAAGGCCGACGTGATGGTGGTCTCGGCCACGCCGGCCGAGGCTCTTCGCCGGGAGTGGAGCGAGCACGACCTGGACGGCCTGGTCGCCCTGATCGCGGGGCAGGAGATGGGCAACAAGCGCGAGGTCCTCGCGCAGGCGACCTCGGGCCGCTATGCCCCGGATCGGGTGCTCATGATTGGCGACGCCCCCGGGGACCGCAAGGCGGCCGAGGCCAACGGAGTGCTCTTCTACCCGATCGACCCGGGGGATGAGGACGCCTCGTGGAGGAGGCTCCACGACGAGGCCCTGCCCAGGTTCTTCGCGGGCACTTATTCGGGAGCTTACATGGACGAGCGGATCGCGCGGTTTGAATCGCTCCTGCCGTCGACGCCGCCCTGGAAGTAGGGCGAACGCCAACGCGTTTCCCGGCCCGAGGAGGCGAGCCGGGAAACGCGCGGGGTTGGTCGATCGAGGCGAACGGCGGTCAGGGACGGGCCGGGCGTCCGAGGAAGGTGACCGAGGGCGTGCCGCCGATCAGGCCCGTCACGGTCAGGCGCAGGATCAGGTTGGCCGCGAGCTTCGCGCGGGGCGTGAGGGTCATCTTCCGCGTGGCCGCGTTGTAGGCCAACGTCCGGATGGGCAGGATCTTGTCGTCGCGGGTGTCGAATCGACGATCCTTGCCCGCGCTCCTCAGCACGTAATTGTTCGTGCCCTGGACGGAGAGCGACTGGAACGTGCCGTCGAAGTCGACCTCGATCACCTTCTGCTTGGGGCCCCTCTTGCGGACCTTGACCAGGGCGATGCGGGTGGCCACGACCCGGGCGCCGGTGATGGGCGCCGGCGGCGGCGTGGTGCCGGACGTGGCGAACCCGAGCGTGAGGCCGAACGCCGGGGAGGGGTAGACCTGCTCGGCGTCGCGGACCCGGACGATCAGGTTCTGCCGGCCGATGCCCACCGACGGATGGCGGAGCACATAGTTGCCGGCACCGTCGGTGGTCGTGGTGGCGAGGACCGCGCCCGTGGTCGCGTTCACGAGGTCCACCGTGAGGCCCGGTCCGCTGGCCGACCCGACCAGACGCGGCGTGAGGTTGACCGTCGCGAAGTCGCCCTTGGGGGTGCTGTCGTCGTCGGCCTGCAAGACCGTGGCCGAGGTCAAGCGGGGCGAGACGGCGATCGGCGACACGCGGCCAAAGAACGCGTTGCCGGCCTCGCCCACGGCGAGACCGCCCTGGCGGCCGAGCTCGGGCAGGACGATTGAGCCGAAGCGCGACGCCGGGGGCGTGGAACCGCTGGGGGCCCCCGCCGTGCCCGAGTAGCTGCCGGTCACGAGCAAGTCGCCCGTGGAGGGCTGGACCGTCAGGCTCGTCACCCCGAGCGAGCCTTCCGAGAACTCGCCCGGCCCGTTGCCCGAGAGCAGACCGTTGAGCCCGTCGAGCCGACCATCCGCCAGATAGCGGGCGAGGAACACGTCCTTGCCGGTCGCCGAGGGCTGGATCGAGCTGAACCCCGTGTTGAACTGGACGCTGCCCTGATAGGTGCCCGCCAGGGTGATGTTCCCCTTGCCGTCGGTGGCCACGGCCTCCCCGCGCGAGGGCCCTCCGCCGGCCACGCTGATCCACTCGTAGATGGAGGTGAAGTTGTTGAGGAACGGCTCGATCCGGTACTTGACGAGGAAGGCCGAACCCGCGGCCCCTCCCTCGGCGAAGACAGTGCGTGCCCCCGCGTCCACGGTCACCCTTCCCGCCACGGTCCCCGAGATATAGGTGGCGTTCCCTTCAATCGCGATGTCGGTCGCCGCGGAGACCCGCCCTGCGGCGGCGCCATTGGCCTCGCCCTTAAGGCTGCGGGCGTAGCTGAAGACGCCGGTTTCCGTGATCTGCATGACGAAGGGGTCGAGGGCCGAGGGCGTGCTCAGCTCCCCCACGATGCTGCCATTGATCGTATTCTGGCCGGGCAGAGGGTTGAAGTCCGTCAGCCCGTTGAATCCGCCCACGATCACGATGTTGTTCTGGCTGTCGATCGCCACGGCGTTGCCGAGCACGGCGTTGGACCCGCGGCCCTCGGTGGCACCGGCCAGGACCAGCGTGCCGGCCGAGGTGTACTTGGCGAAGAAGGCCTCGCTATCCCGAGCGATGGAGGTCAGGGTCCTCGTCCCACCGCTCGGGTCGACGTCGATCTGGCCCTGGAACGACCCCACGGCCACAACGTTGCCGTTGTTGTCCAGGGCGACGTCATTCACCGTGTTCACACCCGAGGCCCCGCCGATGGAGAACCCCCAGACGG
>JANOBY010000287.1:0-2113 GCA_031411935.1 Planctomycetales bacterium | reverse complement strand
CCAGGGACGGCCCGGACGCGCCTGGGATTTCGACGCCGACAGGAAGATCTGGTTGTGACCGGTGTCGATCGCATCCATCAGCGCTTCATAGGCAAAATAATAGGTCGCGCCGATCTGCCGGCTCTTCAGGATCGCCCGGGTGCGCTGGTCCAGCGCCTCGTACCAGGCATTCTGGTACCCGAACCGCATCTTTTCGAAATTGGCGCGCAGCTGCTCGATCTGCTCATCGGTAAAGCCGTTGCGCCCGGGCTTGGCCTTCGGCCCTGAATTGCGGTTGCCCACCTTGGGGTTCAAATCCCCCTCATGGCCGCCGGGCTCCTCGTACCGCCGCACCCGGGCAAAACGCTCGATCTGCCGGCCGAGCAGGTCGATTTCCTTGTAGTCGGCGCCGGTCTTCGGATCCTTGACGATCAGCGCGCAATATCGCGCGTCGGTCGCTTCCTGCATCCGCTGGATCGGCGTTGCCGCATCCCATTTGTCGCGCTGTTTCCACGCCTCGACGGTGGCGCGCTTCAACGACAGATGCTCCGCGATATCGGTGACGCGCCAGCCAATCCAATACAGTGCCCGCGCCTGGCGGCGGCTGTCGAAGGAGGGCGGTTTCAGGTCCATGGCGCCGGCGGACGCTAAACACCGCGCCCCCGGTCACTCCCGCGCCTCGCTTTGTGCAAAGCCTTCGCACAAATCGCCCGGCTTGAAGTCGGACGCCCTCCCCTCGCTTGTTGCGCCCATTCCGCGCCCCACCAGCTTGAGGGACCATCAATGCCCGCCACCGCCTCGAAGTTCTTCCGCGTCGCCGTCGAAGGGGACACGTCGGACGGTCGCAAGATCGATCGCAAGTGGATCGAGGACATGGCCGCCACCTACAACCCGGCCACCTATGCCGCTCGCATCAACTGCGAGCACCTGCGCGGTTTCAGCCCCGAAAAGCCCTTCTTCAGCTACGGCGACGTGACGGCGCTCAAGGCCGAGGAAATCGATCTCGAACTCGGCGGCAAGATGGAAAAGCGCCTGGCGCTCCTCGCCCAGATCGTCCCGAACGCCGAATTCGCCCGCATCAACAAGGCCGGCCAGAAGGTCTTCACCTCGATCGAGGTTAACAGCAACTTTGCCAACACCGGCAAGGCCTATCTCGTCGGCCTGGCCTGCACCGACAGCCCGGCCTCGCTCGGCACCGAACGCCTCGAATTCGCCGCCAAGGGCTCGGGCAACATCTTCACCCCCGCCCTCGAAACCAGCATCGAAGTCGAAGGCCTGGAGCCCGCCAGCGAAGCCAGCGCCATCGTCGCCGGCTTCAAGGCCCTTGTCGCCGCCTTCGGCGCCAAGCCGGCCCCGGCCCCCGAACCCAAGCCCGCCGAGCCGGCGCCGGCCAACGACAACGCCCAGCTGGCCACCCAGCTCACTGCCATCGGCGCCGCCCTTACCGCTCTGCCCGACACCCTCGCCAAAATGGCCGCGGCCAGCGAAACCTCCACCGCCAAGGTCGCCGCCGATCTCGCCGCCCTCACCGCCAAGCTCGGCAACACCGATGCCGATGCCGCCCGCAAGCCGGCCCCCGGCCCCAAGGGCGCCTTCACCGCCACCGATTGCTGATCGTCAAACCGCCGCCAATTCGCCGCCACCGCCGCCTGCCCTTCAAAGGACCGCCCCATGCGCAACGAAACCCGGACCGCCTTCACCGCCTATTGCGTGCAGATCGCGCGGCTCAACGGCGTCGGCTCCGCTACTTCCACCTTCGTCGCGGCGCCATCGGTCCAGCAGACCCTTGAAGATCGCATCCAGGAATCGAGCGACTTCCTGCGCCTCGTCAACATGTTCGGCGTGACCGAGCAGGAAGGCGAAAAGATCGGTCTGTCGATGTCCGGCCCAATCGCGAGCCGCACCAACACCAACACCACCGATCGCGCGCCCAAGGACCCGGTCTCGCTCGATGATCGCGGCTATCGCTGCGAAAAGACCGACAGCGACACCTTCATCAAATATTCGCTGCTCGATGCCTGGGCGAAGTTCCCGGATTTCCAGACCCGGATCCGCAACCACATCGTCATGCAGCAGGGCCGCGATCGCATGATGATCGGCTTCAACGGCACGTCGGTTGCTGCAAGCACCGATC
>JANOBY010000286.1:0-2907 GCA_031411935.1 Planctomycetales bacterium | reverse complement strand
GCCCGGGCGGCCGCACCGTGACGATGGCGTTCACCGCACCCAGCACAGGTACCTACCACCTCGCCTTCCGCGACAGCGATGTCGGCGTCTATCTCTCCCCCGGCGGCATCGGCCCCTTCGCCTACACGCTGAGCCCGGCGGTGGCCGCGCCGCTCGATCAGCGGGTCGACGGCGGTATCTCGGCATCCCGCGAGGCGGGCCTCTACGCGGTGGCGGGGAAGGCCGACAGGCCGCTGACCGTCTCCGTCTTCTGGGGCGTTGCCGACGAGGGACAACTCCCTCCTCTTGATGGTCGACTCCGCGTATTTGGACCCGACGGATCGCTGCTGAACGTCCCGTCCCGCGAGTCCGCATATGCGTACACGGAAACCCGCTACACCGGTATCGGCCACGGCAACTATCCGGTGAGGATCTTCGGCCACTACAGCACTCTCACGGAGTTCATCCTCCCTTTCGACGGCACGTACTTCGTCGAGGTGAGCGATGCCAATCAAGGCACGGGCAACTACTGGCTGGGCATCGCCGACCCGATGGAGCACTTCCAGCCGCTCTCGACCACGCAGCCGACGGTGACCGAGTTCGGCGTCCCCGGCGACGGCCAGGAGTACCAGTTCATCGCCGCGGCCGGGCAGGCGCTGGGCTGGGCCTACCAGGGCGTGCATGCCATCCAGGGCTGGGCGATCACCGACTCGGGCGGCGTCACGGTGGCCAGCGGCCCGGGCGGCCGCACCGTGACGATGGCGTTCACCGCACCCAGCACAGGTACCTACCACCTCGCCTTCCGCGACAGCGATGTCGGCGTCTATCTCTCCCCCGGCGGCATCGGCCCCTTCGCCTACACGCTCTATGTCATGCCGACCGTTCAAAACATGACGATCAATGACGGGTCGGCCCAGCGTTCGAAGGTGAACAGCATCACCTTGATGTTTAGCACTCTTGTAACCATCGATCCGGGGGCATTCGACTTGATCAAGGTTGGTGGTGGGCCGGTTGGCTTGGTGGTTTCCACGTCGGACGTTGATGGCAAAACCATGGTTGTCATCACGTTCCGCGGTGCGGGGATCACAGGCGGTTCCTTGGAGGATGGTAATTACACTCTTACTACCCATCGCGAAAAGGTTCATGATCGGGCGACGCCTCATCAGGCCCTTGCCGCGGACCGCGTGGACCAGTTCTTCCGCTTCTTCGGCGATGTCGATGGGGATCGCGATGTTGACAACCTTGACTACTTCGCCCTCCGCAACGCCTATGGTAAGGTCATAGGACAGGCGGCCTACCTGTGGTACCTCGACGTCGATGGCGATGGCATCATCGGTGCCGCCGACCTCGCCGAGTTCAACAAGCGACGAAATAAGAGGCTCAAACCATGAGATGGACCCCACGAGGCCGATGGATGAGAGTACATATTTGCATTGGAAAGCTGTTTGTGGCGCCCATCATGGGGCTTGCGGTGGTGTGGTCCAGCCTGTTCTCCACCAACCAAGCCAGCGCCGATCTGGTTTATCAATACGTCTTTGATAAGTCGGTCTACACGGCGGATGCGGGTGGCTTCGTCGATGTGCAAATCTCGCTTCTCGAGACCGTGACCGAGAGTGATACGTCGCTGCTGGCCACCGAAGGGTTAGTCGGGGCGGGCGTTCGCGTGCGGTTTGATCTTGCCCCCATTCCCAGCCATCCCGCGACCGTCGCGAGTCTCGGCGACATCCTGCCGAACACTGCGGCGTTCGATGACCCCTTCGGGTACGATACCGATCTTGTAGCCGGGTCCTCCGCCGGGTTCTCCGTGGCCGTCGATATCGCGAGCCCTGCCGTCTTCGGGTCGATAGTCGGCCCGAACCAATATCGCATCGAACTCGGCGTCTTCCGGTTCACCGCTGGGATAGTGCCCGGCGAGGCGACCTTCCTGACCGCGATCGACCGATCTGGTGCGGACGAGACGATCACGGGGACCAACGGCTTCGTCCTCGACGGCCAGATCCGGGCGGGTTTCGCGAGGATCGAGGTGCGATCAATTCCCGAGCCATCGTCGATGGCCTTGATCCTCCTCGCGTCCCCGGCGTTCATTCTGTTTCGAAAACGCCGATCGCCGCGACGTCATCCCGGACGAGATGAGCGAGCAGCCTCGCGCGATTCCTTTCGCCCCGGGGAAGCGTAACCGGCGGGGAGGGGGAACCGATCGGGTCGGTCACGGCGCCCCGCATTCGACGACGAGGCTCGATGTTTTCTCCCAAGCAATCCCGGATTGCGTCGTCCCGCCTTCACAGGTCGGGTTGTTTCGGGCCTGCTTTCGCGGCCCGAGCGAGGTTCCTCCGGAACCGCCCGGCGGTGCCGGCGAGCGGCCGCATCCGCGAGATCGGAGAGCTACTCTCCCCCCTCCAGTGCCTCGGTCCTGATGTCTGCCGGGACCAACCCGACACGCGCAGCATTGGCCGGGCCCTTATTTGCTTGAGCGAGGTGGCGGCGCGATGGTGACAAATGCCACCCCATCCTCGCCTGTCCTCAGACGTCACCTTCAGCAAGTCATGGCCACATGGTGATGACTCGCGGGGCGCCTACGCCCCCACCAAATCCAGGGATTTACAAGCACTTGTCAGGCCGGAGGTTTCGTCTCCGCACTCGCTTGCATTCGTTCTCCCTTATTCCACCGGGCGAAACACCCGCACCGAGGTCTTCTCGCGGTGATTAGCCGTGACCACGACGACGGGACGATCGTGGTCGTCGAGCAGGGTTTGGATCGCGGCCGGATACCATGGCTTGACCGCGTCGGCTCCAACCCGACTGGAGTTGCTGATCTCCTCGTGCCGCCAACCTTGGGACGTGCCCGTTGCGAGCAGGAGTTTTCTCTGATCCTGGGAGCAGAAGGCGAAGCGGAAGACGCCTTGGCGGTCGCACGTCAGGTTGGACGAC
>JANOBY010000285.1:0-3551 GCA_031411935.1 Planctomycetales bacterium | reverse complement strand
GTCCTTGACCAGGGCCGTGCCGGCCTCCGTCCCGTCGCTCTTCCAGAGCTCGTTGCCATGACTACCGTCGTCACGGGTGAAGAACAGGAGCGAGCCCAGGGCGGTGAGGTACCTGGGGCTGTTGCCATATCCCGAGGTCGTGGACGCGAACGACTTGACGAGCGTGGTCCCGCCCGTCGTCCCGTCGGACCTGTACAGATCCGTGAGGGTCGTGGACCGGTCCACGAGGAAGAAGGCCGTCCCGTTCACGTCGGTGATCGACCGCGGGTTCGCGTCCAAAAGGTTCACATCGCTGATCAGCGACGCGGCCATCAACGTGCGGGATTCCAGCACGTCCAGCCCGTGACCCACGCGGAGGCACCGCCTTTTTGCCGCGGTCCGGTGACGACGCACTTCGGATTTCCGGAGATTCATGGGGAGGTCCTCCCTCGGAGTTCGCGAGGGCGGGACGTTCCGGCCCATCATCGAGGCCCGACGGGAAATCCCGCCGACCGCGAGGGCCGAACGTCCGGCCTCGGGGTGCAAATGGGGCTCGGCGACGAACCCAATAGGTCCACGCAATCGATGCAGCTTCCGGGGCCGGCACAAGTATGTCGGACAAAATTTTGATTTTCAAGCATCACTGAGGTAAAAGATGTGTTCGAACGACATCATGCCGATTCTTGCGACCGAACGACTTTAAATAGGCTGGAGAGACCACGATGACGGCCCCCGACACGGAGACCCCGGGGCGGGACGGCGAGGAGCCGGCGGCCGTTCGCTCGGTGAGCCATGAGTACACGAACAACTGGGGGCCGATCCTCGAGCACCTGGGCGTTTCCCTGCTGGTCTCCACCTACCAGGCCGGCAAGCTCGTGGTCGTGGGCGCCCGGGCCGGGAAACTGGACCTGGCCTATCGCAACTTCGAGAAGGCCATGGGCATCGCCGTGGCCCCGGGCAAGCTGGCCGTGGGCACCAGCGGCCTGATCTGGACCCTGCTCGACGAGCCCGAGATCGCGGCCCGCCTCGAACCCGCGGGCTCGCACGACGCCTGCTACCTGGCCCGATCGGCGCACTTCACGGGCGAGATCGCCGGCCACGAGCTGGCCTGGTCGGGCGACGACCTCTGGGTGGTCAACACCCTGTTCTCATGCCTCTGCACGATCGACCCCCGCACGAGCTTCGTGCCCCGGTGGAAGCCCCCGTTCATCTCCAGCCTCGCGGCCGAGGATCGCTGCCACCTCAACGGATTCGCGCTTCAGGACGGCCTCCCGAAGATCGCCACCGCGATGGCCCGGTCCGACACCGCGGGGGGGTGGAGGCCCACCAAGGCCACCTCGGGCGTGCTCATGGAGGTGCCCAGCGGCGAGGTCCTGGTCCGGGGGCTCTGCATGCCCCACTCCCCTCGGCTCCATGCCGGTCAGGTGTGGCTGCTGGATTCGGGCACGGGCCGGCTCGTGCTGGCCGACGTGGCGAAGGGGTCGATCCAGACCGTGGCGAAGCTCTCCGGCTACACGCGAGGGCTCGCCATGAAGGACCAGTTCGCCTTCGTGGGGCTGTCGAAGATCCGCGAGACCTCCACGTTCGGCGGAGTGCCGATCGCCGAGGATCGGGCGTCGCTGAGGTGCGGCGTGGCGGTCGTGGACCTCGCCTCGGGAACTCAGATCGCCCTGCTCGAATTCCACAGCGGGGTGGAGGAGATCTTCGACGTGCAGATCGTCCCGGCGCGTTCGCCCGTGGTCTCGGGCCCCCACCCGTCGTTGGACGAGACCCCTCCCCTCTGGATGGCCAGCCCGCTGAGACCGTTCGCTCGCCCCTCGCGGCCGACCTGATCGGGGCCTCGCCCGGGGTCAGGCGAATGTCACGTCCGAGATGGTGATCGGCCCAGAGGGCCGATCCTGCACGCTGATGGACAGCACGTTGTCCATCACGCGGACCTTCCCGCGCGCCCTCACGCACTGCCATTGCAGGAGGGCATGGCTGGCCCCTCCGGCGGCGATCTTCCCGCCGGCAAGGATTCCGCTGTTGATGGTCTCGTCCCTCACTCCGGGCGCCTTCGCCAGCGCCTTGCCCGTGTTCACCTTGCGCGAGGAGACCCTCTGGAACACGTCGGGCGGCGACACGATCACGTGGTTCGCCTTCCGAGAGAGCGCCCCGGCCAAGGCCCCGCTGTTGAAGGTCACGCCCGAGATCGAGATCGGCCCCGACACGTCTCCGGGCGGGAGATCGGCCGAGGCGTCCACCGACAGCGTGTTGTGGACCACGTCGACCCAGCCCTCCACGCTCACCCTCCGCCACTGGAGCCCCTGATCGCCGAACCCTCCGCTGTTGAACTGGGCGTGATCGACGACCCCGCTATTGTTCGCCGAATTCAGGAGCCTGCCCCGGATGGGGTCGTCGCCGCCGGTCGAGGCGCCAAGGGACGGCCTCATTGAGACACTGGGCCGGAGCCTGCCGGGGTCGAGCACGCCGATCGTGGGAACGCGGAACGGGAACCGGATGTTGCTCAGCGTGATGGGTCCGGTCTGCGGCCCCACTCCCGAGATCTTGATGATGTTGTGGACGATCACGAGCCCTCGCCGATGCTCGATCCCGTTCCACTGGAGGAACACGTCGGTCCCGCTGGCCGAGGCGAGCTGCTGGTTCGTGAGGATCCGATCATTGGGCGGTCGCAGGACCTCGGACGAGGCGGTGCGAGCCGGTCTGCGACTCGCGCTCCCGTCCAGGGGGCCCGGCGAAATGACGGCGTAGGGCAAAACGGCCAGCCGTCGCGTGAACTTCGGGCCGAGGGGCGCCCCGTACGACACGTCGGACACCGAGATCCCCGCGAGCTGCGAGCCCTCGGGGTGCACCGACAGCGAGTTGTGGACGAGCCGGACGTGCCCCTTCACGCGCACGTCCCGCCATTGCAGCCCCTGGTCTCCAAACCCGCCCGCGTTGAACTGCCCCGAGCGGATGAGCCCGCTGTTGGTGGCCGCGTTGACAAGCGGGTAGTTGCCGGGAAACGGCAAGGTGACCGTCCCCGACCCGCCGAACGGCGTGGGGAAGAACGGGCTCACCGGCCCGGTGGGCCTGGGCAGGTCGCTCACCGGGTCCCCGTCTTCGAGGATCACCGGAGGGTTCGTGGCGAGCCGTTGCCGGGGCCCCGGGGCAGGCTGAACCGAGGGATCGACGGGGAACCGGACGTTGCGGATCGTGATCAGGCCCTGCCCCTTGTTCTCGGGCTGGACGGTCAGCGAGTTGTGCGCCGCGGTCACGTCCCCCCCGATGCGGACGTTCCTCCACTGGAGCCCCACGTCGCCGAAACCGCCGTCGTTGAACTGGGAATCGACGATCCGTCCGCTGTTGGTGGCCGAGTTCGTGTAGGTCGTGCGGAAGGATGAGGACGCGGACGCCGTGAGCCCGCCCACGCGTTCCCCGGAGGCCGAGGGCTCGCCGGTCGGGCTTGCCCCGATGGCCTTCGCGGTCAATCCGCCTCGCCGCCCTCCGAACGTCCGATCGGCGATGGTGATCGGACCAAGGTTGTTCTGCTGCGGCTTGAGGAAGAGGGTGTTGGTGGTCGTCCCCACGCG
>JANOBY010000284.1:0-12462 GCA_031411935.1 Planctomycetales bacterium | reverse complement strand
GGCGATGCCCCAGGTCAAGATCCCGTGGAGCATGCTGTCCAGCCCGCGGGGCACCCCGGCCAGGTAACCGGAGGTCCAGCCCCCGGCGAACAGCGAGATCAGGCCCGTGATGAGCCACCACACGCCCGCCCCCACGCCCAGGCCCGCCGCCGGGTTGGCCTCGCGCATGGGGTCCACCGTGCTGGCGCCGATCGCGATGCCCAGCAGGCTCAGTAGCAACTGGGTCACCAGGGTGACGACCACCCCGGCCAGGATCGCGGCCCAGGAGACACGCTTGGCGCTGCCTCCCACGAAATTCTGAACGACGGGCTCAACGATGACGGCATCCATAAACTCTCCCGGGTGAATTGACAAGATCGAAGCGCGCAGACCCACAACCCCGCGAGGCATTCGCGCGGGGCTCGTTCCGGGGCGGTCACCCCGGCCTTTCAGCAGGCACGACATCCTGATTGCCAGGCACTTTGCATTCCGGCGGGCCGCAAACCGCGCGAGGAATGCGCCCGGATCTAGACCCGGGGCTCCTCGAAGACCGCAGCCGCCAGGCGCCGCGCATGGTCGCGGACGTCGGCGGGCCAGGCCTCGATGTGCTCGTCGAAACGGGCGCGATCTCGCGCGAAGAAGCCTCTCATGGCCTCCTCGTACCCGGGCAAGTCGCCGGCCATTGCGGTCATGAAACGGTATCCGGCATCCTGGGCACGTCGGGTCCGATCCTTCCCTTCATTCGCATGGCGGGCCTCCTCCACGAGCTTGCGGAGCGCGACCGAGGCCCCGCCCGGCTGGCCGTTGAGCCAGTCCCAGTGCCTGGGCAAGAGCGTGACCTCGCGGGCCACAACGCCAAGTCTTGGACGACCAGGGCCCCGCGCCGGAGCCTCGGGCGCAGAGCCCTCGATCCGGAGGAGCACGTCCTCAGGCGTCCCGCGGAAATCGACCTCAATCGGATGCGCTGTGGCATCGTCGAAGATCAGGATCGGATCAGTCGATCCCCGATCCATCACCGATTTCGCCAGCCCCACGACCTCGCGTAAAGCCCCCGCGCCGATCCTTCGCGACCCCTCAAACGCCGTGCACCGTCTCCCCGGATCCGCCATCATGTGTTACCTCGTTGGCGATGGAGAAATCGACCCCATGGATTATATCCGGGTAAAACGATTCGTCAATTCCGCCCGGGTAAAATTGACTATCAGTTTTTGGAGGGGAGGGGACTTCCCTTGCTGCCCGGTGGATTGGGGGTGGCGCGCCCGCTACACTGACGACCCGTCGTGCCGTCCATCCCGCCTGGTTTTGCCCTGGAGAGTGCTCATGTTTTGTCCCGCCTTGCGGACCCCGCTCCGCGTGGTCTTTGGCGTCGCCGCGTCGCTGGCGATGGCCGCCCCCACCTTTGCCGATGAAGGTTCCCGCCCTGTTCACCTCCCACATGGTCCTCCAGCGCGACCAGAAGGATAAGGTCTGGGGCTGGGCCGAGAAGGGGGAAGAGGTCACCGTCTCGATCAACGGCCAGACCAAGAAGGCCACCGCCGGAGACGACGGCAAGTGGATGGTCGAGCTCGACCCACTGCCCGCCGGCGGCCCTCATACGCTGACGATCGAGGGCAAGAACAAGATCACGCTCGACGACGTGCTCGTGGGCGAGGTCTGGATCTGCTCGGGCCAGTCCAACATGGAGTGGCCCATCGCCGTGACCAATGACCCCGACCTCGAGCGTCTGTCGGCCAACTACCCGCAGATCCGCCTGATCTCGGTGCCGCACGTGGGCACGCAGGAGCCGAAGGACGACTTCAAGGGCCAGTGGAGCGTCTGCACGCCCGAGACCGTGAACGGGTTCTCGGCCGTGGGCTACCTGTTCGGCCGCCAGCTCCACACCACCCTGGGAGTGCCCGTGGGCCTCATCCACGACTCGTGGGGCGGTTCCTCGTGCGAGACCTGGGTCAACAAGGACGTGATGAAGGCCGACGGCAAGTACTCCGAGCTGATCGAGCGCTGGAACGGCAAGGAAAAAGAGGGCGACAACCAGCAGCCCGGCAACCTCTATAACGGGATGCTCAAGCCGGTGATCGGCTACGGGATCCGAGGGGCGATCTGGTACCAGGGCGAGACCAACGCGGGCCGCGCCTATCAGTATCGCGAGCTGTTCCCGCTCATGATCAAGAACTGGCGAGACGAGTGGAAGCAGGGGGACTTCCCGTTCTACTTCGTGCAGCTCGCCGACTTCATGGGCGAGAAGTCCGAGCCCGCCGACAGCGCCTGGGCCGAGCTTCGTGAAGCCCAGACCCTGACCATGAGCAAGTTGCCCAACACCGGCCAGGCCGTGATCATCGACATCGGCGAGGCCCAGGACATCCACCCCCGCGACAAGCAGAACGTGGCCAAGAGGCTCGCCCGCTGGGCCCTGGCCAAGACTTACGGCGTGAACGTGCCCTACCAGAGCCCCACATACAAGTCGATGGAGAAGAAGGACGGCAAGATCGTCCTGACCTTCGACAACGTGAACCAGGGCCTGCGCGCCCACGACGTGGCCGAGCTCAGGGGCTTCGCGATCTCCGGCGACGACAAGAAGTTCGTCTGGGCCAAGGCCAAGGTCGTGGGCAAGGACCAGGTTGAGGTCTCGGCCGAGGGCGTGAGCGACCCCGTGGCCGTCCGCTACGCCTGGGCCGACAACCCCGTGTGCAACCTCTACGATCGCAACGGCCTGCCCGCCACCCCGTTCCGCACCGACGACTGGCCGGGCGTGACGGCGAACAACAAGTAAGGCCCAACCGCCAAGACGCAAAGGCACGGAGGAAGAGAGGGAAGGTTGAGGAGGAATCCCCCTCATACCTTCCTCCTCTTCCTCCGCGACCTGGAGCCTTGGGCGGTTCCATCTCATCCCACCCGGGACTACTTCACCCGCTGGGGGGCGGCCAGGGTCTCGGCCTTGCGGACCATGTCGCAGAACTCCTTGCGGTAGCCCGCGGGGTCCTTGCCCTTGCTGGATTCGGCGATCTCCAGCAGGGCCGGCAGGGTGGCGTTGCCCTTGTGGGGCGAGTCCCGCAGGATCATCCCGAAGGCCGCGACCGACGAGGCGAACTTGAAGTCCTCGCTGGCCGCCGGGAAGTCCTTGCCGGCGTCGGTCACGGGGCGTTCGATCAGATCGCTCTTGTCGCCGTCGGGCGCCTTGTAGCGGAGCTTCACGGTGAACATCTCTCCGTTGGACGGGTCGGCCGGGACGACCTTGGCGTACTTGGACTCCTTGTCCTTCGCCACGAGGTCGGCCGCCGGAGGCGTGAGCTCATAGAGGGCCGTCACGGTATGGCCCGCGCCGATCTCGCCGGCGTCCTTGGCGTCGTTGGCGAAGTCCTCGGCCGCCATGATCCGGTTCTCGTAGCCCAGCAGGCGGTACGAGCCGACCTTCGTGGGGTTGAAATCGACCTGGATCTTGACGTCCTTGGCGATGGTCACGAGCGTGCCCACCATCTGCTCGACGAGCACCTTGCGGGCTTCCAGCAGGCTGTCGATGTAGGCGTAGTTGCCGTTGCCCTTGTCGGCCAGCCCTTCCATCTTGGCATCCTTCACGTTGCCCGTGCCGAAGGCCAGGACGGAGAGGAACACGCCGGTCTTGGCCTTCTCGGCGATGATGGCTTCGAGCTGCTTGTCGTCCGAGACGCCCACGTTGAAGTCGCCGTCGGTGGCGAGGATCACGCGGTTCACCCCGTTGTTCACGAAGTTCTTCTTGGCGACCTCGTAGGCCAGGTTGATCCCCGCGCCTCCCGCGGTGGAGCCCCCGGCCCGCAGGCCGTCGATCGCCGAGGCGATCTCGTACTTGTGCAGGCCCGAGGTCGAGTCGAGCACGAGGCCCGCGGCCCCGGCGTAGACCACGATGGCCACGCGGTCGTTCTCGCCGAGCTGCTCGGTGAGCATCCGCAGCGAGGCCTGCACCAGCGGCAGCTTGTTGGGCTGATCCATCGAGCCCGACACGTCGATCAGGAACACGAGGTTCGAGACCTTGTTCTGCACGTCCACCTTGCCCTTGAGGCCGATCCTCGCCAGGCGATTGGCGCGGTTCCACGGGGCGGCGGCGATCTCCACGTCCACCGAGAACGGCGGGGCCTTCACGTCGCTGGTGGAGGGGGCCTCATAGGCGTAGGGGAAGTAGTTGACCATCTCCTCGATCCGCACCGCATCCTTCGGGGGCATGCGGTTCTCGGCCATGAGGAAGCGGCGCACGTTGGCGTAGCTGGCCGTGTCCACGTCGATCGAGAAGGTGGACAGGGGCTCGGCGACCACGGCCTTGAAGGCGTTGTCCTCGACCTTGTTGTAGGCCTCATTGCCGGGAGGCTCGGCCGGGACGAGTGCGGGGGCGTCCGCAGCCGGGACCAGGGCCAGCTGATCCGCCTTTGCCCGGACATCCAACTCGGCGGGCGGAGGCGTGGTTTCGGGCTTGGCCAGGGCCAGGGCCACCGGGGCACCCATGGCCGGGGCCTGGGCGGGTGCAACGGCCGCGCCCGCCGCCACGGGCGCCGGGGCCCTCGGGGTCTCGACGGTCGGGCTGAGGCGGGCCCGATCCTTCGCGTTCGAGGACAGAGCGTCCAGCGACGAGGGAGCCCCGGCCTTCGCGTCCTTCGGGCCATTCTGCGGCGGAACCGCGGGAGCGTAGGCGAAATTGGCCGACTTCTGACCTTCCGCCTTCATCTCCTTCTGCTCAGGCTGCATCCCGGGCTTCTGCGGATTGGCCGCGTTCATGTCCCGGTACTGGGCGGCGGCCTGGTCCTTCATCCCCGGATCGACCTGCCTCCTGACAGCCGCCAAGGAGCTATTGAACGAGGAGACGTCGGGTCCGCCAGGGGCCCCCTGCCCGGCCTGCGCGCCGCGTTCGCCTCGTCCGTACCGGGCCACACCGTAGCCAACCGCTTCGTGGTCGTGCGAGCCGGAGGAGTCGGCGGTGGAGAGCCCCGAAGTCTTACTCCGCCTCATGAGGTCCTCCCCGTTGCGGTTCATGCCGCGGCCGCCCATGCCGCCGCCCATGCCGCCCATGCCTCCGGCCATGCCACCGCCGCCCATTCCCCCGGACGACTTGCGCCCATCGGAGAGGATCGTCGTCTGGCCCTGCACCTCGTCCAAGCGGTTCTGATTCGCCTTGGAAAGCCCCTCCAGGTTCGCCCGCTCGACCGCGGTGACTCCCAGTGGGCCGTTCGCGGCGGCGACCGCTTCGCGCTCTTCGAAGAACGCATCCTCCCGGCCGGCGTTCCGCCCAGTCTCCCGCTTGAGGGCCACATGATTGCGGCCCATGGCCCCGGATATGGGCGACAGGCCATCGGCCAGGGCGTCGGGTTGCTTCGCGGCGACGGGCCGAGGGTCGCTCGCGCCCGGGGCGTCGAAGTTGCGGTTCGCCTGGGGCGGTGTGGCCCTGGGCGAGGCGGTCCGGGTACTTATCGCGAGGCTGGATTCGTTGACGAGGTGCTGCGGCCGGAGGGTCAGCCACACGGCTGACAGGCCGAAGCCCAGCAAGGCCGAGGCCGCCAGGCCGTAGCCGGCCCAGGACTGCCACGACCGCGGGGTGCCGCCGGTCATGGCCATGGGCACCGTGGAGGGGGCGGCGGACAGCTCGCCCTCGATGGCCTTCAGGTGGGCCTCGTAGAGCGCGGGGCCGGACTCCTGGCCAAGCGACTGGGCCATGAGCCGGGCCACGGCCCGCACGTCCTCGATGGCCGACAGGGCCTCGGGCGATCCGTCGATCTCCAGCTCGAATTCGCGCATCTCGTTGTCGTCCAGCTCGCCCAGCGCGTAGGCGGTCAGCCGGGGGTCTTCAGGGTCGAAAGGCATCGGCTTGCTCCTGTGCGAAGGGTCAGGCTTGGATCGGGCTGGGGTGGCCGTCGGCAAGGCGACGGCGGATGGTCTTCAACCCCGTGTGGATCAGGAACCCCACGTTCGACACGCTGTGGCCACTGATCCGGCTGATCTCGCGGTACGAGAAGCCGTTCTGAAATTTGAGGCGGATCACCTCACGTTGATTCGTGGGCAATCCGTCGAGTTCCTGGAGGACCCGGGCCGCGGATTCGCGCATCTCGAGCGCGTGGGCGGGGCCCGGGTCGGCGGACTGGCAAATGCTCGTGTGCTCCTCGCTCAGCCGGGTCATGCGACCCTCCTTCCTGAGAACATCCAGAGCCCGATTGCGGCATACGGTGAAGAGCCACTCGGCCAGGCGGTCGCGGATCTCGTCCGGGTCCTGCCGGCAGAGCTTCAGGAAGGCATCTTGAACGACGTCGCGGGCCCGGTCCGCGTCGCCCAGCAGGCGAGCGGCGTAAAGGGTCAACGGGCCTTCGTATCGGGCCACCGCGTCGCGAATCCATGCGTGTGAGCCGGCGTCTAGGTCGCCTCTCATGCCGCCTCCCGGCCGATGGTCCAATTGCCCCCACCTCGACCACGATCGAGCCGGGGGCTTCTTAGAAAGGGCCCCGGAATTCTCTCGAACCGACGCGCCGGATCGATGCGCAGGTCACCTCGGGGGGCGATTCGGATCGACAGCCCTGAGCAGCACGCGTCCGACCAGCATCACGTCGCCGGCCAGGATCTCGGTCTGGCCGGAGATCTGGATGAACGTGCCGTTGCGGCTGCCGAGATCCTCGAGCAAAAAACGGTCGCCGTCGCGGCGGATCTGGGCGTGCTGTCCGCTGGCCCATTCGTCGTTGGTCAGGGCGATATCCACGGGGCGTCCGGCGCGGGGCTCGCGGCCCAGGATCGTCACGTCGGGCCGGGTGATCGGCAGGCGAAGCCCCGGCTTGCCGTCCATGCGGATGAACACGAGGAAGGCGGCGGCGTCGATGTTGCGGCTCCAGAAACCCTCTCCGTCCTCGGAGACCAGGGGCTCGGCCGGCGGCAGGGGCTCGGCCTTCTGGAATTCGATGACCTGCGACCCCACGCGGAACCTCTGGCCGTCCTTCAGCTCGTAGAACCGGTTGAGCTTCAGGTACACGCCGTTGATCGAGCCCAGGTCCTCGATCACGATGCGCGACCCGTCGGTGCCGATGCGCATGTGCTTGACGGCCATGCTGTTCAGCTCGGGGAAGCGGGCGTTCTTCTCGGTCCGGCCGATCTTCAGCCCGGCGGCGCCCACGGGGGTCCAGTCGTGCCAGTGCCCCCCGCGGTCGAAGATCTGGAGCGTGAGCAGGCTGGACGACATCTTGAACTTGGCCAGGTCCGCGCCGAAGGCCACCGTGTGGTTGCCCTCCTCCTCCTCGGGCTCGGGCGGGAGGCTCGCCGGGGCGGGCGGAACGGGGATGCTCTGCGGCATGGGCGGCGCGACCGGCGGGTAGGACGCGCTGGAGGCCAGCGGGGGCGCATGGCCCGAAGGAGGCTGCACCCATCCCGGGGGCGGCTGATACGCCGGCGCATAGGGGGCCACCGGGGGCTGCGGCCCCGTCTCCGCGGTCTTCCCGCCCAGTTGCTTGATCAACCAACCGCGGAGCTTGCCCGGATTCCCCGCATCAGCCTGGGGAGCGGCTGGTGACGCATGGGGAGGCACATAAGGCGGAGCGGGCGCCACGGGCGGGGGCACATAAGGCGGAGGTGCCGGGGCCGCGTACTTCGGCGAGGGCGGCTCGGGACGAGGTGTCGGGGCCGGGGCCGGGGCCGGGGGCCGGGGCTTCCGCTTCGGAGGCGGGGGCGGAGTGACGGTGTCGTGCGACGGCAGGGGCTCGCGGGCCACCGGCGCCGAGGGGCGAGACGGCGGCGACGCGGGCGACGACGGCCCTTCCTTCTTCGCGACCTCGGGGGCGTGAGAGGCCCCGAACCGGGGCGGTGGGATCGTGAGGAACACGTCCAGCTCCTGCCCGCACGAGGGGCATCGGGAGCTGTCGTCGCTGATGTTCGCGTTGCAATGCGGGCAGACCTGCATCATCGCTCTCTCCGACCCGAAACCGCGTACCCGTCCGCATTTCGGCCCGCAGGCGCAGGCCAGGCCCGCCCCTGCCCGCTCGCCCAGGCGCGGACCCGCGTGCCCGACGGCCGGGCTGTCCCGGTCGGATCGGCCCATCGCCGCGACGGCCCTCGGAATCCTCGCCCCACTATAAACAAACCGGGGGGCCCCGGCCATGTCTCCCTTGACCTCGCACTTTTTTCTTCCCTCCGCCCAGGGCGGATCCCATAATACGCGTCGCCGGCTTGCCTTTGAGCTCGCCCCGAGCCCCTTCGATCCCCGATCAGGAGACCCTACGGATGTCCACCAGGAGTCTTCTGGAGAACAACCAGCTGGCCGACGCCCTGGCCGCGCAAACCGCCGAGGTCAAGGCCCGCCCCAATGACCTGGCGGCCCGCACCCTCCTGTTCGAGATCCTCTGCTTCTCGTCGGCCTGGGACCGCGCCGCCAAGCAGCTGGACGCGATCGGCCATCTGCTCGCGGACGATCCGGCCTCGCAGGTGGGCGTGGCGGTTTATCGGCGCCTGGTCGAGGCCGAGGTCCGCCGCGCCCGGCTCTTCGCCGAGGGCACGGCCCCCCGGTTCGTGCTCGAGCCGCCCGAGGAGGTCCAGCACCACCTCGCCGCGCTCGACGCCCTCCGCGCCGGCAGGACCGACGAGGCGAAGGCCGCCCTGGAGCGCGGCGACGAGGCCCGCGCCCCTCGGGCCGGGAGCCTGGCCGAAGCCCCGTTCGACGACTTCCGCGACGGCGACGACCTGCTCGCCCCCGTGCTCGAAGTCTTCGCCCCGGCCGGCTATTGCTGGGTCCCGTGGGAGCAGGTCCAGTTCCTGGAGGTCGCCCCTCCCCGCTCCTTCCGCGACCTGCTCTGGGCCCCCGCGAAGCTCGCCTCGTTCGACGGGCAGCTCGGCGAGGTCCACCTGCCCGCCCTCTACCCCGGCTCGCACCTGCACCCCGACTCCGCCGTCCACTTCGGGCGGGCGACCGACTGGGTGGACCTGGGCGGGGTCATCACGCGCGGGGCGGGACTCAAAACCTATCTGGTCGGCGACGACGCGCGCACGCTCTTCGAGCTGACCGACCTGACCTTCCTGCCGCCGGCCTCGGCCTCGGCGGACGACGCCGGAGCGGTTTCCCACCCATGAGCAGCCCCCCGACCCTGGACATCGCGGCCCTGCTTGAGCCGATCCCCGGCGCCAATCCCTCGGGCATGTCCCTGGCCTACACCGGCGAGTACGACGCGATCCGCGAGGCCCGCCGCTCCGACGACCAGCTCAACCAGGGGGCCTGGAAGCGCGAGGTGAAGGTGGCCGACTGGGACGAGGTCGTGGACCTCGCGGCCTCCTGCCTGAAGGCCAAAACCAAGGACATCCAGATCGCCGCCTGGCTGACCGAGGGCCTGGCCCGGATCCACTCGTTCGCCGGCCTGCGCGACGGGCTGATCGTGCTCAGGGAGATCCAGGAGCGGTTCTGGGAGACCTATTTCCCGGAGATCGAGGACGGCGACGTGGAGTCGCGGTTCGCCCCGTTCCAGTTCCTCAACGACAAGGTCCGCGGCCTGCCCATGCTGGTCCGGACCCTGCCCGTGACCGAGGGGCTCGACGGCCAGGACTACCACACGATCCAGTTCGCCCAGTCGCGAGAGACCGACAACCTGATCAAGAAGGAGCCGGCCCGGGAGAAGCAGATCCTGGCCGAGGGCCGGCTCACCGTCAAGCAGTTCGACGACGCCGTGGCCCAGACCCCCAAGAAGTTCTACGCCCTGCTGGCGGCCGACATCAAGGAGGCGGTCGAGGCCCTCAAGCTCTTCGAGGCCAGTACCGACGAGCGATTCGGCCGGGACGCGCCCAGCCTGATCGAGCTCGTCAAGGCGCTGGACGACTGCACCCGCCTGGTGGACCCGATCCTCGCCGCCAAACGCCTGGCCGACCCCGACCCCCTGCCCGAGGTCGAGCCAACCCCCGCCGACGAGGCGGGAGTCGAGAGTCAGGAGACGGCCGAAAACGCCCCGTCGTCCTCACCCGTGAACGCATCCTCCGACGGCGTGGCCGTGCCCAAGCGCCGGTCCCGGCTCGGCACCCCTCAGGAGGGGGAGACCCTGGATTACGGCCGCGTGCTGATCGAGTACCGCGACCGCGTGCAGAGCCTGGCCGAGGCCGGAGCGAAGCTGAGCGAGAATCGACAGAAGTACGCGGGGCTGCTCGACGAGCTGAAACGCCTTGACGACGAGTACGAGGAACTCTCGCAAGTCGTGAGCCGGAATCGCGAGGCCTACTCGCTCCTGGCACGGCTCTTGAAGCTCCCGTAGACGCGGAGCCCCGCGGACCTCCATTGCTGAAACCCATCACGTCTCTCCGCGCAGGCCGCGCGGAGGAAGGTCCGACCATGAGCGACGCGAACCTGATCGACTCGACCGGCGAGATCTCGCCCACGCTCACGCCCGAGCATCTGCGTCGGGTCGAGCTTTATGGCAAGCGCGAGTCCATGCCCGCCGGCACGATCCTCTTCGACGAGGGGGACCAGCGGATCGACTTCTTCGTCGTGATCTCGGGGCAGGTCGAGATCTGCCAGCACGTGGCCAACGGCATGCAGCACGTGGTCACGACCAAGGCCGGCGGGTTCATCGGCGACCCCTCGACGCTCACCGGCCGCGCCGCCGTGGTCCAGGCGCGGGTCGAGGAGGACGCGGAGATCGTGCGCATCGCGCCCGAGCGGTTCCGCCGCATCGTGGTCGAGGACTCCGAGCTCTCGGACCTGATCCTCCGCACCTTCCTGGCCCGGCGCAACCGGCTGGTTGAGGGGGACTTCGCGTCGCTCGAGGTGATCGGCTCCCGGTTCGCCCGCGACACCCTGCGGATCCGCGACTTCCTCACCCGCAACAGCCAGCCCCACCGGTTCGTGGACCTGGAGCGCGACACCGGGACGAGCGAGCTTTTGCGGACCCTGGGCGTGGGGATCGAGGAGACGCCGATCGTCCTGCACCGCGGCCTGCACGTGTGCAAGAACCCGAGCAACGTCGACCTCGCCCACGAGCTGGGCTTCGACGTGCTGGACGAGGTGGACCTCTGCGACGTGGTGGTCGTCGGCGCCGGGCCGGCGGGGCTCGCGGCGTCGGTCTATGCCGCGTCCGAGGGGCTGAGCGTGACCACCGTGGACGTGGGGTCCCCCGGCGGGCAGGCCGGCACAAGCTCCAAGATCGAGAACTACCTGGGCTTCCCCATGGGCATCTCGGGCCAGGAGCTCGCCGAGAGGGCCTTCACCCAGGCCGTGAAGTTCGGCGCGAGGATGGCCAGCGCCGTCGAGGCCACCTGCCTGAAGCCCTTCGGAGGCGACTACGAGGTGTGCTTCGCCGACGGCCGCAAGATCCGGGGCCGCGCGGTGGTGATCGCCACCGGGGCCCGCTACGAGAAGCTGCCCGTGGCCGACGCCGAGCTCTACGAGGGCTCGGGCCTCTACTACGGCGCGACCGCCATGGAGGCCGAGCTTTGCGCCGGGCAGGACGTGGTCGTGGTGGGCGGCGGCAACAGCGCCGGCCAGGGCGCGGTGTACCTCTCCCGGCACGCGAAGTCGGTGCACATCCTCGTCCGCCGCGCCGGGCTGGAGGAGACCATGTCTCGCTACCTGATCCGCCGGATCGAGGAGACGCCCAACATCCACCTCCACCCCCGAAGCGAGATCACCGCCCTGCACGGCGACGGCGGCCCCCGGCTCCGGGCCGTGGACATCACCAACCGCGACGACGGCAAGGTCTGCCACCTCGAGACCTCGTCGGTCTTCCTCTTCCTCGGCGCCAGGCCCTGCACCGACTGGCTCAAGGGCTGCCTCGCCATGGACGAGAAGGGCTTCCTGCGGACCGGCCCCGACATTCTCAGGGACGACATCCACGAGGCCGCACCCTGGCCCCCGACCCTGTTCGAGTGCAGCATCCCCAGGGTCTACGCCGTGGGGGACGTGCGCGCCGGGTCCGTCAAGCGCGTGGCCTCGGCCGTGGGCGAGGGTTCGGTGGTCGTCCAGTTCATCCACCGGGCCCTGAACGGGGGCTGACCTCGCCAACCCCCGCCCAGGCCCTTTTCCACGATCAGCGACGGCGACCCGGGGCGAGGTCCAGCCCCGCCTCGATCGCCGCGTCCACGAACGAACCCCGCAGGGTCGAGGAGGCCGCGACCTGCCTCGACGAACGGACGATCGTGAACTTCGCGAGCCCACCGGCGTTCCCGTCGCGATCCGCGTCCACGGCGCGTCCGCCGGTGTCGCGTAGCCTGGCCCCGTCCACCGTGAGCCGGTACGTTCCGGTCAGGGTCACCTTCTTGGCGAAAATGAGCACGATGTTGCCGTTGGCGTCCAGAGAGGCCGAGCGGACGGAGACCGCCTTCTCGACCGTCTTCTTCCCCTTCTTGACCAGCTGCACCATGCGGTAGGCCGACAGGTCCGAGACCGACGCCAACCTGCCGCTCAGGGCCAGCGAAATCGTGGCCAGCGCCCCCTTCTTCAAGGTCACGACCGCCGAGGGCACGATCACCAGCGGATCCGCGGGCGGGGGCGGGGGCGGAGGCGGGGGCGGGGGTGGAGGCGGGGTG
>JANOBY010000283.1:0-9887 GCA_031411935.1 Planctomycetales bacterium | reverse complement strand
CGTTTAACGGCAATGCGATCGGGCTCGCCGAGTTCGGACTCGAGCACCATGTGGCCGAGATCAACCGCCGATCGGCCGAGATCGCCCGCCACGCCGCCGACGACTACACGCGACGAAACCCCGACAAGCCCCGCTTCGTCGCCGGCTCGATCGGCCCAACGAACAAGCAATTGTCGATGGGTATCGGTGACGACGCCGGTGCCCGAGCGATCAGCTTCGACGAGATGGTCGCCACCTACTATGAGCAGGTGAAGGCGCTCGCCGAGGGCGGGGTCGATATCCTCCTGCCCGAGACCTCGTTCGACACGTTGGTCATGAAGGCGTGCCTCTTCGCCATCGAGAAATACTTCGAGGATTCCGGGAACCGCCTGCCCGTGGTCATCTCGGGTACCATCTTCGACAACGGCCGCACCCTCTCGGCGCAGCCGCCCGAGTCGTTCTATCTGAGCGTGTCGCACTTCGACGCCTTGACCGTCGGGCTCAACTGCGCGGTGGGCGTGGATCAGATGAGGCCCGCGATCGAGAGCCTCGCCGGCGTGAGCAAAGGCCGGATCTCCTGTTACCCGAACGCCGGGATGCCCGACGGATTCGGCGGATTCCAGGGCGACCGGGACCACACGGCGCGGGTCCTGGGCGAGTTCGCGCGCAATGGTTGGCTGAACCTGGTCGGCGGGTGCTGCGGCACCACGCCGGAGTGGATCGCGGCCATCGCGAAGGAAGTGGAAGGTGTGCCTCCTCGCAAGGTCCAGGACGGCCCTTCCCTTTCCGCCTACTGCGGGACCGAGCCGCTGTTCGTCCGGCCCGAGACCAACTTCGTGATGGTCGGCGAGCGGACAAACATCACCGGCTCGCGCAAGTTCGCCCGCCTCATCAAGGAAGGCAAGTACGACGAGGCGGTTGCGATCGCTCGCGAGCAGGTCGAGAACGGCGCGAACATCCTCGATGTGAACGTGGACGAAGGGTTGATCGACGGCGTGGCCGCGATGACCCGGTTCCTCAACCTGCTCTCGGCCGAGCCCGGGGTGCAGACCGTCCCGATCATGATCGACAGTTCCAACTGGGACGTGATCGAGGCCGGCCTCAAGTGCGTCCAGGGCAAATCCATCGTCAACTCGATCAGCCTGAAGGAAGGCGAGGAGAAGTTCCTCCATCAGGCCCGGCTCGTCCGCCGTTATGGGGCGGCGGTGGTGGTCATGGCGTTCACCGACGACGGAGTGATCCCCGGCATCCCCAAGGGGCAGGCGGTCACTCGCGAGGACAAGGTCACGATCTGCAAACATGCCTACAAGCTGCTGACCGAGGAGGTCGGATTCCCCGGCTCCGACATCATCTTCGATTGCAACATCCTGACCGTGGGCACGGGGATGGAGGAGCACGCGAACTACGCCGTCGAGTTCATCGAGGCCATCCGCGAGCTCAAGCGTGAATTGCCTCTTTGCAAGACCTCGGGAGGCGTCTCCAACGTCTCGTTCTCGTTCCGCGGCAACGACACCGTTCGCGAAGCCATGAATGCGGCGTTCCTCTACCACGCGATCAACGCCGGGCTGGACATGGGCATCGTGAACCCGGGGCAACTCGAGGTTTATGACGAGATTCCCAAGGAGCTGCTCGAACGGGTGGAGGACGTCCTCCTGAACCGTCGCCCCGATGCCACCGATCGGTTGACCGAGTTCGCCGATACGGTCAAATCCAAGGGCAAGAAGGCGGACACCAAGACCCTGGCCTGGCGAGAACTTCCGGTCGAGAAGCGTCTGGAACATGCGCTGATCCAGGGCATCACCGACTTCATCGACCAGGATACCGAGGAGTGTCGGCTCAAGTACGATCGCCCGCTCTCGATCATCGAGGGCCCGCTCATGGACGGGATGAACATCGTGGGCGACCTTTTTGGTGCGGGCAAGATGTTCCTGCCCCAGGTGGTCAAGTCGGCCCGCGTGATGAAGAAGGCCGTGGCCCACCTCATGCCGTTCATGGAGGCGGAAAAGCTCGCCAAGGGCGGAGGGGCCAGGCAGGCTCGCGGCAAGGTGCTGATCGCCACGGTCAAGGGCGACGTCCACGACATCGGCAAGAATATCGTCGGGGTGGTCCTCGGATGCAACGACTATGAGATCGTGGACCTCGGCGTGATGGTCGACTGCGCGAAGATCCTCAAGGCCGCGAAGGAGGAGGGGGCCGACATGATCGGCCTTTCGGGCCTCATCACCCCCAGCCTCGATGAGATGGTCCATGTGGCCCGCGAAATGGAGCGAGAAGGGTTCACGATTCCGCTACTTATCGGCGGCGCAACCACGAGTGCACGCCATACGGCGGTGAAGATTGCTCAATCCTACTCGGGCCCTGTCGTGCACGTGCGGGATGCGTCTCGCTCGGTCAACGTGGTTGATCAGTTGCGGAGGGACGAGACACGCGGGGAGTTCGACAAGGAGAATCGCAAGTTTCAGGATGAGGAGCGGATCGCGTTCGGTAAGAGGCGCAAGAAGAAGCTCGTGCCCTACAACGAGGCCTTCAAGCGGCGTTTCCAGCCCGAGTGGACAGCCGCAGTGATCCCCACCCCGAGCTTCACCGGCACGCGCATCCTCCGCGACTTCCCGCTGGAGGAGATCGTCCCCTTCATCGACTGGTCCCCGTTCTTCATGACGTGGGAACTGAAGGGCAAGTATCCGAGGATCTTCGACGACCCCGTGGTGGGTGTCGAGGCCCGGAAAACCTACGATTATGCTCGCACCCTGCTCGACAAGTTCGTGAAGACGAAAGCGTTGCGGGCGCACGCCGTTTATGGATTCTTCCCCTCAAATAGCGACGGTGACGACCTGATCCTCTACGAGGATTCCCACCGGAATTCCGAGCGGACCCGGTTCCGGATGCTTCGTCAGCAGTGGGAGCGTGAGGGCCAGAAGGACTACAGGTCGCTCGCCGATTTCGTGGCCCCGGTGGGCCTCGGCCTGAATGACCATGTGGGGGCCTTTGCCCTCACCACGGGCGAGGGGATCGAGCCGATCCTGGCGAACTTCCGCGCCGACCACAACGACTACGGGGTGATCACGACCCAGGCCCTCGCCGACCGGCTTGCGGAAGCATTCGCCGAGCTGCTCCACAAAAAAGTCCGCGAGGAATGGGGATATGGGGCCGCGGAAGGGCTCTCGACGGACGACCTGATCGAGGAGAAGTATCGGGGCATCCGGCCGGCGGCGGGCTACCCTTCCTGCCCCGACCATACCGAGAAGGCCACGCTCTGGGAGTTGCTTGATGCGGAGAAGGCCACGGGGATCACCCTGACCGAGAGCTATGCGATGTACCCCGCCGCGTCCGTGAGCGGGCTCTACTTCGCCCACCCCGAGGCCCGGTATTTCGCGGTTGATCAGGTGACTCGGGACCAGGTTGAGGCCTACGCGGCCCGCAAAGGGTTGTCCCTCCCGGAGGTCGAGCGGTGGCTCGCGCCCAACCTGAGCTACGATCCCGCCTGAAAGGCACCCCATGGCAAGGATTTCGCAACGTAAGATGTGAGGAGTGACACGCGAGGGCGATGGTCGTCCCCGGCGTGGTTGGACCCCGGAGGACGATCGATGCCATCCCCCCTCGCCCCGATCCTCTGCTTGCTCGGACTCGTCATGACACCCCAGGATCCCGGTGCTTCTCGCCCGAGCGACCCGAACGACGCCCCGAGGATCACGGATCCTTACATGCCTTCCTACTCGAGCGGACATCGCTACTGGTCGCGAACAGCGCCCTCGCGGCCCCCTCAGAATCCGGATTCGGAGTTCGGGTATCGCAACCCAGGCGGAGTGGGACGAGTTGCCGAGTTTTATCCCCCGAACAACCAGTTTGCAAACGGCGGTCGCAACCCCGTCGTGGCGGCGCAGTTCGGTTCGGGATCGCCGGACCTCTCTCGTTCGGCCCAGATGGAGGCTCAGCGAATCGGCATCCAGAAGACCAACTCGCTGAACAGCCAGATCGAGTCGCTGGCCCGCCCCTTCGGCGGATGGGGATTCGGTGGAGGGATGGGGGGGTTTCCTTACTGAGGGTTGGCGAGACGGCTTCGACGACCAGCCCGCCCGATCTCAGGCATCGGGTCGGGCTTGCGGCGTTTCGCTCGTCACTCGGGGCCAGTTCAGTCCTCTTCGGTTTGTCCGCGGGATTTGGCCCAGCGGTCCGTAATCTGTTGCTGCACGTTGGGGGGCACGGGTTCATAAGCCCGGAACTCCATGGTGAACGATCCCTGCCCCGCGGTCATGCTCTTCAGGTCGGTGGCGTACCTGAGGACCTCGGACAGGGGGACCGTCGCCTGGACGACCTGCATGCCCCCGCTCTGGGTCTCCATCCCCGTGATATGGCCGCGACGGGTGGAGAGGTCGGCCGTGACGTCGCCAAATCGGGCGGCCGGGACGGTCACCTCGAGATTCACGATCGGCTCCAGCAGCGCGGGACGTGCCGCGATGAAGGCCTTGCGTAGCGCAGCCGCGCTCGCGGTCTTGAAGGCGTGCTCGGAGCTGTCCACAGCGTGGTGGCTCCCGAAGAAGACCTCGACCTCGACATCCACCACGGGATTGCCCGAGATCACGCCCTTCTCCAGTTGCTCCCGGGCCCCCTTCTCCACGGCCGGGATGTACTGGTTCGGGATCACTCCCCCCTTCACCGCGTCCACAAAGCCGAAGCCTGCACCCCGTTCGCGGGGGCGGATCCTCAGTTGGACATCCGCAAACTGGCCGCGACCGCCGGTCTGCTTCTTGTGGCGGTGGTGAGCTTCGGCCTCGCTCATGATCGTTTCGAGGTAGGGCACATGAGGCACATGCGTGCTGAAGTCGAGCTTGTAGCGGTTCTTCAGGCGATGCTGGATCACGTCCAGGTGAAGCTCGCTCATGCCCGAGATGACCAGCTCGTGGGTCTGAGCGTCGCGGCGGACCGTGAAGGTCGGATCCTCGTCGGCGATCTTGGCGAGCCCGGCTGAGATCTTGGGCTCGTCTTCGCGGGACATGGCCTCGACGGCCCTCGGGACCATCGGGATCGGAAACTTGATCGCATGCATCTTCAAGGCGGATGCGGTCTGGCCGCCGCCCACATTCGAGATCGTGTCGGAAACGTGCAGGTCGTCGAACTTGGTCAGGGCCACGAGATCACCCGCGATCGCCTCCTGGACTTCCTCGTGGACCTTGCCCTGGAGCATATAAACGTGACCGGCCTTGGCCGTCTTGCCGGATCTCAGGTTGACCAGCGTGGTGTCCGGGGTGAGTCGTCCCGAGAGGATCCTCACGAAGCTCATCTTGCCCATGAACAGGTCGTTCGTGGTTTTGAAGACCTGGGCCACAAGGGTGCCGTTTTCGGCCGAGGGAATCTCGACCTCCTCGCTCAACTCGTCCTTCGAGCCGAAGCGGTGAACGGCATCGGGCGCGAGTCCGCAATCCGCGACAAGGTCCAGGAGCTCACGGACGCCGATATCCTTGCGTGCGGAGAGGCAGACCACGGGAACGATCTGGCCCCTGGCGATGGCCCGACAGGCGGCGGTCCGGAGTTCTTCGGCGGAGAGCTCCTCCGCGTCGAGGTAACGCTCCATGAGGCTTTCGTCGGTCTCGACGATCTGCTCCACCAGCATCCGGTAGGCCTCGCCCGGCTCGATCACGCAGCCCGTCGAGTAGGCGGCCCGGTCCCCCAACACGTTGATCAGTCCCGAGAATCCCGCGCCCTGCCCTACAGGGATGTTGAAGGGAACGCAGGCCGTGCCGAACGTCTCGCGGATGGAGGCCAGGTCCCGGGGGTAATCCACGTTGTCGCAGTCCATCTTGGTGATGGCCACGAAACGTCCGAGGCCGAGCCGCGTGGCTTCGGCAAACACCCTGCGCGTATTCACTTCGATTCCGGTGGGGCCGGAGACCGAGATGATCACGTTTTCCACCGCCGAGAGCGCCGCGAGTGTACTGCCGATGAAATCGGGATAGCCCGGCGAGTCGATGAAGTGGACCTGCTTGCCTTTCCAAACCACGTGCCCGAGATGGCTGTCGATCGTGAAATGGCGACGTTTCTCCTCGTCGTCCACGTCCAGGCTGCTCGTTCCGTCGTCCACCGAGCCGCGGCGCGTCGTTGCGCCTGTGTCGAAAAGCAGGGCATCTGCCAGGCTCGTCTTGCCCGATGCCCCATGTCCAGCGAGCACAATGTTGCGGATGTCCTCGACGTGGTATGCCGTGGTCATGAGATCCTCCAAGCGCGAGGTTCAGGGAAAGGGTTCCCCGTTCGTGACGTGCGGAGGCCGGGACGATCCGCGGCGATCGCGGAGGCCCGGGGCTTCGGAGGTTGAGTCGAACGGAAACCCGACAACTACCGGGATAAGGCTTCTCGCAATGAGAAACGCCCTTCGTAGAGGGCCCTCCCGACGATGCAGCCCGCAATGGGCAGTTTCGCCAGGCGGTCCAGATCCTCCAGCGTCCCGACTCCCCCGGACGCGATGACCGGGGCCTTGATCCGCGCCGCAAGGTTGCCCGTGGCGGACACGTTGGCCCCGCCCAACATCCCGTCGCGCGCGATATCGGTGTAGACGACCGCTCCCAGGGGCAAGTCGTCAAATTGCTCGGCCAGGCTGACGGCCACGACGCCGGACACGTCGAGCCATCCGTCGGTCGCCACGCGTCCGTCGCGGGCATCCAGGCCCAGGACCACGCGGTTCGGGTACCTGGTCACCAGAGAACGAAACCAGAGGGGATCCTTCAGAGCCTGGGTGCCCACGATCACACGCTCGATCCCGGCATCCAGCCAGGACTTAGCGGTCTCATCGTCGCGAACCCCGCCGCCGAGCTGGCAGGGGACCTTGACCGCTCGGAGGATGCTCTTCACCGCATCCACATTGACCGGGCGGCCATCCTTCGCCCCGTCTAGGTCCACCAGGTGGATTCGCGAGGCCCCTTCCGACTCCCAGCGCACGGCCATCTCGGCGGGGTCATCCCCGAAGACGGTCTCCCGATCGTAGTCCCCCTGGACCAGACGGACGCATTTGCCGTCGCGGAGGTCAATCGCCGGGATCACTTGCATGCTTCACCCGCTCTTCCGAAGCTCATCACGACCCTGAATCTAGCGGTGACCGGTCGCTTCCGCAAGGAGGCACATCGCCCGACAGCCTTCGACGGCGTCAGACCAGGCATCGATCCCTCGCGGCGAAGTTGGCATACATGGCCAGGCCGGCCTTCTGGCTCTTCTCGGGGTGGAACTGGCAGGCGATCAAATTGTCTCTACCGACGATCGCCGCGAACGGTCCGGGATAATCCGCCACCGCAATCACGTCCGAGGCTTCTGTGGGGGCAGCATGATACGAGTGGACGAAGTAGACCGAGGTGCCGCTTTCCATCCCCTCCAGCAAGGGGACGGGCCGAACCACGCGCAGAGAGTTCCAGCCCATGTGGGGGATCTTGAGCCCTTCGGCCGACGCGAATCGCACGACACGACCGGGAAGGAGGCCGAGCCCGGTGTGATCGCCGTCCTCCTCGCTGAGATCGAAGAGCAACTGAAGTCCCAGACACACGCCAAGGCAAGGCTTTCCGGACCTCACGGCCTCGATGAAGGCCTGATCCATCCCGTTCCTGCGAAGCTCGGAGATGGCGTCGGCGAAGGCCCCCACTCCCGGCAGGATTACCTTGTCGGCCGCGCGGACCATCTCGGGGTCGCTCGAGATCAGAGCCCGATGCCCTACCGACTCGATCGCTTTTTGAACGCTCCGGAGGTTTCCCATTCCGAAGTCGATGATCACAATCATGAGCAGGTCCGAAGCGAGTCCCGACGAATCGTCACTGATGAATCATAGCTTGACGATGTCCAGGCCGCCAGAACCCGGGAGGCCGGTCGGGCACCGAGGTGCCAACCCTAATAGCGTGGTGAGGAACGGTCTCGCCCCTTCGCGATCGGCACCCAGGGGGAACGATCATCAACGCGGCTCTGGTCGTCGCTGGGCTGGCGACGTGCCCGAGGCGGAGGTAGATCGACACTCTCGGCCGAATCGAGCAGATCGGGATCCTCGACCGAGCGTCTCTCGCTAGGAATCTGGGCGATAGGAGGCTTCCGGCCTCGGGGTTGTGATCGCGCGGGGGTCGCTCGTCTTTGCGAGGGACGATCCACGTCGGACGAGGAGCGAGACACCGTGGTATCGCCGTCGCCGATGCCCTGCCGGCTGATCAGGTTTCGAGCGTCGTCGAGCCGGGCGGCCAGTTCACCATTCTTCTCCTCGACAGCCGCCCGTTCGTTCTCGATCCGTCGATTCTCGGCCTTCAGGTCGGCAAGTTCCTTCGAGAGGCCGGATTTCTCGGACTCAAGCTGGGCCACGTTGGACTTCAGGGCGCCCATCATGGTCTGCCGTTGCATGAAGGGCCCTGGTTGCGAGCAGCCGGCACCGATCGAGAGCCAGCCCAAGCTCAGGTTCGTGGCGACCAGCCAGAGCCAGGGTCGTCGCCGAGGCGAAGACGAGGCGATTGACGGGGCATGAGGGTCCATGCCACAACCATATCACGCCGACCAATCGGAGCGTCCGAATCCGTCGGGAGTCTTGGCGGCATAATCCGTGGGCGGCCGATCTTCGGGAATGGCCGCGGGATCCGCATCATCGATACGTCCGCTCGAGGGATTCCATTTCCTCAGCGTGAGGAAGACCGTCAGCAGGAGCGCCGTGACCACCGAACCCGCGACCGCTCCCAGGAGGATTGCGACACCAGATGTGGTCGTCAACGGGCCGAATCCGAAGGGAAACCAGACCTGCACAGTCGTGCCGTTCATCACGATGAACCAGAGCATGAGCCCCAGCAAGATCGCCGCCATCACGAGCTTGCGGTAAACCCACAGGTTTCGCACCAGCCCGGCCGAGCGCCTCCGCTTGTAACTGGCCGACATTGGTTGCCCCCTTGACGAAACCGGTGGGAGATCAGAGCTCACGCCGCACGAGGAAGCGGACTGCATCTCCAATACCGGAATAGTACTGAGAAAGCCACCCGCCCCAGATCGGTCTCCAACCAAGCATCAAGATCAAAGCAGCCATGCTCAGGTAGGGACCGAACGGGATTTCGCGATCGGACGTGGTTAATTGTCGCCCCGTCGCCCACTTCCGGATCGCGTTCAGGACCTTCAGGAACGCATGGATCAGTCCAAGAAACGCCGCGAGGAAGAGCGTGGGGGGGAGGATCTGCCAGCCGAGGAACGACCCGATCATGGCCATGAGGGTCACGTCGCCGAAGCCCATGGCCTCGCGGCGGAACGCCACCCTCCCCAGAATGCGGACCGCCCAGATCACCCCCCCGCCGATCAGCAACCCGTAGAATCCGACGAGGAACCCATCGAGCGAGGTCTCCATGGTCCCGGGCGCCGGCCTGATCTGCGGGACAATCGCCCCCAGGGCGAGCCCCGCGCCCATTCCCGGCAAGGTGATCTCGTCGGGGAGGATCGTGTAGTCGTAATCGATGAACGTTGCGATAACCAGCAAAGCGACCAGGATGAGGTGGTAACCGACTCGAAAAACGTCGATCGTCTGGATGAGAGCGAGGCCCGGATCGATGAGCTCGGCGAGATAAACGGCAACGAAAAGGAGTCCTGTCAACAATTCGATCAACGGATATCGGGAGGCAATGGGCAGGCCGCACGAGCGACATCGGCCTCGGAGCGCAAGCCACCCAAAGATCGGGATATTGTCGAGGGCGCGAATCGCCGTCCGGCACTGCGGGCAGTGAGAAGCGGGCCAGATCACGCTCTTCTGCCACGGAATGCGGTAGATGCAAACATTGGCGAAGCTGCCAACCGTGGCGCCTACGAGGAAGATCCAGATGCCCCCGAAGATGTTCGAAAGGAGGATCATCCTCGTTCCCCAATCAGTGAAAGTTCATGCACGAGCGACTCGGCCACGAGCGCAGGGTCGTCCGGCGAGGCGTCGA
>JANOBY010000282.1:0-19665 GCA_031411935.1 Planctomycetales bacterium | reverse complement strand
GCGACCGTCGACGGCCTCGCGAACCTCAAATCCATACATGCGAAGGAGTCGGCCGAAGGCGTAACGCAGGAAAGGGGCGTCCTCCACCAGCAGAACACGCATCTGGTTGCCCGTGCTGTCCTCATTCACGGTGCACCCCCTTTTGACGAGGTCAATACGGTTGACCTGAAACGCGCTACTCATCATTCACCTCAAACACTCTGCGAACGAACACGAATCCGAAGGCATTTATCTGCAATACGACCCATGCAACTTCTAGGCCATCGACTTCCAATAAATCTCAAATCCGTGGACGCCGTGTCATTCGGGCTCGTCGTGGCTTGCATTTTCCGGTTTGTGTTGAAACCATTAAAGGGAGAGGGCGTCTGCGAAGTTCTCCAAGCTTCCAGGCGAGTGAGGGTCCTCACGTCTCACCTCGCGTTCTCGTTCGTCGCGAATCTGGTCCGGGCGAGTCAGGGCAATTGAGCGGGCTCCGCGAGCCGGCGCTCGGTGGGTCGATCTCACTTCCAACGCGAGTGGGGTCGGAATTACCGGGATCTGGGTCACCCGGAGATCGTGCCATCGCGGAGGCGATACGGTGTCGACCGAGATTCACCTGAACGGCCTGATCCTTCCCTTTCCCGACGACGTCGAGCTGCCCGACTTCGCGGATCGGGTGCTGTTCACGGCGGGGGACCGTCCCAACACCGACACCCTGCCCGTCCTGCTCGATCCGGCCGCCGACCATCTTGATCCGTCGCTCTCCGTTCGCCGCTCCGATGTTGACGAAAAACATCGACGTGTGGCCCAGTTCCTCGATCAATCCGGCTTCGATGCGCTCGTGCTCTCGCGAGCCGATTCGCTGGCCTGGTTCACCTCGGGGGGGGAACTCGGGCAGTATTCGATGGCCGGCGACCAGGCCTCGGTCCACATGTTCATCAACCGCACGAGCCGAGCGATCGTCTGCGACAACGTCCAGAGCGCCCGCGTGTTCGAGGAGGAGCTGGCCGGGCTGGGCTTCCAGCTCAAGGAACGCCCCTGGCACGAGGACGTGTTGCGGACCGTGGGCGAACTCTGCCACGGCAAGAAGGTGGCCAGCGACGGAGGCCTTCCCGACGCCTCGAACGAGCTCGAACGCCTCCGCCCCCTGCGTTACTCGTTGACCAAGGTCGAGCGTCAGCGGATGCGCGACCTGGGCCGCACGCTGACCCTGGCGGTCGAGGCCACCTGCCGCAACTTCCAGCCGGGCGAGACCGAGGCGGATATTGCCGGCCACCTGGCGCACCGGCTCCTGCGCGAGGGGGTCGTGCCGGTGGACCTGCGGGTGGCGGGCGACGATCGCCTGGCCCGATACCGCCAGCCGGTCTTCAAGTCGGCCCCGATCGCTCATCGGGCCACGATCGCCGCCGTGGGACGGCGGCATGGCCTGTGTGCCGCGGTGACTCGGATCGTGTCGTTCGGGCCGGTCCGCGAGGAGGTCCGCGCCGCGCACGCCCTGGCCGCCATGGTCGATGCGACCTGCCTCTACTTCTCTCGCCCAGGCGAGACGGTCGGAGGGGTGTTCCGCCGTGCCCGCCGCATTTATGAGAAGTTCGACCATGCCGACGAGTGGACGCTCGATTATCAAGGCGGGATCACCGCGTACTCTCCCCAGGAGGTCGCCTTCGCTCCCGAGAGCCCCCTGGTTTTCGGCCCCAACTCGGCCTTAAGATGGAGCCCCACGGTCGCCTCGACGCGATCGGAGGACACCGTGGTTATCGATCATCGCGGTTACGAAGTCGTGACCGAGGCCCAGGTTTGGCCTAAGCTAGAGGTGGTCGTCAAGGGCTTCCCGATCTCTCGCCCCGCGATCCTGGAACGCTGAGACTCGACCCGAATCGGACGAAAGCCCTCGGATTTTCGCGAACTTCCGTTCCCATTCCGGCGAACAACATAGAACGAGTCCGCCTTCGGGAAAGGAAGCGACGGAAGATGAATCTCTCCTGGAGAATCGGTCGGGTTGCCGGGATCGACCTGTTCCTGCACTCGACCTTCCTGCTGGTCCTGGCCTATGCCGCGAGCCAGGGCCTGGACGCCTTGCTGCTGGTCTCCGCCGTGTTCGGATGCGTGGTCCTCCACGAGTTCGGCCACGCACTCACGGCCCGCGCCTTTGGCGTTCCCACGCGCGATATTACGCTCTATCCCATCGGCGGGGTGGCCCGCCTGGAACGTATGCCGCGTGCCCCGGGCGCCGAGTTGCTGATCACCCTGGCCGGTCCGCTCGTAAATGTGGCGATCGCCGGGTCGCTTGCGGTCATGCTCTGGGCCGGTGGAGGGTTCAGCCCCTGGACGAGCGAGACCACTGTGTCGTTCTTCCTCACCGAGTTGATGTGGGTCAACGTGGTGCTCGCGGTCTTTAATATGATCCCGGCGTTCCCCATGGACGGTGGGCGCGTGTTGCGGGCTCTGCTCACCGTCCCCCTCGGACGGTATCGGGCGACCGAGATTGCCGCCGGGCTCGGCCGTGGCGTGGCCCTGGCGTTCCCCCTGATCATGTCGTACCTCGGTCTGTTCAGCTTCATGCACCTGATCCTGGCCGTGTTCCTCTACTTCGCCGCGGGTGCCGAGCTGAGGCAGGTCCGCCGCGAGGAGGACGACCGCAATGGAGGATCGGGCGGGGGCGACGGCATCTGGTCCGCTCCCCCCGGATACCGATGGGTCAGCCGAGGGCAGGGGGCCTGGCAACTCGCCCCGATCTACGTGAACAACACCACCTGGCGTCCTCAGAACGGGCGGTAGTTCTGGACGACGAACCGCCTCGGTCCTGGCCGCGTTTTGGGCCCGGGACCCAGGCACGTTCGCCTGCTGGCAACCTGTCCGATGCTGGCTCAGCCGCCCCAGGGCCTGACCAGGCATTTAGCGGCGATGTCCGACCCGTCGTCGGCGAGGATCTCGAACCTCAGCCCCGGCTCAACGGGCACGGCGCGATTGAGCCGCAGCTTCACGCACGAGCACACGCGCTCAGAAAAGGTTCCCAGAGGCACTCGCGAGAGCACGGTCGCCGAGACCTCGGCTGTGCGGATCCGGGCCGTCCAGGTGGAGCCCGGGATGCAGCGATCGAGGAAGAGGTCGATCTCGGGGTCGCCCCCCTCGACGGTGCACAGGGCTTCCACGCGAGCGACCTCGCGAATGTCGGGCTCCCCTGCGTTCATGATGTCATCCCCTGGGATTCGCCCCGGCCGGCTCAGCCTGGCCTCGGGCCGTTGCGGGCAGGATCGCGGCGGCGTAGCGGACCACGTCTCCCTGCATCTTGGCGACTTCGGCCAATTTTTGCATCCTCCCGGCCCGAGCACACAGTTGCGAGATCCCGGGGACCATCAGGGCCCCTTCGGGGACCAGCGCGAGGTGCTCGGCCGAGACCTCGATCGCCTCGTCAAGGCGGTCAAGGCGCAAAAGGAGCCTCACGAGCACCTGCGCGGGCATCGAGTCGCCGTCCCCATCGGGATCGACCGCCGGGAGCCGCTCGCGGAAATGGGCGATCGCGGCCTCGACCTCGATTCCCAGCACGCCCCGCAGGTAGAGGGCGTGATCCTCATAAAGGTTCTCGAACGGCGGGTCGGACGCGTATTTGTGCCGATGCGAAAGCCGTGCTCCGTAGTCGGCAAGCTCGGCCGCGAGCGCGACGACCTCGGGATCGGCGAGCATGGGGGACATGCGGACGACCGAGGCCAGGTGCGACACGTCCAGGTGGTAGGCGTCGTCCTCGAAGAGCCAGTCTCGCCCCGCGATCAGGGCCGGCACCGACGTCCCTTCGGGCGGGATGGGCAGCCCTTGCCTTTCGATCTCGGCCCGCAGGCTCGCGGTCAGGTGCTCGTGGAGTCGCCTCGTAAGCTTCTCGGCGCAGACCACCCGCAGGGACTCGTCGGGGGGAAGTCCCTCGAACGCGGTGATCGCCGAGCAGACCCCGAAGTGGTCCAGGATCAGCTCGAACCCGCGGCGGGGGTGGGCCCCGGCGTTGAAGGCCACCTCGACCACGTGCCCCACGCTCTCGTCGGAGTCGCCCGGCTGGAAGGCGTCGAGGGCCGCCACGATCGGCTCCTTTTCGCCAATCGCTCGAAAATATGGCCAGGCGGCCACCAGGTTCCCCTCGCGGAGCAGGCGACCGCCCACGTGGCGAATGGCCTCGACGTAGCGGTCCTCATATTGCGTGCGGACGGGCTCGGGCAGGTCCGAGAGCGTGGCCGGGGCGACCGGAGGCAGGCCCAGGTCATGCCGCGCCTTCAGCAGCAGGGCATCGAGCAACCCTCGCGGGTCGCCTCGTTCCTCCATCGCGGCCAGCAAACCATCGAGCACGCCTTGAGGACCCGAGGTCCGGAGGGCGTGATCGACCAGATCGAAAAGCGAGGGGTCGTCGCTCATGGAACAATTCTCGAATCTTCGTGAAGACAGGATCGGGTCGGCTCACTCGGCGTCGGCCTTGGGGCCCTCGGCGACCGGCGCCGCGCCGTCGGCCGCTCGCTCTTCTTCGAGCCTGGCTCCCTCGGACCTCTTCCAGGTCGACCAGCACTTGTTGTTATAGCAGTCGACCATGATGTCGCGAATCTCCTCGACGGAGTCCGAGACGATGAGCAGGTCGAGATCCTCGGGCGAGACCATGCCCTGGGCGAGCTGGGTGTTCTTGATCCAGTCGAGAAGGCCCTGCCAGTAGGAGCGATCGTAGAGGACGATCGGGAACCGGTGAATCTTCTGGGTCTGGACCAGCGTGAGGGCCTCGAACAGCTCGTCGAGCGTGCCGAATCCGCCAGGGAAGATCACAAACCCGTCGGAGTACTTCACGAACATGGTCTTGCGGACGAAAAAGTAGCGGAAGTTGATCTTGAGGTTGGCGAAGGAATTGCCCGCCTGCTCGAACGGCAGCTCGATGTTGCACCCCACCGAGGTGCCGTTGGCGTCTCGGGCCCCCTGATTGGCGGCCGCCATGAGCCCCGGGCCTCCGCCCGTGATCACCGCGAATCCGGCCTCGGACAGGAGCCGGCCCATCTCGCGGGCCGCCTCGTAGTGGGGATGGTCCTCGGGGACGCGGGCCGACCCGAACACGGCAATGGCGGCCCCCAGGTCGGCCAGCGCGTTGAACCCATAGACGAACTCGCCCTGGATACGCAGGACCCGCCAGGGGTCGGTGTGCGTGAAGGTGTTGAGCTCGGGGGCCTTCGGTCGGATCTCCGGGGGCAGGGGGCGATTCAAAAGCCCCTCGTCGGCCGTCCTCCGGGCGCCCCGCACGATGGGTCCCGCCCTCTGCGAAACGATTTGCTTGGGGGACTCGGACGAATGACCGTTGGTGGCCGGAGGCAGGTTGCTGGGCTCGCTCGTGTCCAGGGCGTCAGACATCGCGGAAATCCATTCTCGATCGCATTTCCGAGGAAAGAAGGGGGGCCTCATGCGCCGGTCGCATCGGTTCCGCCCGGCAATTGTACGCAAGCTCCAGGCCGGGGCCTAGCCGACCGGGCACCTGCACGTTTCTCTATGGTCGCTCGATCGCCTAAGATGGAGGTCCGAATCCGCCGCGACCCCCGCCCGCGTTCGGTTCCCGTTCTGGATGAGCCTCGCCATGCCCCTTCGTGACAACCCCACCGCCTTCGCCGGCTCGCGCATCGCAGCACTCGAGAGCCGCATGTCCGGCCCTATGTCCGACCTGATCCGCAAGCACGGAGGGGTCCCGATGGAGGCTCCCGCCCTGCGCGAGGTGCCCATCGGCGAGAACCCGCAGGCAATGGCCTTTGCCCGCGACCTGATCGCCGACCGGTTCGATGTGGTGATCTTCCTGACCGGCGTGGGGGCCCGATACCTCTGGCAGGAGGTCCAGGACGAGATCCCCGCCGCCGAGTTCTTCGCCGCCCTGAACCGCACCCGCGTGGTCGTCCGCGGCCCCAAGCCCATGAGCGTCATGCGCGAGTGGAAGGTCAAAGTCGACGTGCAGGTGCCCGAGCCCAACACCTGGAGGGACCTGCTCGCGGCGGTCGACGCCCAGGCGCCGGTCCAGGGGCTTCGCGTGGCCCTGCAAGAATACGGCAAGCCGAACCCCGAGCTTGTCGAGGCCTTGCGGGCTCGTGCCCTGAGCGTGACGCAGGTCCCCGTGTACCGCTGGGCCTTGCCCGAGGACGTCGCACCGCTTCAGGGAGCGATCCGGGGGCTTGTGGCGGGCGAAATCCACGCGGTCCTCTTCACCTCGGCCCAGCAAGTCGTTCACCTGATCCAGGTTGCGGCCGACCTGGGGATGGAGGACGAGCTTCGATCCGCCCTGGAGAGGCGCGTGGTCATCGCCTCGATCGGACCGACCACGACCGAGACGCTCTCGGAACAGGGCCTTCCGACCGACGTCGAGCCCGAACACCCCAAGATGGGCCATCTGGTCGCCGCCCTGGCCAGGGAGTGGTCGTCCCTGAAGAAGAACTCGCCCGAAACCCTTCGCCCGTCCCCCCGCCTGGAGGCTGTCTTGCCGAACGCCGAGCCCGTGACCCTGTCCGAGAGCCTTCACAATTCCCCCTTCCTGCGCGCCTGCCGGGGCGAGCCGACCGATGTCACGCCGGTCTGGCTCATGCGTCAGGCCGGCCGCTACATGGGCGAGTACCGCGCGGTGCGTTCGAAGGTCGGCTTTCTGGAGCTTTGCAAGAACCCCGAGCTGGCGTGCGAGGTCACGGTCACGGCGGCGGAGAGGCTGGGCGTGGACGCCGCGATCCTCTTCGCCGATATCCTGCTGATCCTGGAGCCCCTGGGCTTCGACCTGGAATTCGCCAAGGGGGAAGGGCCCCTGATCCACAACCCGATCCGCGAGGCCAGGGACGTGGACCGGGTCCGTCCCCTGACCGATCCCGAACCCCTGGGCTATGTGTACGAGGCCGTCCGCCAGATCCGCGCGGCGTTGAAGCCCGACCTCCCGCTGATCGGCTTCGCGGGGGCCCCGTTCACCCTGGCGTGCTACGCGATCGAGGGGGGATCGTCACGCCATTACGAGACCGCAAAGGGCTTCATGTACCGCGACCCGGGGGCCTGGGACCATCTCATGAGCGTGATGGTCGATGCGACCGTCCTGTATCTGAACGCCCAGGCCGACGCCGGCGCCCAGGTGCTCCAGCTTTTCGATAGCTGGGTGGGCAACCTCTCGCCCGACGACTACCGACGGTTCGTCCAGCCCCACATGGCCCGGCTCTTCGCGTCCCTTCGCCCCGGCGTACCCTCCATCCATTTCGGCACGGACACCGGCTCGCTGCTCGAACTCCAGCGCGACGCGGGCGGCGACGTGATCGGCCTGGACTGGCGCGTGAACCTCGACGAAGCCTGGTCCCGGCTGGGCCCCGACGTCTCGGTGCAGGGCAACCTCGACCCCGTGCTCCTGTTCGCCCCCTTGCCCGAGATTCGCCGCCAGGTTGAGGCCATCTTGCACCGCGCGGGGGGACGCCCCGGCCATATCTTCAACCTGGGACACGGGATCCTGCCGAAGACCCCGGTGGACCACGTCCTGGCTCTGGTCGAGATGGTCCACGAGATTTCGGCCGGGCCACGGCCTCCCACAAATCGACAGGCCATTACATGATGAACCGCGCCGTGAAAATGAAAAAACTGCGAGGGAGGGTCTTGTCAAATCCCGTTCTCCGTCTTTATTGTGGTGAAGTTCATGTGGTTTTGATGTACCTTTACCATTCTTGACATCAGAACCCTTGCTCGATTCGCCCAGGATGTCGTCACCGCGACTTTCTTCCCCGGAATCATTTCTCTCTCTGCCTCTGGCCCCCGGGCGACCCCGTCGTATCTTTGCGGTTCGGCAGTATGATTTGGTCGGTATACCTGCCCGCTCTCTCCTGCCTACCGTCCCGCCTCCTCCCGTTGGTTTTCCCCGCCATCTTATCTTTTCCGGAGTTTTTTGGAATGAACCGAACGAAGACGTTCCGTCGCGGCTTCACGCTGATCGAGCTGCTGGTGGTGATCGCCATCATCGGCGTGCTCATCGCCCTGCTGCTGCCCGCCGTCCAGGCCGCCCGCGAGGCCGCCCGCCGTTCGCAGTGCACGAACAACCTGAAGCAGATGGGCCTGGCCCTGGCCAATTATGAGTCCTCGCAGGGATCGCTGCCCCCCGGCGCCATCCGCTACGTGGTGCCCCCGGCGAAGGACGGCATCCTGGCCGGTGCCGACCGTGGTCACACCATGTTCTCGCTCATGCTGCCCTACTTCGAGCAGACGAACATCCACAACGCCATCAACTTCTCGATCCCCACCTACGGGGCTCCTTACAACGTGATGCAGTCCACGGCGTTCCTCTCGAAGATCAGCTCGTACATCTGCCCGTCGGACCAGGCCCAGCCCCAGCAGGTCACGGCAAGCGGCAACGTCTACTCCCAGACGTCCTACTCGGGCATGGCCGGGCGTATCAACATCATCCAGTGGTTCTACGGCTTCCCGACCCCCTGCTGCGGCGCCTCGACCCCCGACATCCCCGGCGACGGTGCCTTCGGCCCCGGCTGGAACTACAAGTACTCCGAGTTCCGCGACGGTTTGAGCAACACGATCACCATCGGCGAGACCTCGCGGTACATCAACGACCCCGAGCAGTTCCTCCAGTTCTGGAACCGCTACGGCAACTTCGGCGCGGTGGTCGGCGGGGCCCGGTCCTCGATGCTCGCGATGTCGGTCGCCCGCATCAACTCCCGCATCAAAAACCCGATCGTCTCGTCCACGGGCAGCCTCAACACCCTGCCTTCGGAGCCCTGGGGCCCCCTGAACTGGTTCTACAGCCCCCAGTTCTACGAGAACGGCCAGCACGGCTTCCGCAGCCTCCACCCCGGCGGTGCGAACTTCCTGTTCGGCGACGGATCGGTGCGGTTCATCAAGCAGTCCACCTCGCCCCAGGTCTACCAGGCCCTGAGCACGCGAGAACTCGGCGAGATTGTGGGCGCGGACCAGTATTGATTTGATCCCTGAGCGGCCGTCCCCATTCCCGGCGACGGCCGCCACTTCTCCCTTCTCGACCCCCACCAGGATTTGACGATGACCAAGTCGTTTCGTGCCTCTCTTGCCCTCGGCCTGTTCGCGATCGTGAGTCTGTCCGGTTGCGGCGACAACACCCCTCTGCCCGAGGCCCCCAAGGCCACGGGCCCCGCGGCCCCGGTCGTCCCCACACCCTCGCCGACCAAGGCCTCCAAGGAAGCCGGATCGACCACGCAGGAAATGTGAGCGGACCGAGAGCCGCACCCCACGGGGTCATTTTCTCAGCCCTGGACAACCGCGATCCCGCCGGCATCTCCCGGCGGGATTTTTTTGCGCCGCTTGACCACCGGCAGCCGGGCCGTGACATTCTTCACGCCCATCCCCAACCCCAAACCGGGCCCCCGGTGTGCAGGTGGCCGTGCCGGTCCAGGCCGCCGGTCCAAGGATAGGGTGCCTCCCTCGGGCCACGTTCGCTATCCCCCGACCTCCGAGGGCGTCCCCATCGCCATTCAGGCTCCGTGGACGGATTCTTGCCGCGGCGCTCCGCGGCCTTGAGGCGCATTCTCCCTCCAAGAGGCCCCAAATTGGCTTCGTTTTGGCTTCGTTTTGGCTTCGTTTTGGCTTCGTTTTGGCTTCGTTTTACCACGGTGACCGCCCCGTTTTGGCCCTGACAACAAGATCTAAATCCCTATCTCATCACAGGATCCGCACGATCTCGTGTCGCGGACCGATTGGCCGAATTGGGTTCGTTCTGCAAAATCACGTTTTCGCGCGGCGGCGGATCTCCGGCGGTCGGGCTGGGCCCTTCCGGATCGTCCCGATTGTCAACGAGCGGGGATGGTGAATTCAGGCACCACGCCTCTCGATAGTATCGTGGGGAGCCCCGCCCTCGATCGCCGACGTTGCGGGGCCGCTCCAGGACCTCAAAGGACACGGCCAGGAACCCCTCCCGCCTCGCCAACCCATCGCCACAACCACCCCGAGCGTCACGATCGGAACCCCGATCCGTCCGCCAACGCATCCATCGGACGTTATGTGACAGATCGCGCCGAAAATTTTCGCAAATTTTTGTGACAGGGTCTTGTCAGCGGGTGCACGTTGCACTTATCCTCACGCTCATCGTGTGGATTTGACGAAGGCGATCTGAAGATTGTCGGCTTCGCCACGCGACTTGCCTGTCCAGGGCGGCCCCTCTCCGCGATCGTCCTGTCCTCATCCTCTCCTTGCTGCCCTTCCCACGGGCAGCCGATCGCTCTGGCCTCCCCTGGGCCTCCTCTCCGGCCTGTGCATGTCAGGATTCCCGCCTCATCCTCATGTCTTTTGCTGGAGGTTCGTCGAATGACTCGACTGAAGAGGTCTCGTCGCGGCTTCACGCTGATCGAGCTGCTGGTGGTGATCGCCATCATCGGCGTGCTCATCGCCCTGCTGCTGCCCGCCGTCCAGGCCGCCCGCGAGGCCGCCCGCCGTGCCCAGTGCACGAACAACCTGAAGCAGATGGGCCTGGCCCTGCACAACTACGAGAGCAGCACCGGCGTGTTCCCGCCCGGTGCGCTCTGGAACGCCCCGAGCGACGCGGCCTTCGGTTGCGCCGGCAACGGCCAGAGGCGTGCCCACGGCGTGTTCACGTTGATCCTGCCGTTCATCGAGATGACGAACATCTACAACGCGGCCAACTTCAGCTTCGCGGCCGGCCAGTCGGGCAACGACCCGCAGTACGGCCAGTTGCCCGGCCTGATCCAGTTCACGGCCTTCTCCACGAAGATCTCGGCCTTCATCTGCCCCTCGGACATGCCCCGCCTGGGCACCTCCAACCGTGCGGCCGACGCCAACTCGCCGTACTCGCAGGGCTCCTACGCGGCGAGCCTCGGCACCATGGACACCTTCCGCTGGTGGTACGGCTGCCCGACCTACATCGAGGGCGACGGCGCCTTCAGCGTGAGCGAGAAGGCCTACAAGATCTCCGAGTTCCGCGACGGCCTGAGCTCCACCATCCTGATCGGCGAGCAGTCCAAGTTCGTGAACGACCCCGAGGAGTTCTTTAACTTCTGGAACCGTCCCAGCTGGTACGGGGCCCGGACCTCGGCCATCGGCGCCACGCGACTCGCGGGCCTGGCCTCCAGCGGCCCCCGGCTCAACGCCAAGCTCATGCTCAACGACCCGCCGGCCACGGCCAGCGGCGGGACCAACGGCCTCGACGGCTGGCTGTACGACGGATCGGCGCTGGGCGCCGGCCAGTTCGGCTTCCGCGGCCTGCACCCCGGAGGAGCCAACTTCCTGATGGGCGACGGCTCCGTCAAGTTCGTCAAGCAGTCCATCGACATGGGCAACGTGGCGACCGGCGGGACCAACCAGGGCGTGTACCGAGCCATCTCCACCCGCGAGAAGGGCGAGGTCGTCAACGGCGACTTCTGATCCGGGTCGCGCGAGCCCGTCACGAATTTCCATCGAACCCTTTCCAGGTGCCCTTCATGAACGTATGGATCAAGCGCGGTGGTTGCCTCGGTCTGCTCGTCGCGGTCGTGGGCTGCGGCGACGATGAGCTTGCCACGGCCCCGCCCATCCCCAAGGATTTCAAGCCGGTGCAGGCGGCCCCCACCGGCGTGCTCCCCATGCCCAAGAACCTGCAGCGAGAGAAGACGACCTCGGGCGCGGGCGCCAGCTGACCTCATCGAGGCCCCGGGCCGACGCAAGTCCCCGGGGCCTCTCGCCCGCGCCTCCGGCGTGATCGCCCGGTGGACTCGGGATCCTCGCGGCGGAGGCCCCGGTCGTGAAGAAGGCCCCGCCCCGCGACCCGACTCCTCCGCTCGCAACGCTCCGCATCCCGTCGGACCATCCGACGGGATTTTCTATTGGCTGGTCCTGAGGGAAAGGTCCGGTCGAAGGGTTTTTCTCGTCCTCGGGGAAATCCTCCGTGTCGAGGACCTTCGTGTTGAGTAAACTAAAGTGAACAAAGCAGTGACCGGGCTCACGACGTGCCCAGGCGTCGAGGCCCGGACAGGTCACGCAGGTCCAAGAGGGATGGTCGTGCTGGATCGAAGTCCAATGGATCGGGTCGTGGTTATCGGCGGAGGCCTCACCGGGCTGGCCGCGGCTCATCGCTTGACCACGCGTGCGGCCGCCTCGGGCCGGGCGATCGAGGTCTGCCTGCTCGAAGCCCGCGACCGCCTCGGGGGCGCGATCTGGACGGAGCACCGCGACGGTTTCGTGCTCGAAGGCGGGGCCGACTCGTTCATCACGAACAAGCCCTGGGGGCTGGACCTCTGCCACGAGCTGGGGCTGGGCGACTCGCTGATCCGCACCGAGCCGAATCGCCGCCGGTCGTTCGTGGTCCGTGAGGGCAAGCTCATGGCGGTTCCTGATGGGTTCGTGATGATGGCCCCGTCGCGCATGGGGCCGATCCTCACCTCGCCCATCCTCTCGTGGAGGGGCAAGTTCCGGATGCTGCTGGATTACGTCCTGCCGCGCAAGACCGACGACTCCGACGAGAGCCTCGGGGCGTTCGTCAAGCGTCGCCTGGGGCGGGAAGCCCTGGACCGCCTGGTGCAGCCGCTGGTCGGCGGGATCTACACGGCCGACCCGAACGAGCTGAGCCTGAAGGCGACCCTGCCCCAGTTCGCCGCCATGGAGCGGGACCACGGCGGGCTGATCCGCGCGGGGTTGCGGCTCAGGAAGACGGAGCGCGAGGCCTCGGGCGCCCGCTACGGCCTGTTCGCGACCCTGAGAGATGGGATGGAGACCCTGCCCCGGGCCCTGGCCGCGGCGCTCCCGCCGGGCTCCATCCGGCTCAACACGCCGGTCCGCCGGATCACCCGCGGGGACTCCCTGACCTCGTGGCGCGTGGAGCTTCTGGACGGTTCCCCGATCGACGCCTCGGCCGTGATCCTGGCCGGCGAGGCCCACGCCTCGGCCCGGCTGGTTGATGGGTTCGACCCCGACCTCTCGCTCCACCTGCGGTCGATCCCCTACGCCTCGTCGATCGTGGCGAATGTGGCCTACAACCGCAACGCGATCGCCCACCCCCTGGACGGGTTCGGCGCCGTGGTCCCGATCCTGGAGGGCCGGTCGATCCTGGCCGTGTCGTTCACGAGCGTGAAGTTCGCGCATCGGGCCCCGGCCGGGACCGTGCTCCTGCGCGTGTTCGTGGGCGGGGCGACCCAGCCCGACCTGTTCGACCTGGACGACGAGGCCATCCGCGCCCTGATCCAGAAGGAGCTTGGCGAGCTGCTCGGGGCCTCGGGCGAGCCCCTGCTCGTGGAGATCGGCCGCCACGCCCGCCGGATGCCTCAGTACACGCTGGGGCACCTGGACCGCGTGGCCGCGATCCGCGAGCTCCAGGCCCGCCACCCCGGCCTCGGCCTCGCGGGCAACGCCTTCAACGGCGTGGGGATCCCCGACTGCATCCGATCGGGCCAGACCACCGCGGACGAGATCCTGGCGTCCCTGGCCGAGTCCAGCCACAAGGCCGTGGCCTGATCCGCCCCTCCCGATTACCATCGGTCGCAGAATTTTCTTCTCGTTCCACGGCGGAGCTTTCCCATGCCGGTGTATCTCCAGCGCGTCCGGCTCACGGTACGCACCAAGAAGCAATTCCTGGCCGGGACCAACTCGGTGGTCAAGTTCGGCTACCAGATCGAGGCGAAGCACCAGCACACCAAGCTCGACCCGGGGTTCCAGTACGAGGTGCTGGACCACCCCATGCACGACGACTTCAAGAGCGGCAAGGCCGACTCTTACGAGATCGCCTTCGACACCGGCAAGGCGGGCCGCGCCATGGGCCAGCCGATCCCCACGGGCCTGCGGTTCGACTCGCTGGACGGCGCCCGCGACTTCCAGGTGACCCTGTGCATCGACGGCGACGACCAGTGGATCTACGACCGGCTCTCGCTCGGCGGGTTCTTCGTCGAGGTCAAGCCCGTGAACGGCGAGCACGAGGAGGTCGAGCTCGGCTGGCTCGAGATGGCCAGGCACTCGGGCGACGTGCAGATGAGCTCCGACCCCGACGAGGGTTACGAGGAAGTCCCCATCGAGCTCAACGGCTCCTTCCAGTGAGCCCGCAGCCTGCGGATCGGGCATCGCGGATCATGCATCGGGATCGACTCCGAGGATCGCAAGGCGTGGCGAGTCCCGCCATCAAGAAGGCACGCAGCACATGGGGCCCGAGACGATGACGGATGAGCGCGAGGCGACTCGCTGGGGTTTCGTGGGCGCGGGGCAGATGGCCTCGGCCCTGGTGCGGGGGATGCTCCGGGCGGGCGTGACGCCCCCCGGTTCCATCTCGGTGTTCGACCCCGTGGCCGAGAGCTCGCAGAAGCTGGGCAGCCTCGGCGTGAGCGTCCTGGGGTCGAACCCGGAGGTGGCCAGGGCCAGCCGGGTGCTGGTCCTGGCCGTGAAGCCCCAGGCCATGACCGACGTCCTGGCGGAGCTCCAGCCGATGATCACGCCCGACCACCTGGTGATCTCGATCGCCGCGGGCGTCCCCCTGGCCACGCTCGAGGCGGGCCTCGGCCCCGAACCCCGGCTGGCGGGGGTCTTGCCGAACACGCCGGCGCTGGTGGGCGAGGGGGCCTCGGCCTTCTGCCTCGGCGCCAGCGGGACCGACCTCGACGCGGCGCTCGTGTCCCAGTGCCTGGGCGCGGTGGGCCGCGTGTTCCGGGTGCCCGAGTCGTTGCTCGATGCCGTGACCGGGCTCTCGGGCAGCGGCCCGGCCTTCGTCTATCTCGTGATCGAGGCCCTGGCCGACGGCGGGGTCCGCTCGGGCCTGCCCCGTGCCCTGGCCCTGAGCCTGGCGGCGCAGACGGTGCTGGGGGCGGCGAAGATGGTCCTGGAGACGGGCCTGCATCCCGGCGTGCTCAAGGACCAGGTCGCGAGCCCCGCCGGGACCACGATCGCGGGGCTCCACGCCCTGGAGCAAGGCGGCCTCCGCGGCACCCTGATCGACGCGGTCCACGCCGCCACCCTGCGTTCCCGGGAACTCGCCGAGATCGCCGCCCGAACCAACTGGAGCTGATCCGCTTCCATGAAACTCGGCCTGATCTCCGACATCCACAGCGACCCGCTCTCGCTGGAGCTCGCCTGGTCCCACCTCATGATCCTGGGCGCCGACCGGATCGTGTGCGCGGGGGACCTCGTGGGGTATGGCTACCACCCCGATCGCGCCGTGGCCTTTTTGAAGGACCACAAGGTGGACGCGGTGCGGGGCAACCACGACCGCTGGGCCCTGGAGCGAGGGCCCGGCGTGGCCGACGACTTCGGGGGGGCCACCCCATCGGCCGAGACCCTCGAACACCTCGCGAGCCTGCCGGCGCGCCTGCGGTTCGAGGGCGCAGGGCGGTCGGTCATGGTCGTGCACGGGTCGCCGTCGAGCGACATGCAGTACATCGTCCGCAGCACGCACGGCCCGGCGGTCCTGGACGCCCTGCTCGAGGAGGTCTCCGCCGACGTTCTGGTCGGCGGCCACACGCACGCGCCCATGTGGTATCGCGGGGAGAAGGGCCTGGTGGTGAACCCCGGCGCGGTGATCTCGATCCCGGTGGTCCGCACCTCGCGCACCTTCGCCCTGGTGGACCTGGAGGCGCTCTCGGTGAGCTTCCACGACGTGGAGAGCGGGCGCGTGCTGGACGTCCCGCACTGGAAATAAGCCCATGCGATCGGTCAAGATAGAGGATTCCCGTTTCGCCGACCCCGGCCATGAAGATGCGAAGTGAGGCTTGTCGTGACCGCAGACCGCCCGGTGCTCGTCTTTGATTTCGGCTCGCAGTTCGTCCAGCTCATCGCGCGCAGGGTCCGGGAGCGGCACGCGTTCGCCACGATCGTCCGGCATGACCTCTCCCTGGAGCGGGTCAAGGAGCTGAATCCGATGGGGATCATCCTCTCGGGCGGCCCCATGAGCGTGTACGAGCCCGGGGCCCCGCACTGCGACCCGCGGATCTTCGACCTGGGCGTCCCCGTTCTGGGCCTCTGCTACGGGATGCAGCTGCTGGTCGAGGCCCTGGGCGGCAAGGTTGAGCCCTCGGCCGCACGAGAATACGGCCGCGCCGAGTGCACGGTCGTCGAACCCGAATCCGACCTCCTCCACGGAATCCCGCACACGACCACGGTCTGGATGAGCCACGGCGACCAGGTCCACTCGGCCGGATCCGATTTCATCCAGCTGGCCCGCACCGCGACCTGCCCGATCGCCGCCGCAAGGCACCGGACCCGCCCCATTTATGCCCTCCAGTTCCATCCCGAGGTCGCCCACACCCCCTTCGGCACGACCATCCTGGGCAACTTCCTGGACCGGATCTGCGGGAGCCGCGGGACCTGGACCATGGACAAGTTCCTCGACCGCGCCGTGGAGGACGTAAAGGGCCGCGTGGGGGAAGACGAGCGGGTGGTATGTGGGGTCTCCGGCGGAGTGGATTCGGCGGTCGTGGCCGCCCTGCTGGCGAAGGCCATCGGCCCTCGCGTGGTCTGCATCTTCGTGGATAACGGGCTCTTGCGTGCGGGCGAGCGGGACGCCGTGGAGATCGCCTTCGGGCAGCACTCCGACGCCGAGCTTCGCGTGGTGGACGCCTCCGAACGTTTTCTTGACGCCCTCCACAGCGTAAGCGATCCGCAAGAAAAGCGGATACGCATCGGCCATACGTTCATCGACGTGTTCCGGCACGAGGCCCGGTCGATCCCCAACGCCCGCTTCCTCGCGCAGGGGACGCTCTACCCCGACGTGATCGAGAGCGGAGGCTCGGCCGACGCCCCGGCCGCCACGATCAAGCACCACCACAACGTGGGCGGACTCCCCGCCGAGCTGGGATTCGAGCTGATCGAGCCCCTGCGCGACCTGTTCAAGGACGAGGTCCGCAAGCTCGGCCTGGAACTTGGCCTGCCCGAGGAGATGGTCTATCGCCACCCGTTCCCCGGCCCCGGCCTGGCCGTGAGATGCCTGGGCGCCGTCACTCGCGAAAAGCTGGACGTCCTCCGCCAGGCCGACACCATCTTCCTGGAGGAGCTTCGGGCCGAGAACCTCGAACGGCGGATCGGCCAGGCCTTCGCCGTGCTCCTGCCCGTGCAGTCCGTGGGCGTGATGGGCGACGGCCGGACCTACGAGAACGCCGTGGCCCTGCGGGCGGTCGAGACCGACGATTTCATGACCGCCGACTGGTCGCGCCTGCCCCACGAGGTCCTGGCCCGCGCCTCCACCCGCATCATCAACTCGGTCAAGGGGATCAACCGCGTGGTCTACGACGTGACCAGCAAGCCCCCCGGCACGATCGAGTGGGAATAAAGCGGGCGGGGGCTTGTTTTGGCCGGGCCTACCAGGTTGCATAAGCGGTTCCTCTGATCTAGAGAGGAAGACGTTTCACGCACAGGGCTCGCCGAGTACGCGGAGAAAAGGAGCCATCTTCTTCTCCGACGTCCTTCGCGTCTCTCTCGTGAAACGCCGAATCCCGTTTCCGCCCACGCCCGGAGCCCCCATGCCGAAACGAATTTGCATCCTGGCGCTCGCGGCCCTCGGCCTCGTGCTGACGAGCCGTCGGGCCCAGGCGCATGAGAAGTGGTTCTACGAGGGGCCCAATCACCCGATCAACTGGCCCATGTACTTCCAGCCGATGCCCCTGGGCTTCACGGCCGGGGTGCTCCTGCTGTTCGGAGCGGCTTGCCTGCTCTGGAGGATTCGCCGGGGGCATGACTTCATCCCGGGGCCCGAGGCGTTCGGTGCCCGCGATGAGCGGCGGATGGCGTTCTACGGGTTGGCCCCGGCGATCCTGGGACTGCACGTGGCGGTCCCGTTGCTGGTCTACGGGGTGACCGGGCGGCTGTTCACGCCCAACAACGAGATGCATGGGGCCTGGCGACACTTCGTGGGGCTGGCCGAGGCGTTCATCGCGCTGAGCTTTGTTTATGGGGGGCTGGCCCGCCTCTCGGCCCTCGCCCTGGTGGTGGTCTGGCTGGTGGGGGCGGTGCTGTTCACGCCCGAGCCCATGCTGGAGAGCCTGCACATGATGGGGTACGCGGGCTTCTTCTACCTGGCGGGCCGCGGGCCGATCTCGGTCGATCGCCTCCTGTTCCCCAGGTTCGAGCCGTCCGAGCCGTTCGTCGCCCTGGCCCCGACCGTCCTGAGGATCGGCGTGGGGGCGAGCCTCGTGGTCGTGGCCTTCACCGAGAAGCTGGCGAACATCCCGCTGGCCCAGGCGTTCCTGCAGCAGCACTCGTACATCAACTTCATGCCGAAGCTGGGCCTGCCGGTCACCGATTATGTCTTCGCCCTGTGCGCGGGATCGGTCGAACTGCTCGCCGGGCTCATGATCCTCTTCGGCGTGTTCCCCCGGACGATCATCCTGGTGGCCCTGTTCCCGATGAACCTCTCGCTCACGGTCTTCAACTGGGAAGAGCTGATCGGCCACATGCCGTTCTACGGGGCGCTGGCGTTCCTGCTCGTTTGGACGCCCCGGGATCGCGAGTTGTGGATCGCGGGTCTGAGGCGCGGGCCGCTGGACGTGTGCTGAAGGCGAAGCCGCACCTGACTTGCTTCGCGGAAGATAGACGTGAGAAAGATCGGGTCGGCAATCACCATCCGGGGGCGCTTCCTGAAGGTAGAATCGAGTGGCAACCCACCGGCGATCCGCCGTTCTCGGAGGCGGAACGCCGCCAGGCTCGACCCGACTGGACTCGGGCGACCTTGCCGGTCCCGAAGTCTCTCCCGGGCCCGGGCCGGCAGGATCCTCTCGCTTCCACGGGCAACGCTTGAAACGTTGCGTCGGCAGGCGGGGTAACCGGGTTCACGGGCCGTTGCGAAGCGGTTACCATCCCTCCGGGTCGCGCGGCTCCATCCCTTCTTCCACCGAGGACCATCCCCATGGCACGCACGAGGTTCGCCGCTTTTGTCGTGATCTGCGCGTCTCTGTGCTCGACCTCTCTCGCCCAGACGTCCACAATCGCCCGGTGCGGCCAGGGTTTCCTTGAAGAGGTGGATGGCTACCGGGTGCTCCATCTCAAGGGCTCGGGCTACGAGATGGGCTACCAGCAGGGCGTCCTCATGAAGGAGGATATCAAGGAGCTCGTCAGGTTTCTGTTCGACGTGAAGGCGAAGGAGCTGAAGCTTGACCTCGGCGGCCTGAAGGTCCAGCCCGACGCCAAGGCGATCATCGCGGGGATCGCCAAAGCCCAGAAAAAATTCGTGCCGGCGCGGTTCCTTGAGGAGCTGCAAGGCGTGGCCGACGGCGCGGGCATGACGGTCGAGGAGATCACCGTAGCGAACTTCATCCCCGAGATGTTCCACTGCAGCGGGTTCGCCCTCTCGGGTGCCTCCACGAAGGACGGGACGCTCTACCACGGGAGGATCCTCGACTACGGGGTGGACTGGCGTTTGCAGGATCACGCCGTGCTCACGATCGCCGAGCCCGACGGCAAGATCCCGTTCGTGAACGTGACCTACGCGGGCTTCATCGGCAGCGTGACCGGCATGAACGCGAAGCACGTGTCCATCGGCGAGATGGGCGGAGCGGGCATGGGCCACTGGACCGGCGTGCCCATGGCGTTCCTCGTCCGCATGGCCCTGGAAGAGGCCGACGACCTCGACGAGGCGGTCTCCATCTTCCGCGATAACCCCCGGACCTGCGAGTACTACTACGTGATCGCCGACGGCAAATCGGGAAAGGCCGTGGGGATGGAAGCCCACTGGAACCGCTTCAACGTGATCCAGATGGGCGAGCCGCACCCCCGCCTCCCGCACGCCATGAAGGACGCCGT
>JANOBY010000281.1:0-29555 GCA_031411935.1 Planctomycetales bacterium | reverse complement strand
GGATGGGCTTAAGCCCCTTCTCCAGCATCTCAGGGTGGGCGTCGAACGCCTGAACGCCCCAGATGGTCCACCCCTCGCGGTAGTCCTTGAGGGACTCTCTCGTCACGGGAATCGTCTTGGGACGGGCCGTCGTGCCCGAGGTCATGGCGAACATGAGCACTTCGGTGCCCGGGCCGAAGAGCGCCGAGATGTCTCCGGACCTGACCTTCGCGATGTAAGGCTCATGGCCGTCGTAACCGCGGATCGGCACGCGTTTGCGGTAGTCGGCCGGGGTGCGAATTTCCCCAAAGTGGTGATCCTTGCCGAACTGACTCTCCGCGTTCCGGCGCACCAGTTCCAGGAGCCGGTCACGTTGAACCTGGTCAGCCGTCTCGGTCTGACGGAGGAACTCGGCGGCGACAGCCCGGGTCCGCTTCAACAAGGGCTGACCGGCGTACTTACGGATCAGGTAAAGCAGGGGACACCCCCGGGATAGCCGAGTAACCAAAAGAAAAAGAGGTGAGCCAGCATCAGGCATCCCTCGGATGGTGATCCGAGGGTTTGCCGAGGCCGCACGATCGGTGCTCACGACGCGGGCGGTGGGAAGGCTTCAGGCCTTCATCAGGCCTGAGCTTCCTCGCCCCTCTTCTTCATCTTCGACATTCCGAAGCGGTCATGCCACTAGATTCCCGTGGCAGCGGACCCCACGGCCGCATCCGGCTCCTCGTTCGCTTCTTTACCGGTCCCCGGTCGACGCGGCGCGTAACGTCGGAAAAAGTTCTCAACGTGCTCCCTATAGGCAATCGGGTCAACCTCGCGGCTGCGATTGTGCTTGGCCCCCGCGACAATCCACAGCTCCTTGGGCTCCTGGACGTGGGCGAAGAGTCCGCGGGCGATGTCGGGGCCAATATAGTTGTCCTTCTCGCCATGGATCATCAAAAGAGGCCTCGGCCCGATCCTGGCCACCGCGCGTTCGATATCGGGGAAGCGACGACCGAGACGACGCTCGGTTCGCTTCCGGCCAGCCCACCCCACGAATTTGAAAACGAACAGGGGCATGGCCCGCCAGATCGGGCCCGTGCCCACATAGATCTCCGCCCATCGCAGGATGTAAGCCGTCATGGTGCCACGGGTCGGGAAGGCGCTATCGGTCACGACTCCCCACACCCTCGGCTCGCGGGCGGCCACCGCCATCGCCGTGGCCCCGCCCCGGCTCACTCCGAAAAGCCCCACACCCGCGGGATCGGCGTCGCTTCGATTCCGGAGATAAGCGAGCGCCGCCTTGAGGTCGCGGGTCTCTCGGTTCGACGTCCATTGCAGAGGGGAGTGGCCCGGCTCCGAATCGCTCTCGCCGTGGTTGCGGAAGTCGAAGCTAAAGAGGTCGAAGCCGAGATCGAGCAATGTGCCGGCATAAGGCCCAGCGCTGCTGCGGTCACCGAGGAACTCATGGCAGAAGACGATCACACCGATACGCGAACCCTGGCGACTGCGCAGATAGGTGCCTGCCAGCGAGTAGCCGTCTGCCGTCGGAAATCTGACCTCTTCCCCACCCTCGAGGGGGTCCGCCCGCAACGGGCGGAAAACGGGCGAATCCTCAAAAATCCGACCGATGATCGGAGCGTATCGGATCCACAGATAAGCCAGGGCGAGGCCGACCAGCAGGAAAACGATCGCGATGGACCAGAGCAACGTCGTGAGGGCGGAACTCGGCACGTCTGGACTCCGGGGGCGTCTCGCAGGTGGCCGGATCTCGGGGAAGGGGGGAGATCGGAAGCTCAGCCACCTCAGATACGCCTGATTTGTCTACTTGCAAAACATAACCCAAACCGGCAATCCGGCCTCAGGTTGCTTCATTTTGAAGACTTTACTCGGCAATCACATCGCGGACATCAAGAATGTCCACGGATCGTCCCATCATCGCTTGTGACCCGGCCCGACTCAACTGGTCATGCGCTTGAGGATCAGCGAAACGTTCTGACCGCCGAAGCCGAAGCTATTGGACAAAGTCACGTCGACGGTCTTCCGGCGAGCATGGTGCGGGATGTAGTCCAGGTCACAGTCGGTATCGGGATTGTCCAGGTTCACGGTCGGGGGGACCACCCCGTCTCTCATGGCGAGCAAGCAGATGATGGCCTCGACCCCGCCCCCTGCCGCGATCAGATGCCCCATCATGCTCTTTGTGCTGGAGATGGCCACCTCGTAGGCCGACGCGCCCAGGGCTCGCTTGATGGCGAGGGTCTCGATCGAGTCGTTGACCGAGGTGCTCGTGCCGTGGGCATTGATGTAATCGATGTCCGAGGGGTTGACCTTGGCCTCGGCCATGGCCTCACGGATCGCGGCGATCGCGCCGCGGCCTTCGTCGTGGGTGTCGGTTAGCCGGAACGCATCGGCGGTGGATCCATAACCGACGACCTCTCCGTGGATCGTCGCGCCACGCTTTCGGGCGTGTTCCAGTTCCTCCAGGATCAGCATCCCGGCGCCTTCGCCGAGGATAAATCCGTCGCGATCGCGATCGAAAGGGCGGCTCGCTCGCTCGGGGTCGTCGTTCCGGGTGGAAAGGGCCGTCAAAAGATTGAAACCCGTCACGCCGAAGGGGTGGATCATGCTGTGCGTCCCGCCCGAGAGGATCACATCGGCATCCCCGCGGCGGATCACCTCGGTCGCCTCGCCGATGGCCTGGGCGCTCGCGGCGCAGGCGGTCAGGCAATTCGCGTTATGCCCCTTGGCCCCGAAAAGGGAGGCGAGGTGACCGGCCGGGGTGCCCGGCTCCTGCTCAGCCTCCTGGATCGGGTGCAGGGACTTGAGCCCCTCACGCGTGAAGTCGGCGGTGCTCACGTGGGCGCCGTGGGTCGAACGGTTGACCAGATCGACGAATCGGGGGAAGTCCTGCTGTCCTTCGCCGGATCCGAGATAGACCCCAAATCGGGTACGGTCCAGCGACGAGTCATCGAGCAGGCCGGACTGATCGATCGCCATCTTCGCCGCGGCGATGGCGAACACGGTGTTTCGGCAGTGGTCGGCCCATCGATCAACCTGGTCCTGGCCGATATACGAGCCCAGGTCGAAGTCCTTGACCTCGGCGGCGATCCGCGTGGGGAAGCTCGAGGCTTCGAACAGGGAGATCGGGCCCACGCCCGATTTGCCCTCCTGGAGGGCTTTCCAGGTCGATTCCAGGTCGCGCCCCACCGGCGTGACCATCCCCATTCCTGTCACGACCACTCGGCGAGCCATGGTGATTTCCCTCTGTCGTGTATGGACGACGCGAGATCGAGAGACGTGTTTTGGCGACGGAGTAGTTTAGGCGCGATGGGAAACCCGGCCGCTAGCCCTTGGCGGCAAGCTCGGCGATTTCCTCTCGATCGTCGGCCGCGGTGGGCTGATCGGAGAAGGCGGAGGGATTGCCCCGAACGACCATCGCGGCCGCCTGTCCATGACGTGTGATGTTGGCGGAGATGAAGATCGGGTTTTTCGTCGGCCGGGCCTGGCCGCGGACGAAGTCCAGATCAAAAGCGGGCTCATCGCAGTTAACGATCGGCGGGATGAACCCATGATTCACGCCGAGCAAGCTGGCAATCAGCTCCACCGCTCCGGCTCCCGACACGAGGTTGCCTACGGAGCCTTTCATGGCCGTGATCGGCATCTCTCGCCCGAAAACTCGGCCGATCGCCCGGGCCTCGGCGGAGTCACAGGCGACCGTGCCGGCACCGTGGGCGTTCACGTGGCCGACCTCGGATGGCTTGAGTCCGGCGTCGCTAAGGGCCGCGCGGAGGGCGACCTCCACACCGGTCCCGTCCTCGTCCAGACCTCCGCCGGGCTTGGCATCGCAACCGGAGCCAAATCCTAGGATCTCCCCGTAGATTTTCGCCCCTCTTTTCAGGGCATGCTCGCGCTCTTCCAGGATCAGGATACCCGCGCCTTCCCCCGGAACCCACCCGCCCCTCTGCCGGTCGAATGGTCGGCAGGCGCCCGAGGGCTCGCCCGTCCAGCGAGACATCTGGTCAAGCAGGCTCATCCGGACCATGGAGAGCGGATGGATTTTGGAATCGGCGCCGCCTGAGACCATGAGGTCGGCTCGCCCCCGTCCGATGATCCGACAGGCTTCGCCCATCGCCACCAGGCTCGCGGCTTCCGCCTCGGTGATCGAGTTCGAAGGCCCCTGGCAGTCCCACAAGATCGAGATGTGACACGCGGGCATGTTCGGAAGATACTTCAGGAGCCAGAGGGGAGGAATCTCGGGGATCCCTTCCTTGCCATAGATCGCGTAGTCGAACGAGCCATCCGGCCGACTGGCATGCCTGATTGCGGGGGCAAGCTCGTCGAGTTCGGTGGAGATCAGGCCGGCGCCGAGATCCACTCCGATCCGCGTGGGCTCATAGCCGCCGTCGGCCAGTCCGGCGTCGGCGAAGGCCATCTCTGCGGCGGAAACCGCCAGCTGAATGTCCCGGGCCATCACGCGGAGGCTCTTGGCCAGAGGCTTCTTGTGCTTGGGGACCGCCAGGGCCTTGGGATCGAAGGCTGGGACCTCGGCCCCGAGATCGTTGGGTAAACCCTCGACCGGGAAAGCTTCGAGCTTTCGAACGGCGCCTCGCCCCTCAGCCAGCGCGGCCCAAGAAACGTCCAGACCAATGCCGAGCGGGCAGATCAGCCCCAGGCCCGTGATCACGACCCGCCGTTCATCATTCCGCATGGGTTTGATCGGGATGCCTGGCCGGGATCCTCAATACGGGCAGAGTCGCGAGGCCGCGACGCGTCCTCGTTCCGCCCGTCTTGCGACTCTCGACGCGGCAATACCCCCTTACTCCTGGGCTTGTCCGTTGGGCAATGACGCGGGTCCGGCCGACTGAGCCTGGGCCTCGGCTTCGAGCTGCTTTCCGCGCTCCTGCGCCCTGGCGAGATCCAGGACTCCGAGCAACTGCTGGGTGAACACGAAATTCTTCGGGCCGAAGATCTGATTCGTTCGCGAATTATCCAGGTGGGCAAAGACGATTTCCACCTCGGCGAGCAATTCACCTTCGAGGAATACCTTGCAATCGCACACGGCGCCTTCGGATCGGAGGTCTGTCAGCGTGACCTCATAGATCAACTGATCGCCGGCGCAGGCCACGCCATAAAACTCGGCGCGGGGAAGCTTGGCAAGGACCACCTTCTCGGCAAAACCGCCGGCCTCGCCGACCAGGATGCCCCCGGTCTGAGCCAGGCCCTCGATAATTAACGACGCCGGCATCACAGGGTAGCCGGGCAAGTGGTCGTGGAGATGCTCCTCGGCGAGTGTCAAATTCTTGACCGCGCGGGCGAACTGGCCGCTCCGGAACTCAAGAAACTTGTCGATCCAGATCCATCGCATGGTCAGTCAGTTCCGCCCAAGAAGCGAGCCTCGCTCCATCGCCGATCGACGCCGGATCGATCGGAACGGGATCGGGGATCGCGTGGATCCCCTCTTGATTCCGTCACGAGCCGAGCTTGCTCGACACGTACTGGACCAGCATCTCGACCGTGTAGAGGTCAAAGAGACGATCAACTTCCGGGTTCGCGGAGAACTCGGTCAGGTCGGCGTAAGGCATCTTCTGCTGGATCTCGGCGAGCCCCTTCGAGGTCAGCTTCCCGCCCTCGACCATATCGGGGTCCGAGACGTTCTCCGGAAACAGCTCGCCGCGAGGGATCTTGATCCCGAAGTTACGTTCGAGCCGGAACACGATGTCCAGAAGATCGATCGACTCGGCGCCCAGGTCCGAGAAGAGCGTGGCGTCACGGGTCACGTCTTCCTCGTCCACGCCAAGAGCGTCGACCAGGGTATTCTGAACTTTCTCGAAAATCTCGTCTTTGGTCGGCATAGAAATCCTCGGTAGTGCGGGGTCCAATCCATCCCCAGTGGGGATGTCGCCAGATCCGATGAGTGCATGCGAAGGGGAAACGCCCCTATTGCGACTCGCCCGGTGATGACCTACTGATCGCAATAGAATGCGGCTGGGGTGCATCATGGAGAAAAACGGCGGGAAGCGTCGAAATTCGCGAATTGCGTACCATCCCGCAAGATCGTTGCCCAGTCATGGCCCCAGCATTCTGATAAAATCCCTTCAATCTTGCAACATCATCGGCCACGGTCGGGGGTAGACTGGAGAATGGCGAGGAGAATCTGGCCCATCTCAGGATTCCGCACCGTTGTAGAGCGCCTTGGGCCTGGCCTCCGCTCCCGCGATCCTGACCATGGCCCTCGCACCGACAGATCCCTTGCGGAGCGTTGCATACAGGTCGCGCAATCCGGCCACGATGGAGGCATCGGTACCCACCAGTGCGGGATTTTTATCGCGGAGGTTGTACCTCGTCAACGTGAATCGACCCTTGACCACGACTTGATCCTCGATCCGCCCCTCGCCCTTGAAGGTCGTCTCCGTCGGGCCATGTTCGGTGATCTCGACGCGGATCTGGAGCTGACGGCCCGGCTCCACGAAGCTTCCGTACTTGATCGTCTTGGCCGTCTTCAGCACAATCACGCTGTGGGCGAAGTCTTCGGTCTCGCGGATCAGCCACGCTCCCGCCTGGGTCAGCGCCTCGAGCATGAGGACTCCCGGCATGACCGGAAACCCCGGGAAGTGGTCAGCGAGGTATTCCTCGGCCAGCGTCAGGTTCTTCACGCCGGTGAGGCTCTGACCAGGCGTCAACTCGAGGATTCGATCAATCAGGACGAATCGCATGGAAGGTCTCGATTAGGCACGAACCGGGGTTGCCGCGAGTTGCGACGCAGGCCGAGCAGGCATCGTGTGACGATCATCGCACACAACAGACCCGTTATTCTAAATCTAACTACACCTTGCGACAAGAGATTGAGGCCATGCGGATCATCCCAGATTCGCTGCCCCCTGTCGCTACCGGCATGATCGAAGGGGTCGATTCAGGCCAGATCTTCCTTGCAACCCTCACAAATTGCCGCCTGGGGTGCAACCCAGGGAGAAAGGCGAACGATTTGCGGGGGGAGGTTGTGTGCGCCTAGGGGAGGTTTCCTATAATCATGTGGCTGCGATGGAGGTCCGAGCTTCCTACGCATCCATCGCGTCACGCGGAGGTCCTGGCCCATGACCATCGTCCTCTTGATCGGTTGTTTGTCGCTGGCCCTGGGTGCCGCAAGCCCGAGCCCGATGCGCTGGTCTCCGGATGGTCGCTGGTTGGCGTTCGTTGACGAGGTGAGGTCTCGGTCTCCAGAAATGCCCTTTCGGCTGTTCGAGACAGGACCCGCCGTTGAGGTCGCGGGAAGGCCTGACCCAACCTCCTACCGGCTCTGGACTTTCTCGCCGCAGGATGGCGAAAGCGTCCTACTGGAGGACAGCCCGGGGCCTCTTTCGGGGCCTTCCTGGAGTCGCGACGGGACCAAGCTCGCTTTCGGCCGGCTCGTGGACGAACCGAACGGGGCCCTGCGCTGGGAGCTTGTCGTCCAGGATGCCCCGAAGCGTCAACGTGTGCTCTTGCGCGAGGTGCTGGAGAGGGAGAGCCTGAAGCCCGAATTGTTCCGAGAGATAGACGTTGCCTGGAGCCCCGACGGTCGCCTGATCGCCGTCCCTTCGCTGAAACGAGCGGGGCTTCTCCTCATTCGCGCCGACAACGGGCAGGTGCTCCGCGTGCTGGAAGGGGGGAGGCATGCGTGCTGGTCGGGCGAAGAATCCAAACTGGCCTACTTTCGCGGCCAACTCTCCACTGAGCTGGTCCTCCTGGATGCTCCTGGGCTTGAACCCAGACGCCTGATCGAGGTCGTCCCGGACTCTCTCGGCCTGCCCGGCCCGTTCTGGAGCCGCGACAATCACTCCTTGCTCTTCCTGCGCCTGTCCAACCCGGCTGGAGGACCGCCCGGGAGGGGAGAGACCCTGAAGCTCATGCGGGTGAGGGCGGACTCGGGGCAGACCGAGACGGTCCTCGACCTGATTCACGATCGGATCCCCAAGGCAAGCGACCTGCTCGGGGCCTGGTATTCGCAGGATATTGATGGGGAAGCGGTCGCTTATTCCACCCTGTCCCGGGGCCAGCCGACCAGCCAGCTCTCGTGGTGTCAGGCGCGGCCGAATGAGGTCCAGAAACGCCTGAATCCCCTGGATGGGTCGGTCATGCAGGGCTCCATGGCGATCGCCCCGGGCGGGAAAGGGATCGCCCTGAGATTCTTCTCGGAAGGTCGATGGTCTCCTCCAGGCCTCTGCGATCCTTTCAGCGAACAACTCGTTTGCGTGGGCCCCGATGATTCATCGAGGCGACAGTGGCTCGACCTGCTCCTGCGACTCATGCGAGAGACCTTGTCCCGCGACCTGGCCCCCGCTGCCCTGGCCGATGGGACAATGGTCGGGCGGCCCTCCCTCTTGCCCGCGCCGGGAGAGCTGGAACCCGGCAGTTCGAGCTTCTCGAAGCTGCGGCGACTTGCGCGTATGGCCGAGCCGCTTTCTCGAGCCGCGTCGTCGCAAGAGGAGATCGAGACCCGCCTGTTCGTGGATTACCTGGCTCAACGCTACGAGCAGGCCCTGGGATCGGTCGAGGAACTCCTGGAGAAGGCTGAGGATTCGGCGGCTCGTCGCAGGCTCCTCGGGGTCCAGGCCCAGATCCTGCTGGCAACGAACGACCTGGCCACGGCCGGTTATCTCATCGATCACCTCCGTCGTACGCAGGGCCGGCCGGGATTCGAGCTGGAACAGGACCTCTCGGAGACGACGTTGAGCCCCCGGATCGATCCCCGTTTGGCCTGGCCCGACTTCCTCACGGAGAAGCTCCAGGCGCTCCGCAAACCGCTTTCCGACGGCGACACGGAAACCGACCAGGACGAGGATCCCCTGGAGCGCGAGCTCAGGCGACAGGCCGTGCCGGCGCCCAACCCGCGAGCCGGCCAGGCCCCCCAGCCGTTCTAGGTTGTGGGGAGAGAAACCCGCCTTCGAGGACCCCAAAGAATGGGTTCGTTTCCGCCTCGAAGCCCCAAAATTGGCTTCGTTTTGGCTTCGTTTTGGGTTCGTTTTCGGTCTGCAGCCCTATAGGCCTGACCCGCCTACGAAGCCCAAGTCGTTCCCTGATCGTGAGATCCGCATGGCTAAGCCCTTGATCCGGGCGGCCGGAATGGGTTCGTTATGCAAATTCACGTTTTTGGGGAATTCACGTTTTCGGGAACGAGAAACCTCCCGGCTGGCCGACTGCGCCCTTCCTGATGGTTCAGATTATCAACGAGCCGGGGTGGTGCTCTGAAGCCCCTCGCCTCCCGATAGTATCGATTGGCCCCCGCCCCCTGATCGTCGGGGAGGGGGGCCGATTGCCGGAATCCGTCGAGGCGAGCCGGAGAGGGTATCCCTGGTGACGATCAGGGGGCCTGGTAGAGGCGATCCCCGAAGACAGGCGAGCTCCGCCTCGACGCGAGCTCTTCGCTGAGCGGTCCGCTGCGGTGCGTGGTCGTCGCCGAGGGCAGGAGCGCGGGGTTTTCGGGTCGTCCCAGGACCGAGAGCGTCCCATCGGGTTCGAGCTTCATCCCATCGTAAGTCTGCCCCCGGCGGTCGGCGAATTTCAGTTGCGAGGTGCCGTCAGCCCCGACGTTCAGGCCGATCCCTCGCAGGTCCCGCTGGAATGCGATCCCGGAAGCTCCTTCCTGGCTCACGAACATCTTCGCGGTCGTCCGCCCGTTGCTGTTGGAGAGCATGAGGTCCGATCCCGAGCTCGCCACGTTGTTGAACGAGGCGCGGAGGGTCTGGCCCTCGAAGTAATCCAGCGAGGACGTCCCGTTCATCGAGGCCCGCAAAAGCACCTGATCCCTCCCGTTTCGGCCGAGCAGGGCCAAGGTGGGGGCCCCGTCGGGGCGGACCTCGAGCCGGGCCCTGGTGTTCCCGTAGGGATCGGTCAGGACCAGGCTCTCCGTCGTGATCTGCTTCGGCTTTCCGCCCCAGCTCGTCCCCAGGGCCAGGGCGAACATCGTGAAACCCACGGCCAACGCCCCCGTCCTCTTGAGCCAGCGGTTCTCCCGCTCAAGCGAGTCCATTCGGGCTTCCAGGTCTTCCAACTTCATGCCGACCATCGTTGACAACTCCGTGCCAGAGGAGAGCAAGCGCGGACGAACTCCGCCATCACGTGGCGTGTTCGCAGCGAGGTGTGAGTCCCGTTACCCGATGTTTCGCTCTCAGTCCGAAAACATTAAGAGTTTTCTGGGAAGAGCGCGGCCGGGCGGATGATTTCGACCCGGGAGACCGTCCTCGACCAATGCCGGGACGGTAGGGCCTTGAGCCTCATCGATCAAGGCCCTCAGGGATGTAGTCCCCATTGGCGAGGAAATGCGCCGAAAAAACTGGCGGTCGGCCCGAAACCGCAAGTAGTCCGCGTTGCCTCACGGCTCGACCCTGCCCGAGTTGGGTCCCCTTCCGCGAATCCCCCTTGATCATGGTGATGATCCTGCGTGGGGCAGGAGTCTTGCCTGCCTGGGGCGATCCCCGGTCGAACGAGGCGTTCCCCCGTTGGGGCAGCGGTCCATGCCTGGTCATCAGACGGTTGTAGCAGGCAGAGATGTATGCCCCACGGCGACGACCGTCTCTGAACCGATAAGAGAACCGCTGTAAGCGTGGACTCCGGCGAGCGGCGAGCCCTGGGCTTCAGGGCTGGGTGCCGACCTTTTCGGTCTTCCTGGCCGCGAATGCGGATTCGAGCAGTCGTTCGGAGATATCGGAGGGGAACCCCTCGACGACCGTCACGTCGGTCCCTCGTCGTTCCAGGGCGAAGGTCGAGCCGGAGTCGGGCCGACGGACCGAGTCGGGCGTGGCATCGGGGGAGACCGCGCCCTTGCCGAGCTTCCCGGTCTGGAAACGCAGATAGCTGCGGGCAAACTGGCGTGCGTCGTCCTCGGAATCCCAGGTCGAGAACCAGACCATGCCCAGGCGTCCGTCGGGGCCGTCGAAGGCGGCGAACTGGTCGCCGTCCCAGCCCGCGGCGGCCTCCTTGCCCCCAAACTTCTTCAACAGGACGGCCGCCTGCATCTCCCCGACCACGTTGCGCGTGGCCTCCCTCCAGCCGGTCCCGGGCTCCAGCTTGCCGAGATCGACCGAGGTGGGCGGGTCGGGCTGGCTCCGGTACTTCTCCGGGTGCAGGATCTGCTCGGTCGAGAGCGGAGGGCTCTTGTAGGCCTCATCGATCGCTGGCCAGCCTCGTTCGTTGACCAGGCTCGCGCAAAAGACCAGGCCGCGGAGGTAGGGGAAGAGGAGGGACTCGGCCAGAACCGCGGGGGCCTCCCTCATGGCGGGGCCGGTGCCCATGCTCATCAGGGGCATCATCAGGGAGAACGTGCGGTCGAGGTCCTTGGCGTTGATCTTGACGATCTGCTCGCCCTTCCAGTCGCTCATCTGCGCCGCCATCATCGTGAGGGTGGCCTCGCCTTCGATCAGCGACGACAGGGCCATCGAGCGGTCGTCGTCGTGCTCGATCGCGTCTTGCATGGCCTTCAAGTCGAAGTTCTGGTCGGCCAGAGCGTGGGTCAATTCGTGGGCGATGACGGTCTTGTTCTCATCCTTGTTGAACCCGGTCCCCCCTCCGCGGAGGAGCATTTCGAGCAGGCCCTTGGGCCGGGCCTCCTTCTTCTCGGGCTCGCGGATCAGGTGCATGGTCTTGGTTTTCGGGTCGTAGAAGGCGGCGATCTCCTCGGAATAGACCCGGATCATGAGATCCTTGAAATTCATGGTCCGTGGGATGAACCCCAGGGCCTTCATCCCCAGCTCATCGCCGTAGTATTCGGCCGAGGTCTTGTCCTCGTCGAGTTCCTTGAGAAGCACCGTCTTGAGATCCTCGCGCGCGGTCACGTCACGCTTGACCTCGGTCTTGAAGGGGATCTTCCTCATGCCGGGCAGGAGCTGCTCGAACGCCTGCTTGTAGCGGAGCTGGGCCTCGGTGGTCTCGCCCTTGTCGGCGAGCGAGTCGCCCTCGGACAGGAGCTTGCGACCGGCTGCCACGTCCGCCTTGAGGTCCTCGGCCCGCGAGGGCTGAGCCGCGGCGAGGACGAGAAGGAGCCAGCAGGGGAGCGACCGGTGAGTCATGGAGACGGAACCTCGAGGTGCGGGGAGGAGGGGGGACCATCGCGGAAAGGGATTCGTCCCCGATTCCAAAACATTCAGCGAGGGCGGGCGGATCGAGCCACGCCCGAGGTCCGTGCGGGCGATGGGGCGGGCTGGCTCAGCGGGACGAGCAGGAGCTGCCGGGCGGCCCGGACGACCACGTCCTCGGGGGTTCGCGTCCCCGCGCGACGCGCCACGCGATTCGGGGCTTCGAGGCGGATCAGGTCGCAGAGGATCATGGCCTCGGAGAACTGCATGCCCCTCAGCTTCTCCACGCGATCCTTCCGGGCCGCCGAGGTCGTGACAAGTTCCTGGGCGGGCGGAGTGAACGAGCTTCCCAGGGCCACCCCCTCGCGAGCGCAGAGGTCGCGGATCGCCGGCCCGGCGCGGCCCTCGGGCTGGGTAAGCGCGGCCCGAAGCGCGTTCCGGAAGTCCGCCCTCCCGCTGGCCGCCTTCACCCGGTCGCGTTGCAACTCCTCGACTTTTTTCTGCTGCGTGAGCCTCTGGTCCTGCTCGAATTGGAGGTCCTTCATCCGCTCAAGCGCCTGGGCGTCCGCCTGCTTGCGTTCGCCCTCCTCGCGGATGTCATCCCAGACCTCGCCGGCCCGGACGGCCGGGGTCGGGTTGGGGACTTCCGCCGCAGGAGTCGCCACGGGCGTGGCCTCGGCCACGATGGCGGGCTTCGGTTTCGGCGGATCGAGCAACGAAGGGGCCGGCAGGGGGATTTCCTCCTCCGGCACGATCGTCACGATGATGGGCGGTGCCGCTTCCGGGGCGGGCCTCGGCTCGGAGACGGAGGGGCTGGCCGCCGCCTTGACGTTGTCCTTCAGGCCGAGGTAATGGGACAGGCCCCGCCAGTCGTCGGCCTTCATGCGATGCGAGAGGAGGGCCGTGGCCGTGATCAGGATCATGACCGGCATCATGAGTCTTGCGATCCAGCCGCGACGGTACTGGACCACGACCACAGGCACCACGGGAGCGGGGAGCGCGTTTTCGGGTTCCAGGATACGTAAATCTCGGCTCATCCCGCGGCTCCCTGGTCCGTGCTCAATTGCGAGCCCGTGCGATTGAGGCATCGATCCGGACCGGCCTCAACCCCCTGCGCTGCCGCCGACCCCGGTCCCGCGGACGGTCTGGCCGTGCGGCTCCAGCAGCCGGGAAACTTCCTCGGCCGACGGGACACCATGCGCACGGAGTGCCGAGCTTGCGGATTCGTCGAGGTCGAGGGCCGCGGCCACGTCCTCGGGCGTCTTCCCGACGAGATCCAGGGTCACCTGACGCACGGTCTTTCCCGAAGCATACGCCTTCTTCGCGATCGCCGCCGCCGCGTCGTACCCGATGCGAGGGGCCAGCGCCGTGCACATGGCCAGGCTCCACTCGATCAGCTCCTCGCACCGCTTGGCGTGAGGTTCCACGCCGCGCACGTTGCCGAAGACCTTGACCTCGGGGGACACGGACACGCACTTGTCCACCAGGTGCCCCGCCGCGTTGGCGAGCAGGTCGACCGACTGGAGCAGGTTGTAGGCGATCACCGGCATCATCACGTTGAGCTCGAAGTTCGATCCCAGGGCGTTGGCCCAGGCGATGGCGGCGTCATTGCCAACGACCTGCGCCCCGACCATGAGCACGGCCTCGGGAATGACCGGGTTGACCTTGCCGGGCATGATCGAGGAGCCGGGCTGGAGCTCCGGGATGTTGATCTCGCCAAGTCCGCAGCGCGGACCCGAGGCCAGCCATCGCAGGTTGTTGGCGATGTTCGAGAGGCTGATGGCCACCGTACGCAGGGCCCCCGAGGTCTCGACCGCGGCGTCCTTGTTCGCCATGGACTCGAAGCAATTGGCCGCCGGGCGGAACTCCAGCCCCGTCATCTGGGTGAGCTGCGCGGCCATGCGCGAGGGGAACTCGGCGTGCGTGTTGATGCCCGTGCCCACCGCCGTCCCGCCGATGGGGATCTCGGTCAGGCGGGGCTGGATGCTCTTGAGGCGCGCGATCCCGTTCTGGACCTGCTGGGCGAAGCCCGAGAATTCCTGTCCGAGGCGGATCGGGACGGCGTCCTGAAGGTGCGTGCGGCCGATCTTCACGATCGAGTCCAGCTCGCGGGCCTTCGCGTCCAGGGCTTCCTGCAGGCGGGTCAGCTCGGGGACGAGCCTCTTGGCGATGCCCTCGGCCGCGCTCACATGGATGGCCGTGGGGATCACGTCGTTCGAGGACTGCCCCATGTTCACGGCGTCGTTCGGGTGCACGGGTGTCTTCCCGCCGCGCCCCTTGCCCAGGATCTCATTGGATCGGCCGGCGATCACCTCGTTGGTGTTCATGTTCGTGGACGTGCCGGAACCGGTCTGGAACACGTCGACCACGAACTGATCGTCGAGCTTGCCGTCGGCCACCTCTTGCGCCGCCTGGATGATCGGCCCGCCGAGTTCCGGGTTCAGGAGCTTCAGGTCCATGTTGACCTGCGCCGCGGATCGCTTGATGAGGCCCATGGCCCGGATGAACGAACGCGGCATCCGGAGCGGGCTGATCGCGAAATTGCGAAGCGCCCGGCCGGTCTGGGCTCCGTAAAACGCTTCCTCGGGCACGTCCATCTCGCCCATCGAATCACGTTCTTTGCGGGTCGTGGCCAAGAGATGAACCTCTGGGGGAGTTATCGAAGCAGGTCGGCAAGGAGAGGGACTCGCGGTGAAGCCCCTATGTTAAAGTCTCCGCGGCCGGTTCGGCAAGCTTCGCGTCGGGCGAGGGCAGGGCGGGGGGCCAGAACTGGAGTCGGATTTCCGGGCCCTTGACCGACACGAACGGGCAGGGCGGCGACTCGATCCAGGTCCCGCTGTTCACGTAGGTCACGCCGTCCTTCTCGTGGACGAGCGGCAGGTGCGTGTGCCCGCACGTCACGAATTTGCAGTTGCGGCTGCGCGCGAAGTCGATCGCCCGATCCTGCACGAGCTCGCTGTTGCGTTGCCAGCGTTTCGACACCCGGCGGATCCACCTCGCGGCGCGGTGCGGGGCCCACTTCTGGATGAAGTAGAAGATCCCGCAGGCAATCTCGGTCAACCAGGGGTTATGCGTAATGAAGGTGTCGAACTGGTCGCCGTGGAGGATCAGGAGCTTGATCTGGTCGTTCTGGTAGACGTACTCGTCCAGGATCTCCACGCCCACGATGTGCCCGACGATCTCGGCCTCGCCGTCGTGGTTGCCGCGCATCCAGATCAGGCGGAAGTCCTCGCGGTCGGAGTTGCGGCGGATCGATCGCAGGCAGGCGAAGTGGTTCTTCTTCAGGCGTTTGAAGTTGAGGTCGTCGAAGATGTCGCCGTTGATCACCAGTTCTTTCGCATGGGCGGGCGCCCACTCAAGGAACTCCTCGAGCAGCTTCGCCTGGCACATGTCGCTGCCGAGGTGAAGGTCGGAGATAATCAGGCAGTCGTATCGCCCATCGTCGACCTCGAGATTCATGGCCACGAATTCCCCGGAGCGGTTCGCGAGGCATGGGAGTCTCACCAGCCGGCATAATATGCCATGCCGGGCGGGTCGCGAACAAACCCAACCTCGGCGAGCCAGGCCTCCGCCTCCGAGGCCGTGGGCGGAATTCCGTTGTAACTCTCCACCTTCAAGACGCGCCGATTTGCCCCGGAAAGCCCGATGAGTTTGGCCATCGCGGCCCGGACCTCCGCCTCCGAGGCCGAGGCCAGGCCCGTCAGCCGTTTCCCGTAACCTTCGCAGATGAGCACCGGCCGGCCTGAGATCAGGACCAGGAAATTCGACGCGGAGCGGGAGAGCCTCGCCGTTCCCCCCTCGAGCAAGGGAACATCGAACGGGGCCCCGGATCCGTAGAGATTGGCCGGATCGAGGGTGTTGAGAATCATGGGCTCGCCGCCCAGGGGCACAGGCCGCGAGAGCCCCTCGGCGGTCTCGGGCAGTGCGTACTGGATCCCCGACATCCCCTCCACGAAATAGCCCCGGCGAAGCTCCCCACGCATCTCGGATCGGGCCAGCAACGGTTGAAGATCGCGCCAGGGAGGGGCCCAGGGGTCGAACTGGACGGTCTCACGGGCCAGAACGCCATAGCGATTCAGGAGCACGTCGGCCCAGGCCAGAAGCGACGCCTCGGGGTCGGGGTTGTGAGGCTCGATCGACGACCAGCGGCCCTCGGGTCGGATCGTGGCCGGTCGCCGGTACGACCCCAGCCGGGGGCGGCCTCGCGCCGAGGTTCGATCGGCCAGGCTCGATCGCTCCAGGCTCTCCGAGGTCAGTTCGCCGCCCGACCTTAACACATCAATGCGATCGTTCGTGATCCGACCAAGGCCGACCAGGGTGCGAAGCGCCTGTCGAACCAGCGAGGGAGCCTCTCCGAGAGCGGCCGCGACATCCTCGGTGAACGCCGCCCCTCGGTTCCGGAAGAATTCTTCGACCTTCGCCTGGATGGCCGAGATTGCGTCGACCGGGTCTTCCGGCTGAGAGGGCCATCCACCGGCGAAATCCCGGGCCACGAACGCCACGCGGGGGTCCCCTTGCGAGCCGGATTCGGCCCGCCATCGCCACGAGCCCTCCGCAAGCGCGAGGTCCAGGCTTGCCGGACGGTAGTCGGCAACCCGTCGGGGGAGGATCTCACGCTCCCAGGCCTCGACCGTGGCCGGGAAGCCCTGCAACTGGTCGAGGACCTTGCCGACCGCGTGCTCGCCCTCCAGCCGACTCGCAGGATCGACGCCCTGCCTCCGCGCGACGAATGCGGAAAACGCCTCGGGCGTGACCGCCACGGCTTCTCGTCGGCGAAGGGCCACGGACACGCTGCGAACTTCCTTGAGGTTCCGCGGGTCGGCCCATTGCTCGGTCCCGCCGTCGTCGGCCCCGAGCGGGACGAGGTCGCCCTCGGCCTCCATCCGTTCCAGGAGGTCCGAGGCCGTGAACGAATCGATGGGATAGCGTGAGGTCAGGTCGCCCATCGAGACGAGGGCCCGAGTCCGGAAGAAGCGTCGTACGACGGACAGGAGGGCGTCTTCGTCCTCTTCAGGAACCGTCGGAGCCACATCCCCATCCGTCCCCACGGCATCCCCGAAGGCACGTTGGTACAGAGCCACCTCCTCGCCGCTGATCCAGCGTTCTGGTTCTCGCGAGGACGGGAAGGAGATCCGGCTCGCGCGTCCGTCGCTCTCAAGGACCGAGAGGAATTTGATCATGGGACCCGCAAGCTCGCCGGGGGTCAGGTCGCCAAGCTCTCTCAGGGCCTCGGCCATCTCTTCGGAGGAGCGAGGCGGCCGATTGTGCCCTCGGAGGCGAGTCTCGACTCGCTCGATCGCGTCAGGTTCGAGGCCCTCTCGTCTCGAAGACGGATGGAGCAGAGAGTCCAGGTCGTCATCGTCCACCAGGGGGCGGGGGCGATCGGTCGCCGCGCGCACCGGGTCGTCCCACTCGTAGAGAAACCTGCGGCTGAACTCGAAGATCAGCTCGTTCGCGAACGGGGAGGGGATGTCCCCCGTCTTGGTCGCCACGCGGATCGCTCCGCTCTCGACCTGGCTCAGGAACTCGGAGAGCCCCGGAAGGTCGAGGTCCTCGTCCAGGCACTCTCGATAGGTCTCCACCACGATCGGGAAGTCGGGGAACTTGCGGACCTCCTGGAGCAGATCCTTGGCGCGCAGTCGTTGCAGATACAGCGGAGTGCGTTTCGAGGGGTCGGGCCGGGGCATGAGCAGGGCGCGGCCGGCGTTCTGCCGGAACCTCAGCCCGAACAGGGCACTCGTCGCAAGCTCGCCTCGAAGACACTCGATCGCCTTCTCGGCCGTGAGGTCGCGGAAAAGGTCCAGGGGCGGGTGGTCCATCCCGGGCAGGCGAAAGATGACCCCGTCGTCCGCGTGCAGACCGGCAACCTCGATCCCCAGGCGATCCCGGAGCACGGCGCCCAGGACCAGCTTCAGGGCGTGATGTCGCTTGTGGCCGAACGGGGTGAGCACCGCAAGCCCCGTCTCGCCGGCGGGGTCCTTGAACGTCTCGATCAAGATGGTCCGATCATCGGGCACCGCGCCGGCCTGCCGCATCTGGCGGGAGATCAGTCCCAGCAGGGTTCGCGCGGAGGGTTCGTCGACGCGATAATTCTCGACCAGCCAGGGGAGCACACCGGGCTCGTCGCGCTTCTCCGCAAGCTCCCGGCAGAGGCGTCCCACGGCGAGCCCCAGCTCGGTCGTCCGGCCGGTCCCCTCGCCCCGCCAGAAGGGCATGAGCGCGGAGCGCCCCTCCGCCGCCGCGACCACGACCTTATGAGGCTCGATGGCCGTGATCCTCCAGGTCGAGGAGCCGAGGACGAAGGTCCCCCCGACGCGCTGTTCGAGGACGAATTCCTCATCAAGCTCGCCCAGGCGGGGCCCGCCCTCGCCCAGGAAGAGAGGATACTGGCCGGTGTCGGGGATCGCCCCCCCGCTGGTCACGGCCAGTCGTTTTGTGCCGGGCAGCGGCCGCAGAGTGTTTCGCACGCGGTCCCAGCTGATCCTGGGCTTGAGGTCGCGAATGGTCGAGGCCCGGTAGCGCCCCGAAGCGAGCCTCAGCACTCCCTCGAATGCGGAGGCCGTTAGGTCACGATAGGGATAGGCGCACCGGACCAGATCGAACAGAGCCGGGACTTCCCACGTGTCCACCGCCACGCAGGCCACGACCTGCTGCGTGAGGATGTCCAGCGCATTGACGGGCACCTTCAGCCGCTCGACCTCGCCGTCGAGCATGGCACGGGCCAGCGCGGCGGACTCGACCAGGTCGCCGCTGCTCTTGGCGATCAGGCGGCCCTTGCTGGTCCGTCCCACGAGGTGCCCTGCGCGGCCCACACGCTGGAGGCCCCGAGCCACCCCTCCCGGCGACTCGACCTGGCAGACCAGATCGACCGCCCCCATGTCGATCCCCAGCTCCAGAGATGCTGTGGCCACGACCGCAGGCAACTCCCCGTCCTTGAGGAGGCTCTCCGTCTGACGCCTGACCTCGGGGCTGAGGCTCCCGTGGTGCGACCGGGCGAGAAGGGCCGGTGGCTCGTCGCCGCCTTCGTCATCCCCCTGAGGCTCGTTGAGCTTGGCCGTGAGCCGCTCGACCACGCGCCGGTTGTTCGCGAAGATGATCGTGGAACGGTGCGTGGCGATGAGCGAGCGAAGCCTCTCCTCGATCGCGGGCCAGATCGAACTCTCGCCCGACGGACCGCCCCCTCTCGACGGCAGGGAGACCTCCAGGTCCATCGTCTTGCGAATCCCCGAGTCCACGATCTCCACACGACGAGGAACGAACCGGACCGATCCATCCGCCGCCACCTCCCTGCGACGACCGCCGAGGAACCGGGCCACCTCGTCCAGAGGGCGTTGCGTGGCCGAAAGCCCGATGCGAACGAACCCCGGCGAGATCGCTTCCAGACGCTCCAGAAGCAGGGCCAGAAAGGTCCCCCGCTTGTTCGCCGCCAGAGCATGAATTTCGTCAATAATCACATGCGAGACCGAACGCAGGATCTCTCGTGCCTGGCTTGTAAGCATCAGGTGCAGCGATTCGGGCGTTGAGATCAGAATGTCAGGTGGTTTTCGCACCATCTTCTGACGATCGGCGGGACGGGTATCGCCCGACCTTACGCCTACGCTCAGGGGGTAGAGGGGCTCGCCCCGGGCCTGGGCACTTGCGAGGATCCCCGCCAGGGGGAGTTCCAGGTTACGCTCGATGTCCTGATTGAGTGCCTTGAGGGGGGACACATACAGGATCCGGACCCCCCGCGTCTTGCGGGGCGTTTTCCAGAGGTGGTCCAGGCAGGCCAGGAAGGCGGCCAGGGTCTTGCCCGACCCGGTGGGGGCGAAGATCAGGGTATTCCGCCCTGAGGCGATGTGGGGCCACCCGAGGCGCTGGGCCTGGGTCGGCTCGCCCAGGGTCTCCTCGAACCACGAGGTGACAGCTGGCAGGAAGCCGCCGAGGCCCTTGTCTGCGGTCTTCGCCACGAATTCCACCTCACCCATGCGATCGTGCGATGCGATCGTCTATTGTGGGCGGAAGCTCGGGGGCGAGGCAAGAGACCTGTGTACAAATGGATCGATACTCGCGGCTCACGCCTCGGCGTTGGCGATCGCCTGGTCGATGAGCCCGCGAAGGATGTGGGCCACGGTCTGATGCCGCTGGCGAGACAGGGCCAGCAGGGCTTCCGCACGTCGCGACGAAAGCAGCAGCCCGATCTCGACCACATCATCAGGCACATCGGGCGTCGTGCTCAATCTTGAGGCATCGCTGCCAAAAAGCGGTGGCATCGGCATCGGTTCCATCGGGTCTTGACCCGTAAAATGGCTAGCTCCCCTGGCTTGCGAGGGGGAAGAGCAAAGCTCGCGCCAATCGATCAGCCCAGTGCCTTGATCAGGGCGATCGCCAGCGCGCCCAGCAGGCAAATGACCACGATGAAGGGGACGAGCCATGGGGCCTCATCCCGCCACGAATGGGCGGAACCGATGAGCGCCGGGGCCACGGGCGGATGGGCCGGGACCACCACGGCAGGCCGAGCCACGGGGGCGGGCTTGGGAACGGGGACGCCGCCCCCTTCGGCCTCCCCCAGGTCGCGGAGGGCGAGCCCCCCGTGCGACCCGGATCGTTCTTCGGAGAGGATCTTGAGGTCGTCCTCGTCGATCTCGGGGGGAGGGGGGCGGAAGTCCCGCGCGGAGTCGGCCTCGCTGCCCAGGATCGCCCGCACCGCCTGGGGATCGACCCATCGGGCCAGGTCGGCCTGGAGTTCCTGGGACTCCTGGTAGCGATCGTCGGGGTCCTTGGCCATGAGCTTGCGGACGATCGCCGCGAACGCCGACGGGACGCCCCGGGTGATCTTCTCCAGGGGGGGCGGATCCTCCATGCGGTGCTTGAACATCTTGTTGATGATGTCGCCCCCCTCGAACGGGGCGCGACCGGCGAGCGAGAAGTAGATGGTGCACCCGAGGCTGTAAAGGTCGCTGCGGCGATCGGCCTTGTGGGCGTTGGCCAGTTGCTCGGGGCTGGCGTAGTCCAGGGTCCCCACGACCGAGTTCGGGCGCGTGAGCGGGTTCTCGTCGTCGCTTGCCCTGGCCAGGCCGAGGTCGAGGATCTTCGCGGTGCCTTCGGGGGTGACCATGAGATTGGAAGGCTTGATGTCGCGATGGATCAGCCCGGCGAGGTGCGCCGCGTTCAGGCCCTCGCAGACCTGGATGAAGTATCGGGCCACGTCCGGCACGCGGAGGGGCCCCCCCGAGCGGACCATGTGGAACAGGCTGTCGCCGGGGACGTATTCCATGATCATGAAGTGGACATTCTCGTCCGCGCCCACGTCGATGGTGCGGGCGATGTTGGCGTGCCGCACCCTCTGGGAGAGTTCCATCTCCCGGCGGAACCTCTTCAGGGCCTGCCCCCCCTCGGCCGCGAGCTTGGGGGGGAGGACCTTGATGGCGACCTTGAAACCGTCCGGCTCGCTCAGCGCCAGATAGACCTTCCCCATCCCGCCCTGACCCAGACGGCGGAGGATGCGATGCTCGCCGACGAAGAACCCCTTCGTCACGCCCGCCAGGAGCTTCCGGGCCTGATAGTTCGTGAGCAACTTCTCGGCGATCAGGTGCCGCGCGAGCTCTGCGGGGTCGTCCCGCTCGACGCCGCTCCCGCTCGCCCGGACGCGATCGAGGGTGGATTGCGAGACGAGACCACTCAGGACGACGTCGGAGGCGAAGTCGTCGAGCCGTGGCATGGTCCTGTCCTGTGGCAAGGTCTGACCGAAAAAGGCGTCGCCCGGAGCTAGGCCAAGTTCAGCACAGAGCGTCAACCGGCCGGATCAAGGCTCAATGAATATGGATCACGAGTGCCGTGATGTTGTCCTTGGACCGCAATTCGAGGGCGCGATCGATCAGGACCTGTGCCGCCCGCTGCGGATCCGGGTTCGAGCGGAGGATGTCGGTGATCATCTCGTCCCGCACGACTCCCATCAAACCGTCGGTGGCGAGCAGGAACTGATCCCCCGGCTTGACCTCGAGGACCCGGACCTCCTCGGGCCCGTCGCGGGCATCCTTGCTGCCCAGATAGAGGTAGAGCACGTGCTTGAACTTGTGATTCTCGACCTCCTCCGGACGGATCGTGCCGGCCTCGCCGAGGGCGTTGGCCAGGGAGTGGTCCCGCGTGAGCTGATCGAGCCGGTCACCCCGCAGCCGGTACACTCTCGAATCGCCGATCCCGGCCACATAGGCCCGATCGCCCTGAAAGTGGGCGACCACGACCGTGGTCCCCATGTTGGCGTATTCCGCCTTCACGTGGGAGAGGGCCAAAATCTCGTCGTTGGCCTTCGCGATGGAATCCCGAAGGGCACGTTGTGTGCCCTTCTCGTCGACCTCGGAACTCAGTCGTTTGGAGACCTCCCGAGGGATCAACTCGACGGCCATCTGGCTGGCCTTCTCGCCCGCGAGCTGTCCGCCCATCCCGTCGGCCACGATGAACAGGCCAGACGGGCCGGACACCGACGGGAGATCGGCCGTGGTCGCCGAGGTGAAGGTGTCGTCCTTGCGGCCTGCATCGCCTTCGGAGACGACCGGGGGGATCGCACCCTGGGGCGGCGTGGGGACAAAAAAACTGTCCTCATTGTGGGTCCGGACGTTGCCGGTGATCGAGACCACGCCGAAGCGAAGGTGAAGCTGTCCGGTGGAGATCGCGGGCGGGTCGAGGCGGGCCTTGGTCTCGATAAAATCCTGGGTCGAATCCGGATTGAACCGGCGTGCCGACGATGTGGCGTCCACCTCGCGGGTACTCCAGAGCTTGCGACGGATCCAGGATAGCCAGCTCACCACGTTCGCCTTTTCTTCATCGAAAGATCGAGAGACATCGCTTTCGGCATCCCGACACTCACCAGACCCGGACATGCTCCGCCGATTCGTCTTCGAAAGCAACGGGATGGTGCCAGAATACAGGGCAAGTCGGGCCGGCACAAACAACTCTTCAAAGTCATTTTATCCAGGATGTCGTGCCACGGGCAAAATTCCTCGCGGGGGATCTCGCCTCGATTCACCGGCAGCCCGAAGCGCGATCAGGGTCTCCCATGCTTGGGGCTCGCCCAGTGCATCAGATCCTCCACGCCCACGGAACGATACGTCAGGAAGACCTCGCCCGCCTCGAACCCTGCCGTGAGGCCGTGGTACCGATTCATCGACTCCACCGCCGTGAAGACGCGCGATTTCTGCGGAGGAAACTGGGTCTCGTAGGCCCGGATCGCCTGCAGCTTCACGTCGAGCGTGGAGCCGATGTCGGCGATCACGAATCCCGAGGACTCGGGCAAGTCCATCCCATGCAGGCCGATCGCATAGCTCAACTGGTTCGTGACCGAGTGGACGGGCAGGCCGTCGAAATACTCGTCCCACTTCGTCAGGCGGCTGTAGAAGACGGCGGCGTCGGTGATGAGCATGGCCTGGTAATGGTCGGGCGAGGCCATCACGGTCTTGCCGCCGAATCCCACCACAACCTTAGGCCGGTACTGCCGGAACACCTTGGCGAGGGCCACCCGATGCTCGAACGAGTCGAACAGGCGACGGTTCGGGAGGTTCAGGTTGATCCTCAGCGGCACGCCAAGGATCTCGGCCGCGAGGGCGGCCTCCTTCGCGCGGACGTCGGGGCCGGGGGAGAGGGGGGTCGGCTCGCCGTCGGTCAGGTCGACGATCCCCACGCGATATCCCTTGCGAGACAGGCTGGCCAGGGTCCCCCCGCAGGCGATCTCCACGTCGTCGGGGTGCGCCCCGACCGCCAGGAAATCCAGCTCCGTCTCGTTGACCTCGATCATGCCACCCCCGAAGGCTCGCTCGCCAGGTTCGAACGGACTATAAGCCATTCGTCCCCCGTGGCAAAGCCCCAAGACAAATCAAACCCACCGCGTGATGGGGAGAGTGCGAAACGACGGGCAGCCTCGCCAGCGGCCCCTCAATCCCCAGGTTCCGTCCTCTTCGTGACCGCGAGCAGGAACGTCGGGTTCACGGCCTGGAAACGCATCCGATCCATCTGGTCGATCCCCCGGGACACCGAGACATTCCAGACCTGGACCTCGCCGGCAAGATCCTTGAGGGTCCGATGCGCCGCGGCCAGGCTGTCGATCGCCGCCACGTTCAGCGCCAGCCGCCCGCCTGGGGTCAGCCGGTCGTAGGCCGCCTTGAGGACGGGCTCCACCTGACGGCCCGTCCCGCCCACAAAGATGGCGTCGGGGTCGGGCAGACCCGCGAGGACCTCGGGGGCTCTCCCCTGAACGATCCGTACGTTCGGGACACCGAAGGCCTCGGCATTCGCGCCGATCAGGGCCACGTCGCCGGGGTCCGGCTCCACCGCATAGACCACGCCCTGGCTCGCGAGCTGGGCCGCCTCGATGGCCACCGATCCCGAGCCCGCGCCGATGTCCCAGACGATGCTGGTCGGCCGCACGTCGAGCTGGCTGAGGGCGATCGAGCGCACTTCGGACTGCGTGATCAGCTCCCGCTTGGGCTGGCTCTGCGCGAACACGTCGTCGGGGTTGCCGAAGAGCCGATAGCGACCGATCTTGGCCGCCCGGTCGGGCCGGTTCGGCTTGCGGACCAGGATCATCACGTGCAGGGGGGCGAACTCCATGTCCACAAGCTCGGGAAGCTCGGCCTGGGTCACCCGCTCGTCCGGCTGCCCCAGGTGCTCGCACACGTAGGCCCGGAAGTAGTCGATCCCGTGGTCGATCAGGGCCTGGGCCAGGCGCGAAGGGGGGGTCGATTCGCTGGAAAATAGCCCCACCTTCTCGGCGGTGCGGATCCGGTCGATCACGTTCTCGATCGGACGGCCCGCCAGGCTGGTGAGATAGGCGTCCTCCCAGCTTTCTTTCACGCGGGCGAAGGCGAGCTGCATGCTCGACACGTGCGGGACGACCTCGAAGTGGTCCTTCCCGAGTCGGTCGCACAGGTAGCGGGCCACCCCGTAAAAGAGGGGGTCGCCGTAATTGACGAGCACCGGCCTCTGTGCGGAGAGGGCCTCCCGGACCTGCCGCAGGGCCCCCGCCATGTCGGGGTCGAGGGCAAGCTTGCGCCCGGGTGCCCCGCCGAGCAGCGGCAGGGTCGCCTCGGCCCCCAGGATCACGTCGGCCCCAAGAACCGTCCTGCGTGCCGATTCCGTCAACCCGGAGAGGCCGTCGTCACCGATCCCGACGATCACGATCTTCGCGCGAGGCTCGCTCAAGGCAGTGCTCCGAAAAAGGGCCAGGAATGCCCCCAGGATACGGATTCTCGCCGTCGCCGTGCAGCCCCCACAGCCGAACGATCGCCCCGGAAGGGTTTGGTCGGCCGGGGCTTCAACCTAGCAAACGTCGCCCATTCTCCATGACGCGATCTCAGCTACTCGCGCTCCGGTACGATCGCAGGGCTTTCTGGAAGAACTTGCGGCTGAAGATCATGAGAACCAGGGTCGCCAGGGCCGTGAGGCCGATCACACGCCAGTCGAGCACCTTGACCATCGCCTGCGCGGGCACGTTGACCACTAGGAGGATCGGAAGGACGTAGGTGAAGAATCGCCCGATCGGCTCGGCCCAGGTCCCCGTAAAGATCTCTCGCGGATAGCGGGCCAGGCTGGAGAAGAGCCACCACATCTCCATGAGGCTCTGGTTGCGGACGAGCCAGACCGACAGGCTCGTCAGGATCAGCATGAAGCTGTAGGCGATCATGACCCCGCAGAAGAACGCGATCAGGAACGCCGCCAAACGGCCGGCGTCGAACGTCCAGTGCATCTGCATGAGCGACAGGATCATGACCCCCGCGCCCATGAACACGTTCGCCGCCGTGGACCAGTCCACCTTGCGGCAAGTGATGAGGAACTGCTCGTCGATCGGCTTGAGCAGGAGGAAGTCGAGGTCGCCGGTCCGGACGAGGTCGGCGAATCCGTCGCAATTCTCCAGGAACAGCGTCTCGATCAGCCCGTTCAGGGCGAAGTAGCAACCCACGAAGAAGAGGTACTGTGGCTCGTCCCACGACGCGATGACCGCCGTGCGGCCGAAGATCGTCCGATAGAAGGCGAGCAGGATGCCGAGCCAGAGGACCTCGACCGAGATCTTCGACAGGAAGTTCCCCCGGAACGAGAGCTCTCGGGCGAGCGAGTATCGGCCCAGCGAACCGAGCAGGCGGGCGTAGCGGAAGACGCTCGTCATGGCCGGTTATCCTCCGAAGGCGCTGTAGCGCCGAAGGCCGCGAGCGTAGAGCTTTCGCGAAAGCACGACGAAGAACACGCACCAGAAGAGCTGCAAGGTCAACCCCAGGGCGAGATCCATCCCGCGGACCCGGCCCAGGAACACGACCGCAGGGAAGTAGGCCATGTACTGGAACGGCAGAGACGTGAGGATGCCCGCCCACGGCCAGGGCAGAAGATCGAGCGGGAACATGTGGCCCGAGATGAAGAAGTTCAAGGTCATGACGATGTAGAGGATGGAGGTAATCTCCAGAAACCAGAACCCCACCATCCCCACGCTGGCCTCGAAGAAGAACCCCACCACGAACGCCATGACCAGCGAGGCGAAGAACCCCAGCCAGACGGTCGGCTCGGTGGGGACAAGCCCGTAAAAGTAACTGCGGCAGAGGTAGAAGAGCAGGGCGTAGGGGAGCGCCGACGAGATGATGTAGCTGACCTTGTGCGCCATCCGGTAGGACACGAGGTAGCCGATCATGTCCAGCGGCTGGATCAGGTACTTCTTGATCGTCCCCTCGCGGATATCGCGGGCAATCCCCCCGGCGAGCCCCGGCATGCTCGAGAACATCCGGCTGATGTTCGTGAGCAGGAGATAGGCGATCATCTGCTTGTACTGGAACCCCGACAGCTCTTTTTTCCCGCCGCTCTCGGGCGAATCGCCGGGGGCCGAGGCGTAGATGGCCTGCCAGAGCAGGATCGTCGTGAGCATGGGCAGGAACCGCAGCAACGTCCCGAAGAGGAAGTCGGCGCGGTAGGTGAGGCGTTCCACGAGCGACGCGCGGAAGATCTTCGAGTACTTGCGGAAGGTCGGCCAGAAGCCGGTTCGTCGAGGGGCAAGCGGGGCCTCGAACGAGGCGATCCTCGCGTTCGCGGTCGGTTCAGGCGGCGTCATGGGCGAGCTTCGCCTCCGTGAAGACCCGGGCGATGACCTGCTCCAACGGGGGATCCTGGACGCTCAGGTCGGCCACCGCGTGGCGATCGAGCAAGGCCCCAAGGAGCTCCGAGATCCGCTCGCGATCGACCTTCAGGTCGGCCGTCATGGCGTCCTTGCGGGTCACCTCGCCGAAGCTCTCAAGCCCCTCGGGCGTCCCGTCCACGAACTGGAGCTTCACGAGCTTGGCGTCGCCGAACCGCTCCGTGAGGCCCGCCAGATCGCCGTCGTAGAGCAGCTTGCCCTGGGTGATCACCAGCACGCGATCGCACAGGGCCTCCACGTCGCGCATGTAGTGGCTCGTGAGGAGCATGGTAACGCCTCTCCGGGCGTGATACTCCTTCAGGCACTTCTGGATCGCGACCTGCGCCACCACGTCGAGCCCGATCGTGGGCTCATCCAGCAGGAGCAGGCGGGGCTGATGCAGGAGAGCCGCGATCAGCTCCATCTTCATGCGTTCGCCGAGCGAGAGCTCGCGGACGGCCTGCTTCGTGAGCTTCTCAACCCCCAGCAGCTCGGTCAGTTCGGCCAGCGTTCGGTTGAACTCGTCGGCGGGCAGGGAGTAGATCTCGCGATGGAGCTGGAAGCTGTCGGACGCCGGCAGGTCCCACCAGAGCTGATTTTTCTGGCCCATGACCAGGGCGAACTGGCGCCGATAGGCGTCCTGACGTTCCCAGGGGACGAAGTCGAGCACGCGGGCCGTGCCTGCGGTCGGATAGATCAGACCCGAGAGCATCTTGAGCGTGGTCGTCTTGCCCGCACCATTGGGTCCGAGGAACGCGACCATCTCGCCGGGCTCGATGGAGAACGTCACGTCGTCCACCGCGTTGACCATCTTGTACTCGCGCTTGTAGAGCCCTTTCAGAGCCCCGAGCAGGCCTTCCTTTTTCTGAAAGACCCGATAGCTCTTCGACAATCCCTTGACTTCAATGATTGGCATGCATGCGTGCCCTAAAGCGAAGGGACGGGCTCTGGACCACAAACGTGAGCATTGTACTCATGGGCCGGGAAAATCAAGCGGACCTTGCGATCGCAGGTCGTTGGGCCCCCGAATGCAAGAGTCGGCGCGCAACAGAAGCCCGGCGGACCGATCGAGGGACCTGCCGGGCTTCGCGGCGATCGACATGGAGACGCACGGAGTTACCAGGAGTTGTAGACCGGCGACCGGCCGCTCGACATCTGCTTGGCCATGGTGTGAGCGTGATAGTGCTGGGCCATGTGGATCACGTAGGAAAACAAGGTCCCGGGATCGCGTCTCTGCTTGAGGAACCCCCAGAGCCGCTTCCGGTACTCTTTGCGGAGATAGGCCTCGGGCACGTTCTTCATGAGCCGGGCGAACAGGCCCATGGCCTGGGCGAGGAACACGGCATCGCTCTTGAGCTTGTTCAGCTTGTGGGTCTTCCACCAGCGGGCTCGGCCGTGCCCCATGGTGAGGTTGCCCTTGAGGTACAGGTCGTCAAGGCGGCCGAAGTAGGGCTCGCAGTCGTAGAGGTCGGTCATGATCTTCACGTAGCCGTCGACGAGTTCCTGCCGGCCGATCTTGAGCGGGATCACGTTCGTGCCGAACTCGGGCACGTCGGAGAGGTCAAGACGGCCCTCCTCGGCGAGCCGGTCGTGCAGAGGGGTCTTCGGGATCGCGTAGAGCATGCCGGTCATGGACATGGGGATGCGCGAGTCCCTGAGGAACTGACGCTGGGCCTCGAAGACGGAGGAGTCGTCGTTGTCGAATCCGACGATCATCCCGCACCAGACCTCGATTCCCGCGTCCTGAATGCGGCGGACCTTCTCGACCAGGGTCCCGCCCGAGCGTACGTTCTGGAACTTCTTGGCCTCGCGGAGCGATTCCTCGTTCGGGCTCTCGATCCCGACGAAGACCGAGATGAAGTTGGCGTCGACCATCAGTTCGAGCAATTCGGGGTCGTCGGCCAGATCGATCGAGGCCTCGGTGAACAGCGTGAGCGCGTAGGAGTTCCGCTCCTGCCATTTGATCACCTCGCGCAGGACGTCCTTGATGGCCTTCTTGTTGCCGATCAGGTTGTCATCCACGACGAACACGATTCGCATCCCGGTGGCGAGCATGGCATCAAGCTCGGCCAGGATCTGCTTGGAAGTCTTGATCCGAGGCTTGCGGCCGAAGGTGACGATGATGTCGCAGAACTCGCACTGGAAGGGGCAGCCTCGCGAGAACTGGAGCGACCCGAACGCGTAGTGCTGCATCTTCAGGAGGTCAAACCGGGGCGTGGGGACGACCGTCATGTCGGACTTGTCGATCTGCTCGTAGCGGATCTGGTGCAGCCCCTGGCCCCATTCCTTGAGGAACTGCGGCCAGGTCTGCTCGGCCTCGCCGATGAAGATCACGTCGGCCACGCCGTCGAAGTAATCCTCCTGCACGGTCACGAGCGGCCCGCCCACGACGGTGAACACGCCCCGCGCCTTCAGCTCGGTGAGGA
>JANOBY010000280.1:0-3167 GCA_031411935.1 Planctomycetales bacterium | reverse complement strand
TCAATGTCGCCGTCCGGGGCGACCCGCTTGAACACGCGGACCGGCCCGTAGCCGACCAGGTGGATCACCGTCCCGGAGGCCGCGATCTCGGCCTCCGACAGCAGGATGGCCCCCCGCCCGTCGGGGTTGACCTTGCGGTTGTGCTTCAGCCGCGTGAGCCAGAGCCAGCCCAGGCCGCGGACCTGCTTGAGGTTCTCCAGGCTGGCGTACCAGCCGTCGAACAGCACATATCTGGGCGCGAACCCGCGCCCCTTGGCCATGAGCATCATCTCCCAGAAGTGGTCGTTCTTGGTCCGGCCGTCGGCCTTGTCGTGGATCCGATAGTCCACCTGGATCTTGCGGTCGCCGTCGGTCCACAGCAGGCTGATCAGGTTGATGCCCTGGACGACGCCCTGGTGCTTGCCCGACCAGTGCCGGGTGACCGCCGCGATCTTGGTGGCGTAGGGCTTGTCGAGCGTGGAGTCGTCGATGATCAAGGCCCCGCCGCAGGGCGTGACGAGGCCGCGTGCTTCCAGCCGGAGGGCTACGGGGTCGGGCTCGATGCGGGTCAGCAGTCGCGTGAAGCTGTCGTGGGCCGGGGCCTGGGGCGAGGGCTCTTGAACGCGAGCAGCCTCCGTAGACGTGAACACGTTGGGCGAGGCGATCAGGAAGTCGATATAGTCCGAATCCCGGCATTTCGCGGCTCTCATCACGACATCATGACCAACCCATCGACCTGGCGCAACGTGAACGCCCGACGACTAATCGCGTAAATCCTATATGATAGTAGCATTTTTCTTTTTTTTCTAGAGTTGCACTTGATACTAACCCGTTAGTAATAGTTGAGCTGTCACTAATCACTATTTGGTAGCGGCGCTATCGTAGGGACGCATTGTAGTGGCGGACGAAGTACCACAACGCGCCGATGTGGTGCGAGTCGCACTTCGAGAACGACAGCGTCTTCCACACGAGTCGGCCGCACCGCTGCCGGACCGTGCACCAGAACCGCTCGACGTGGTTGGTCAGCCCGTCCCCCTTGCCGCAGGCGACTGACGGCCGCCCGGCATCACCGCCCGGTAGGCCGCCCAGAAGTCGGTGTAGACCGTGGCACCGTGCCGGTACTCCTCCGGGACGGCCTCCCACAGGCATCGGGCGGTGTACTCCGAGCGGTCGCCGACCATCATCGCCACGACCTGACGCGTCTCGGCGTCCAGGGCCACCCAGACCCACCACAACTTTCGCCGGCTGCCCGCGAAGCTCCACATCTCGTCGGCCTCGAGGATCAGCCCGCCCGACTTTTTTTCAGCTCCCCCGGCTCCCAGGGGTCTCCTCCCGGTACAGGCCGTTGACGAAGCCCTGCAGCCAGGCCCGGGACACGCCGATGGCCCGAGCGATGGCCCGCAGGCTGAGCCGCTCCAGCAGGAGGCAGCAGACCAAGTCGCGACGCTCCTCGGTGATCGGGCCCCGCTTGGGCTCGGCGACCAAGCGGCGATCGCAGCCGCGGCAGAGGAAGTTGGGCGACCCGGCCTTGGTCCTGCCGTTACGGACGACGTGGGCGGCATGGCACCGGGGGCAGGCAGGGATCGGATCGGCGGCGGTGGTCGTGGTTGGCATCCTCACGAGCCTACGAGAATCCCTTCGACCGGGCCACTACGACCGGTGGAACTTGATGAAGGACATCCTGGCCGCCTTCGCCGGGCCAGCGGTGGGCGTTTCCTCCCTGGCAAGCCGAGCGACGGGCGTGCTTCGACCGAGCTTGAGAAGACGAAAAGGAGGACGGTCGGGTCGAGGTCCGTATGCTGTTGGCGACGACCCGGCCGACCGCCTATCCCGCACTGGCCTCGTCGGGTTATTGATCTTCAGGTAGGTGGGTTCTTGCCATGCGAGACGTCCCGATCGTAACCTCACGGGGATGAAACGCATAGGACCTGCCTCCGAGCTGGAGGCCCGACGCCGCCTGGCCGTGACCCGCGTCAACGAGGGCTGGAAGCAGAAGGATGTCGCCGCCTTCCTGGGCGTCTCGCTCAAGGCGGTCGGCACGTGGATGGCCGCCTACAGGGCCTCGGGGGACGACGGCCTGAAGCCCACGCCCCGAACCGGGCCGGCCCCCAAGCTCTCGGCGCGGCGGCGGCGGGCGGTCCTCGCGTGGCTGGCGAAGAGCCCGCGAGCCTTCGGCTACAAGACGGACCTCTGGACCACCCGGCGTCTGGCCGAGGTGATCGACAAGCGGTTCGGCGTCCGCTTCAACGCCCACTACCTGGCCGAGTGGCTGACCGCCCGCGGCCACTCGGCCCGGAAGCCCGAGACGCCCGCGGTAGAGCGCGACGACCCGGCGATCGCCCGCTGGGTGGAGGAGGACTGGCCGCGGATCAAAAAAAAGCGCGGGAGGAACGGGCCCACGTCGTCCTGATCGACGAGAGCGGCTTCTTCCTCAACCCGCTGATCCGCCGCACCTGGGCGCCGCGGGGCCGGACGCCGGTGCTGACCTGCTTCGGACGGCACCGCGACAAGGTCTCGACGATCGCCGCGATCAGCGTGGCGCCGGGCCGGCGTCGAGTCGGGCTGTACTGGAGGACCGACCCGGTGCACTACATCGACGCCGCGGGCGTCGTGTCATTCCTGCGCGACCTGCTCCGGCGTCTGCGGGGCAAGGTCATCGTGATCTGGGACGGCGGGAGCAATCACAAGGGGCCGCTGATCCGGGAGTTCCTGTCGCAGTACCCCCGCTTGCACCTGGAGCGATTGCCGGCCTACGCCCCGGACCTCAACCCGGTGGAGATGATCTGGAGCTACCTGAAGTATGGGCTGATGGCGAACTTCGTGCCCCGGCATTTGCGGCACCTCGATGGCGTCGTCCGGGGTCACATGGGCGAACTCCGCGAGCGCCCGGCATTGATCCGGTCGCTCTGGAAGGGGTCGAAGCTCCCTTCCTCGACAAGAATCCACCTACCTGAAGATCAATAGGTGCTGGCCTATGGGCTGGAGCGGTGCTGTCGGTCGGTGGGCGAGGTCGAGTCCGATGTGGCCTTTGGGTTCACTAGAGCAGGTTCTTATCGACCGTGACAGTTGACGTCTCGACCGGATATCCGCTATGGCCGAACCAGCCCCGGATGTCGCTCGGCCGCACCGCCCGCAGGGCCTCGCCCATCGCCGCGATCAGCTCGTCGACCGTCCGCGCCGCCGCCGAC
>JANOBY010000279.1:0-2317 GCA_031411935.1 Planctomycetales bacterium | reverse complement strand
GGATTTTCTGCTTGGCGCTACACTACAGCGATCGATGCGGATAGACTCAATTTGGAACTCGCAAGCCGCGACAAAACCTAGGAGTCCTCCTGTTTTGCGGGCTTCCCAAAAAAGTTTGTCATGACTCATTAGCCCTCAACCAAGCGTAATCCCAGCTTCCCTCGGATGAGAAACTCGAAAACCCCCTGGTTTTGGCGAACAATCGAGGTACTCCACACCCTCGTCGATTCGCCGCCAGGAGGTTTTCGAGTGAACGCCACTATCCGCCGACAACTCGCCGCACGCAAGCGGAGAATCACCCGCCGCATCCAGAACAAGCCCGGCGTCGAAGCCCACCAGCCGATGATGACCGCCTCCAACATCCACTACGAGATCGCCGAGAAGGTCCGGGCCATCGCACCGGGCGGCATCGGGGCCATCCACCTCATGGCCCAGAAGCTCGGCCTGGTCCACGACATCAACCAGGACATCCACCTGCTGAAGCGGCACCTGCCCTACTTCGAGAGCGACCACGTCCTGAATATCGCCTACAACCTCCTGGCCGGCGGCAGCCGCATCGAGCATCTCGAAGTCCGTCGCAACGACGAGGTCTATCTCGACGCCCTCGGGGCACGACGCATCCCCGACCCCACCACAGCCGGGGACTTCTGCCGCCGCTTCACCCAGTCCGACATCGAGCGGCTCATGGACACCTTCAATGATGTCCGGATCCGGGCCTGGGAGCAGCAGCCCGCCGACTTCTTCGAGGAGGCCTTCATCGACGCCGACGGCACGCTCGCCCCCACCGACGGAGTGTGCAAGCAGGGCGTGGACATCTCCTACAACGGGACGTGGGGATACCACCCGCTGGTCGTCTCGCTGGCCAACACCGCCGAGCCGCTGTATCTGGTCAACCGGGGCGGCAACCGCCCCTCGCACGAGCAGGCCGAGGTCTACCTGGACAAGGCCGCCGGCCTGTGCCGCCGGGCTGGGTTCAAGAAGATCACCTTCCGGGGCGACACCGACTTCAGCCAGACCAGGCACCTCGACCGCTGGGATCGGGCGGGCAACCGGTTCATCTTCGGCATCGATGCCATGCCCAACCTGGTCGCACGGGCCGAGGGCCTGCCCGCCGAGGAATACAGCGAGTTGGAGCGACCGGCGAGGTACACGATCGAGACGGTGCCCCGCCAGGCCCGTGAACGGCACAAGGACCGGATCGTCGCCGAGCGGCAGTTCAAGACCCTGAAGCTGGTCGGCGAGGAGGTGGCCGAGTTCGAGTACCGCCCGGTGGCCTGCGAGAAGGCGTACCGGGTGGTCGTGCTGAGGAAGAAACTGACGGTCGAGAAGGGCCAGTTGTGGCTGTTCGAGCCGGATCGGTTCTTCTTCTACATCACCAACGACCTGACGACCCCGGCATCCGAGGTCGTCTTCCTGGCCAATGACCGCTGCGACCAGGAGAACCTGATCGCCCAGTTGAAGGGCGGCGTGAAGGCGTTGTCGATGCCGGTGGGCGACACGGTGAGCAATGGGGCCTACATGGTGATGGCCTCGCTGGCCTGGAGCCTGAAGGCGTGGGCGGCGTTGCTGCTGCCCGAGCAAGGTCGCTGGGCAGCGAAGTATCGTGAGGAGAAGCGTTCGCTGCTGAGGATGGAGTTCAGCACGTTCTGCGTGGCGATGATCCAGGTCCCCTGCCAGGTCGTGCGAGGAGCCCGTCGGATCATGTTCCGGCTGCTGTCGTGGAACCCGTGGCAGGGCGTGTTCCTGCGGCTGGTGGAGCGCCTACACGGTCGGCGGCTGTGTTGAGACGGAGGTGAAGAGAAGACGGGGTCCGGATGCCCCGGTCCGGTCCGTATGGGCGACGAGCCGACGAGGGGAGGTGTGCCGATGGCCGACCGAGCACGAGGCGGTGTGAACCGGGCGGTCCTGGCCCGGCCCGGAGATGATCCGTAGCCTGCCATGCTGGGCCTGGTCTCAATCGGGCAGATCCCATTACGCTTGTTTCAGGTCTAGAGCTCGTGCGGATAGGCCGTCGGCGTCCCTCATCGGCCCCGCTTGGGGACGGCGTGGGGGTCGAGCTCGTCCATCGCCTCGTGGACGAGGAGGATGCAATCCCAGGCCGTGAACGGCTACGGCTCGCAATAGCCCTGGGACACGACCGGCGGCGTGGGTCCGAAGGAACCGGATTGGTCGAGCTTGAACTGCCTCCGGAATCCGGTTGCCCTCATTGTCCGGGATGAGGACGCGTGCTAAGGTTCGGTCGGCCCTTGGCCATCCGCCTCGCCCGGTTGTGACCCCGCGGGAGTTCGTCCATGGGGGAGTTGGCAAGAGAGGTCGA
>JANOBY010000278.1:0-5948 GCA_031411935.1 Planctomycetales bacterium | reverse complement strand
GGCCGCTTCCGCCGCCTTCGACTCAACGAGGACCTTGAAATTGAGATTCCGGCGCCTGAAGAATCCCAGCATATGACGGACCAGGAAAAGACGATCCGCGATATGGCCGAGAATGCCGAAAGGAGAGCGCCAGGTAAGGGTGTCCCTCATGAGGGTACCGGTGGATGAAGGCGCGAACTCGTGCACGTGGCGTAGTGACGAAAACGCCCCTGACAATATTTCGTCCGCAAAGCGAGACGGACGTGTGAACTCGACAATGCGAGCAGCGAGGCGCTGCCGGATGCCGAGATGAACGCCCTCGAACGTAACCGTGTCCCCGAGCGCTAAGAGACCCGACGTCACGCCGCCGACTGCGCGCTCCCCAGTAAAGGATGCTGTGATGCAGTGAGTTTCCACGTCGCGCGCGAGGTCAAAGGTCAGCTCGATAGGTGCGCGAATGTCGGTTTTAACCACGATGGTCGGCATGCGATTCCTTAAGCCGCCAACGCGAGATGGCTGATCTCGAAGGTGGAATCGCGCTCCGCAGGTCAGGGTTCAGGGATGCCCCTGGGGCATCATCCCTCGCAGGCCGGGCGGGAGGCCGCCTCCGTTTCCGAACGGGTTGGCGGGGACTCCGGGATTGGCTCCGGCGGGGGGCTTGGGGTGGATCAGCGACTTGCGGTCCAGGACCAGGGTCCGGTAGGCGTCGCCCGGGACGAGGTAGTACCAGGGGGCGAAGCGTGCGGAGAGGTCGGCCGCGCGCTTCTTGCCGGCCTCCATCTTGGTGTTGTAGGCGGTCAGCTCGCGGTCCTCGCGCTCGGCCTGCGCCTTGATCTCCTCGCTGGTTCGGGCGAACACGTCCTGGGGCAGGGATTCGGGGTCGGAGGGGGCGGTGATCGTGGGCTTGGGGATCGCGTTCGGGTCGAACTGGGCGCGGACCATCAGGTAGCGGCTCTCGATCCGGTCGGACCCCGGGGTGGGCTCTTTTTCCTCGTCCTTGGGGTCGTCCTTGGCCCCCTTGCCCGAGGAAAGGGCCTCGCCCTTGGCGAAGGTCACGCGGCCGAAGCTCAGCACGTACCCCACGCCGTCCTCGGATTCGAGCAGGAGCGAGCCTTCCTCGGACACGAGCCGGTCCTTCACGAGGAAGAAGCCCTGCCTCTGGAGCGAGAGCTTGTCGTTCAGGCCCAGACGGCCGTCGCCCTTGCCTTGCAGGGCCTCGCTCAGGCCCTGGGGCTTGGGCCTCACGCCCACGATCTTGAGGTCGGCCAGCGCGGTGGCCATGGCCGATGTCTTGGCGGGGTCCACTTCCTCGCTGGGCAGGAGGCCCTCGGTGGTCCAGGGGGCCGAGGCGCCGGTGCGCTTGATGGTCAGGGTCTCGCCCGGCACGATCTCGCTGCGGGCGGCGTCCACCTTCTGGTTCACGAACGTGGCCATGCGGATCTGGTCGGCCTTGAGCTGGAGGAGGTTGGGCTCGATCCAGTCGGCGAACCGCGACGAGGGCTGCACGTCGGTGTTCACGCCGTAGGTGCGGGCCTGGTCGGGGCGGCGGATGAACCGCTGGCCGGTGCGGCCCGGGACGGGCTTGCCCAGGATGTAGTCGGCCAGGACCTGCTGGGACTTGTCCCTCAAGGTGATCCGCGTCCCCACGCCGTCCACGCCGATGGTCTTCTTATCGCCGGGGTCGAGCACGCCCAGCATCTTGTGGTCCTCGGTGCGGCTGGAGCGGATCGTGTCCTTCTTGAGGTCGATCACCCGCGCCGCGGTCTGCGCCAGGCGGTCGGCGGCGTCGGCCGGGTAGTCGTTGTGCGAGGGGATGACCCAGCGGTTGTTCTGGAAGGTGACCTTGAACGCCTCGGGAGCGCCGGTCTCGGGGTCCATCTCGACGATCTCCAGCGTGCTGCACTCCGCCGGATTCGTGAAGTTGGGGAAGAAGGCCTCGCCCTGGTCGTTGAAGGCCTCGACCGAGGTCGAGCGCGGGATCGACGCCCAAAGCGCCGAGCCCGCGAGGGCCGCCGCAACGGCCACGAAGATGAGCGTCTTGGTGAGTTCTTTCATGGGAATCTCGGTGTCAATCCTGGGGTCGCGGGGACGTGTCGCCGTTGTTTTGGTGGGCCGGGGAGGGGGGCAGATTCCAGCTCGATCCCTTCCGGAATTCGGGATCTGGAGCCTGCCCTCCGGCTCCTCTCAACTGTACCGATTCAGGTTGGCGCCCAGCTTCTCGCGACGGACGCGGGTGGTGAACACGAAGGCCGCCAGGAGGATGATGGGCAGGGGGGGGAGGATCAGGGCCCGGGCCCTCACCCCGTCCTGGAGCTGGCGGATCGATTCCTCGCCGCGGCCCTGGGCCTCCTGGATGCGCTGCTTCTTGCGGTTCTCGATCTCGACCGTGGCGATCTCCAGGCGCTGGTTCTCGACCTGCTGCCGGTATCTCGCCGTGGTCTCCTTCGTGCGCTCGTCCAGGTCCTTGTTCTCGCTGATCTGCTTGATCTGCTCCTGGAGGCGGTCGTTGGCGGTCTTGAGCTCGGCCACGGCCTCCTTGTCGGCCTCGCGAAGCTCCTCGTCGGTCTTCTTGAGGATCTCGCGGGACTGGGCCTCGATCGCCGAGAGCGTGCGGTGCCTGGCGCGTCGGCGACGCAGGGGGATGAACGACTCGTCTCCGGCGAGCTCGTCCACGCAGTTGAGCATGAACGACACGTTGTCGAAGTCCAGGGTCTCCACCTCCTCGGGCCGGTTGTTCCGCAGGCGGAAGAACTGGTCGGAGATGAAGTCCAGGTCGGCCACGGCGATGACCTTGATCTCCACCGGAGGAGGGGTCGGCGGCGGCGTCTTCTCGTCCTTGGCCGGCGGCGGAGTGGGGGCGGGCAGCGTGCCCTTGAGCCTTGCGGCGAGCGTGTAGGCCCGTCCGCTCATCTGGCGGACGAGGTCGCGGCGGCGGCCCGAGACCGACGCCATGCCCTGGCTCATGAGGTCCTCATACGTGACCGTCCCGCCCAGCTCGTCGGTCCTCAGCAGGGGGGCGAAGTCGAGCGTGGAGGTGGCCTTGCGGCGGAGCTCTCCGGCGCCGATCAGCACCACGTCCTGCAACCCCCGGCTCGCCGGGTCGTCCCCGAAGGCGTCGCGGGTGGACGAGCTGCCGATGAAGATGACCTCGGGCGAGACCGTGAGCTGCTTGTGGGGGTTGAAGTTGTTCCACACGAGCTGGTTGTCGGGCCACTCCAGGCCGATCGAGTCGAGCAGGGTGTCGAGCTTGCCCTTGGGCTCGGGCGGGGGGCCGCCGAACATGGCGTTGGGCGACTGCCGCTGCTCCCGGGGGGCCAGCGACGGGTCCTCCATGGGCAGTGGGTCCATCAACAGCACGGTGGGCCCGCCCTGGCGGACATACGCGGTGAGGTTGTCGATCTGCTTCTGCGTGAGGCTCGACGGCTGCGCCACCACGAGCGCGTCCAGGTTCGTGGGAATGGGAACGTCGGCGGCGATCTGCGTGACCTCGTACTGCTTCTTGAGCTCGGTCACGATCAGCCACTCGTTCTCCTGCGAGAACGACTGGAAGTTCATCCCGCCCAGGAGCTTGGCGTCGGTGCCCAGGATGCCGACCTTCTTGCGCTTGGTGCCCGAGACCACGCGGATCGACCGGGTGATCTCGTACTCGATCGGCAGCCCGCGCTCGAAGAAGGGGATCACGACCTCTTCCAGGCCCGAGCTGAAGGCCACGCCCATGATCACCTCGGAGGTGGTCTGCCTCGCGTCGGAGAACGAGGCCACGCGGCGGGGGACGATGCCGAACCGCTTCTCGGCCTCACGCGCCGCGGGGGAGGCGACCTTGGCGTCGAAGATCTTGAGCTGGATCCGGTTGCCCGCGATCGCCGCGTACTCGTTCAGGGCGTCGATCAGGTCGAGCCGGGTCTGGACGAGCTCGCGAGGGACCTCGGGGCTGAGATAGGCCTGGATGAAGACCGGGCGTTCGGCGGGGATCTTCTTGATCAGGCTGAGCGAGGCGGGCGAGAGCGAGTGGAGCTGCTCCTCGGTCGCGTCGATCCGCCACGAGCCCAGGGTCTTCTGGACGAACAGGTCCAGGCTCACCAGGGCCACGAGCATCGCGGCGATCCTCACGCCGGCGTGGAGCCACCGCTTGCCCCTCTGCGGGCCGCCGGCCCAGTTCCGCCAGCCGAGCAGCACCATGTTCAGGTAGAGCATGGCCAGCACGAAGGCCACGAAGTACACCACGCCCGACAGCGAGATCACGCCCGACCCGAATCCGCGGAACTGCTCCGAGATCGACAGCCCCTCGACCGACCGCCGCGCCCACCCGGCGTTGGGCGATCCGAACAGCTTGGCGAAGACCGGCACGGCGCAGAACACCGCGCCCAGGATGAACGCCACCGTCACGTTGCTGGACAGGACCGAGGCGACCATCCCGATGGCGATCAGCATCACGCCCATGAGCCAGTAGCCCAGGAACGTGCTGACGATCAGCCCCACGTCGGGCGTTCCCAGGCCCCAGAAGACCATCAGGAAGCCGACCGCCAGGAAGGCCAGGGCCACCGTGTAGATGCCCAGCGCGGCCAGATACTTGCCGGCCACGATCTCCACGTCGCGTGCGGGCAGGGTGAGCAGAAGCTCCTCGGTCCCCTGCTTGCGCTCCTCGGCCCAGGCGCTCATGGTGATCGCGGGCACGAAGAACAGGAGGATGAACGGCATCCACTGGTTGAGCGGGTCCAGGTTCGCCAGGTTGTTGGCGAAGAACACCGGCAGCCAGAACTGCGCGGCGGAGCACACGAGCACGAAGAGCATCAGGAACACGTATCCCGACACGTTCGTGAAATAGGCGAAGAAGTTGCGTCGGAACAGGGCGCCGACCACGTGGGGCCGGATGGGCAGGCGGTGGGCGAGCGCGGCACGAGGCCGAGACGCGGCCTCGGGGGCGGGGGAATTGATCGTCGTGGTCACGGTTGCGATCCTCAAAAGTCGAGTCGTCAGGCCGGCTGAGCCGTGAGCCGATGGAACGTGTCTTCCAGGGACTTGCCCTTGGCCGCGAGCGCCTGCGGGGTCCCGTCGAAGACGATCCTTCCGTCGTGGAGGAACAGGACGCGGTCGGCGACCGGCTCCACTTCCTGCAAGATATGGGTCGAGACCAGCACGGTCTTGGACTTGCCCAGCTCGCGGATGAGCTTGCGCACGCCCTGGATCTGGTTCGGGTCCAGGCCGCTGGTCGGCTCGTCCAAAATCAGGACCTCGGGGTCGTGCAACAGCGCCTGCGCCATCGACACGCGCTGGCGATACCCCTTGGACAGCTTGCCCACGGGCTTGTTCGCCACGGTCGACAGCGAGCACAGCCCCACCACCCGGTCGATGCTCTCGGCCAGCGTGGTGCGGCCCAGCCCGCGGGCGGTCCCGAAGAACTTGAGCAGCTCGAGCGGGGTCATGTCGGGGTAGAGCGGGCCGTTCTCGGGCAGGTAGCCCAGGTGCTCGGCCGCGGAGATCCGGTCGGCCTGGACGTCGATCCCGGCGATCCGGGCGGTGCCCGAGGTCGGGGCCACGAAGCCCGTGAGGAGCCTCATGGTGGTCGTCTTGCCCGCGCCGTTGGGCCCGAGGAACGCGACCACCTGGCCTCGGGGGATCTGGAACGACACGTCGCGGACGGCGTGGAAGGAGCCGAACTGCTTGTGGAGGCCGTTGGCCTCGATCATGACGGGCGCGGACATGCCCTGGGACTCCATACGGGCGATGATCCTCGGTCGAGATCGACGTCGGCGGGAAGAATGGCGGGAAGCTCGCACCGGGCCCGAGCCATCGGCCCGCATTATGCCGGGTGCGTCCGCCGAATTCAACACTAGCGATTACGCCGATCCTGCCGCCGGGGTTCGCCCCTCCGCGTCCAAAAAAAGGCTCCGAACCGGGATGCCCCTTCCGTCGCGAGGCGCGGGATGCTAAGATTCCTTCTGTCATTGGCACCCGTAGCTCAATTGGAT
>JANOBY010000277.1:0-4003 GCA_031411935.1 Planctomycetales bacterium | reverse complement strand
GGCCGTCGAGGAGCGTCTGCGACGAGTGCTGGTCCACGACCAGAGACTGATCGGGATGTACAACGCGCTGGCCGAGATCAAGTCGCTGGTGCAGGAGGAGCTCGGCGAACGTCAGAGAGAAATGTACCTGCGCGAGCAGATGAAGGCGATCCAGAAGGAACTCGGCGACGACGACCAGTCCCGCGAGCTCGTCGACCTGCGCGAGAAGCTCGCCAGGCTTGACCTCCCGAAGGAGGCCCGGGTCGAGGTCGAGCGGGAACTCGGCCGCCTCGAACGATCGGGCCGGGAATCCATGGACGCGCAGGTGATCCGCACCTATCTGGAGTGGATCGCGGAGTTGCCCTGGAATTCGAGGACGGACGATAGCCTGGACCTCAATCATGCGATCGAGGTGCTGGACGACGACCATTACGGCCTTCAGGACGTGAAGGATCGCGTGCTCGAATTCCTCGCCGTCCGCCAGCTCCGGGCCAAGGATCTCAAGGTCCAGGTCGAGCAGAACGGCGCCTTGCCCGGCGAGGTCTTGAAGGACGCCCGGGACACCGCGAATCCGACCCTGGGGAGTATCGAAGGGCACGAAAAGCCCATCACCGACGCCCGCGAGGCCACGGCCCGCGCCATGGCCAAGGGGCCGATCCTGCTCTTCATCGGGCCTCCCGGCGTGGGCAAGACCTCGATCGCCAAGAGCATCGCGAGGGCCCTGGGCCGGACTTACGTCCGCGCGGCCCTGGGCGGAGTTCGCGACGAGGCCGACATTCGCGGGCATCGCCGGACCTATGTGGGTGCCATGCCGGGGCGGATCATTCAGGGGCTGAAGCAGGCGGGGACCAGGAACCCGGTCTTCCTGCTCGACGAGGTGGACAAGCTGGGCGTGTCCTACCAGGGAGACCCTTCGAGCGCCTTGCTCGAGGTGCTCGACCCGGCGCAGAATGACTCGTTCACGGACCACTACCTCAACGTTCCGTTCGACCTGAGCGAGGTGCTCTTCATCGCCACGGCCAACTTCCTCCAGAACATTCCCGGCCCCCTGCTCGATCGCATGGAGGTCGTGGACTTCTCGGGCTACACCGAACGGGAGAAGGCCGAGATCGCCAAGACCTACCTCATCCCCCGTCAGATGGAGGATTCGGGGCTGAAGGACAAGGGGATCGTGTTCACCGACGAGGCCGTCATGGCGATCGTGAGCCGCTACACCCGAGAGTCGGGCGTGCGTCAGCTCGAACGCCAGGTCGGGGCCGTGGCCCGCAAGATGGCCCGACGCATCGCCACGGGCGAGACCGTGAACTCGACGATCACCCCGGAGATCGTCCGCGAGTTGCTCGGCCGGCCTCGGGTTCACCCCGAGCGTGCGGGCCAGATCGACGAGGTGGGTGTGGCGACCGGCATGTACTACACGCCCGCGGGCGGCGACATCATGTTTGTCGAGGCAGCGATCCGCAAGTTGTCCGGCGGATCTCCGGTCCGAGACGATTCCAACCACGTGGAGACCGGCTGGGGCAGCGTGGGGCTGATCCTCACCGGCCAGCTCGGCGACGTGATGAAGGAGTCGGCGCGGGCCGCCATGACCTACGCCACCACCCATGCCTCGGAGCTGGCGATCCCCCGCGATCGGCTGGGATCGATCGAGGTCCACGTCCACGTGCCCGCCGGCGCCATCCCCAAAGATGGTCCCTCGGCGGGAGTGGCAATGGCGGTCTCCATCGTGTCGGCCATGACCGGTCGGCCCGTGAGGCGTGATGTGGCCATGACGGGCGAGACCACCTTGCGAGGCCGCGTCTTGCCGATCGGTGGGGTGAAGGAGAAGGTCCTTGGCGCCCACCGCGCCGGGATGACCCGGGTCATCCTTCCCAAGGAGAACGAGGCCGACCTGGAAGATATTCCCGAGGAAGTCCGATCGGTGCTGGAGTTCTTCACGGTCTCCACGCTCGACGAGGTCTTCCCCCTGACGTTGCTCGATGCCCCCCGGCAGCCTTCGGAGCCCAACCCGGGACAAGCCGCTTCGGCAAACCTGGACGGGAGCATGGCTGCCGACTCGATCTGACCCATTCCGAAGGGACGCCGATTTCTTCGGAATAATCGTCATAGCCCCCGCACCCCTCGTCCGATAAAGATCGAACAGTCCGACGAGGGTGCAGAATGGCGCTTCATGCGCCCGATTCCGGCGGGGGCCGAACATTGTTGAGGAAAACGCACAGTTTGCTGAGAGCGGGAGGCATGATTCTGGCCATCCCCTTCTTGATCCTGGGAGCGGCGGCCTCTGCGCTCGCTCAAGACCCGTCCGGTCCGGCAATCCCTCCGGCTCCCACCTTACCGCCCCCGAGTGCCGCCGTCCCCCCCGCGACCGGCACTCCCATGGCGGCGAATCGAGAGGCCGAGCTCGAAGAGAGGATCCGTCAACTCGAGGGCATGGTCAACAAGCTGGCCACCCAGGTGAACAAGCTCAGCCCACCCGCCACTCCGGCATCCGCGACGGCTGGGGGAACTAGCGGTGGGACCGCTCCCAACCCAGATGGCGGCGGGACGCCCACCGCAACGGGGACCGGAGGGGCGGCCCCGTCCGCGACCGGTGGCGCGAGCGCCCCGGGGCAATCCTTGCCCCCGAATCCCCCGTCGTCCAAACGATTCAATTCTCCCGCCACGCTGGAGAGTAAGAAGGCGACCGCGAGGTTTGGGCCTGGCTTCGAGATCCGGACCGAGGATGACGAATTCATCTTCCAGTTCCACAACCTGACCCAGTTCGATTATCGCGGCTATCAACAAGGTGGGCAGGATCCGGTCCACGACACCTTCACGTTTCCTCGTCAATGGTTCATGTTCAGCGGCCGGATTACCAAACCGTTCGGCTACTTCGTCTCGCTGGCAAACGGCTTCGACACGTTCTCGATCCTGGACGTGTTCGTCGATTATGACTACGACCCGAAGTTGCGGATTCGCGCGGGGCGGTTCAAGACCCCGTTCACCTATGAATTCCTCGTCGAACCGGTCCAGGGGCTGATCATCCCCGAGCGTTCCCTGTTCTTCAACAATTTCGCCCAGAATCGCGACCTGGGCGTGATGGCTTACGGGCGGATCCTGAATAATCAGGTGGACTACGCCGTAGGGCTGTTCAACGGCACACGCAACGGCTTCGTCGATTCGAACGATGCGAAGAACGTCTCGGCCTTCCTGAACTGGAAGCCTTTCGGCGACGAGGAGAACACCCTCTTCGAGAACCTGAACATCGGCGGGTCGGTCTTCGCAGGTCGTCGCAACAACCTCCCGGCCCCGAACGTCCTGCGCACGATTGTTCCGATCGCCGGCAACGCGGTCGCCGGAACCCCGTTCCTGGCCTTCAACGCTGATGCCCGCGAAGTGGGCTACCAGGCCTTCTGGGACCTGCACATCGCCTATTTCTACAAGCAGCTGGCGGTCATCGCCGAGTGGGGCAGCGGGTTCCAGAACTATGCCCCCTCCAGCCAGGTCGGCAACAAGACGAAGATTCCCGTCCAGAGCTTTTACGTGGAGGCCGGATACCTCCTCACCGGTGAGACCCGCAGCAGCGTGGGAATCGTGAAGCCCAACCGACCGTTCGACCTTCGCAAGGGCAAGTTCGGTCCCGGTGCCTGGGAGCTGGTCGGTCGTTACGACTACCTGGACGTGGGCAACGAGGTCTTCACGCGAGGATTCGCCGACCCGAACCTCTGGACGAATTCGATCTCCATGACCGACCTGGGCATGAACTGGCACCTGAACCAGTACGTGAAGATGTATTTCGACTGGCAGCACTCCATCTTCGGGGATCCCGTCCAGTTCGCCCCCGGAAGGCTCCAGAAGACCAGCGACCTCTTCTGGGTCCGGCTGCAACTCTACTTCTAGTCGGTCTGGCTGCCGTTAACCAACGGCGGCCAGGTTTTGCTCAGTCGCCGTCACTCTCCTCACCCGGGGAGAGTGACGGATAGATTCGTTCTGATGCGAAAGTCCTTTTCCCGATCGAGCGGTTAGGATTTCTGGAGGATCTGACCGG
>JANOBY010000276.1:0-2005 GCA_031411935.1 Planctomycetales bacterium | reverse complement strand
CGAGCCCGAGGAGCGCGAGGCGCTGGCCAACCAGCTCGCGCTCGAAAAAGCCCAGCGCAAGGCCAGCGGGGGGCACATGACCCTCCTGGAAGCCTTCTCCAACCCGAAGGTCCTGCTGCTCACACTGGCCTACTTCTTCGTGGTCACGGGCAATTACGGGTACGAGATCTTCCTGCCGAGCATCCTCAAGGACTGGTACAAGCTCGACGACAGCAACCTGGCCTGGATCCTCATGATCCCGCCGATCGGCTCGCTGGTCGGCCAGCTCTTCGTGGGGTGGAACTCCGACCGCACGAAGGAGAGGCGCCTGCACGCGGCCCTGCCGATCTTGCTGGCCTCGGTGGCGCTGGGGCTCACGCTCTTCCGGGGGCTCCCCCTGCCCGTGATGATCTTGCTGTTCACCATGGTGGCGCTCGGCCTGAAGGCGTACCTGCCCGCGTTCTGGTCACTGCCCAGCCTGTTCCTGACCGAGGCCGCCGCCGCCGGCAGCATCGGCCTGATCAACTCGGTGGGCAACCTGGGCGGCGCCGTGGGGCCCACCCTTCTTGGCTCCGTGAGCAAGAGGACCGGCTCGTTCCTGCCCGGGATCCTCTTCCTCTGCATCTCGGTGGGGATGTCGGCCCTGGTGATCATGTACCTGGGGCTCGGCAAGCGCGACACGGGCAAGCCCGCCGACCAGCCCGACTCCCTGGCCGAGGTCGTCTAGCCTCCCCCCGAGATGGGGCCGAATCTTTCCCCGCGTGGCAGACAATTTGCTGCTATTTTCTTGCCCACGCGAGGGCGACTTCGTATGGTGAATCATGAAGAAGCACGAGGCTTTTTGCCGAAGTGGGCAGCCCGTCGCCGAGTGGCCCACTTTGGATGTGCGAGGGGGGAAGACCATGCCTGGTGAGACCGATCTGCAGTCGACGGAGTGGGATGCCGGGCGTGTGACCCTGGGCCGCCATTTCCTCCGCGATATGGAAGCCCTCTGGGAGAACGTCCTGAAGCTCGCCGCCGTGGTCGAGACCGCGCTGAACACCAGCGTGCAGGCCCTGTGCGACGCACGCCTCGACCTGGCCGCCGAGGTCAAGGGGGGCGAGAACGCGATCAACGACTGGGAAGTGCGGATCGAGCGCGACTGCCTGAAGATCCTGGCCCTGCACCAGCCCGTGGCCAGCGACCTTCGCCGCGTGGCCGCGATCCTGAAGATCAACAGCGACCTCGAACGCATGGCCGACCTGGCCGACCACATCGCCAACCGCGCCCGCAAGCTCGGCAAGACCAATCCCCCCACGCCCATCCCCCCCATGCTCGAGGCCATGGCGCTCGAGGCCCTGAGCCAGGTGCACGACGCGCTCGACGCCCTGGCCAAGGGGGACGTGGTCCTCGCCCGGGCCGTGATCTCGGGCGACCGCGGGGTGGACCGCCTGCGACGAGGCGTGCTCAAGGAGCTCAAGGACGGCATCCGCCGGGACCCCGACCGCGTGAGCACCTGGCTCCGCCTGATCAACGCCTCGCGCAACATCGAACGCGTGGCCGACCACGCCACGAACATCGCCGAGGCCGTGATCTACCTGAAGGAAGGCGACATCGTCCGCCACACCGAGGACCGGCGCTCCCAGAGGGCCTGACCTCGCGGCCCACCTACCGGCCGTCGCACGCGGACAGGACCTTCAGGTGCACCGCGCGGCGGTCGAACGGCAGGAACCCGGCCAGGCGATACAGGCGCTCGGCCGGCGTGTTGCGCGCATCCACGGCAAGCTCCAGCCTCGGGGCATGGGGCTTCGCCAGGTCCAGGGCATGCGCCAGGGCCGCCCGGCCCAGCCCCCGCCCCCGGGCCTGCGGCGATAAGCCAAGATAGGCCACTTCCCACGCCCCACGTTCGGGCTGGTTCGTCAGGAGCACGATCGCCGCCGCCCCCGGCTCCCCCTCCACGCGGCCGATCTGCCACCGGGACGGGTCGAACCGCCCCGCCGCGCGGTGCCCCGCGATCACGTCGTCCAGAGACCTCACCCCCTCCAGC
>JANOBY010000275.1:0-7935 GCA_031411935.1 Planctomycetales bacterium | reverse complement strand
GAACCCGATCGCGATCAGGTCGCACATGAGCTTCATGTGCTCGCGGATGTCCTCGGGCAGGCCGTTGTCGGGGCGGGGCATGGTCGCCACGGGCTTGCCCCTGTCGGACGCGCGGTCGTCGGCATGCTGCTTCTCGGTCCTCATGGGTACCACGCGGCGTTCGACCTCGCGGACGCTGGTGAGGTACTCGTCGAGCTTCGCGCGGTCGCTGGCGCTGACCCGCTTGCTCAGGCCCGAGGCCTCGTCGCGCACGCGGTCGAGGATGCTCTGGTTGCGCCTCGTCCCGCGGTTGTCGAACAGGCTGTCGAACGCCAGCGACGGGTAGACCTCCATCGGCACGGGCGACGTGGCGCTCTGCCACGAGATGTGCGAGCTATACGCCATCGAGAAGTTCGTCTCGTGGTAGCCGGTGATCGGCTGCTCGCAGCCCAGGACCATGCTCGGCTGCACCGTGTCCTCGCCCAGGTGCTGCGCCAGGAGCTGGTCGATGCTGATCCCGCCCTTGAGCTCGGCCCCTTTCTGCAACGCCGCTCCCGAGAGGATGTTGCCCGTCTGCCCCGGGTGGATCCCCACGCCCGTGGCCTGCTTGTTGAACAGGCCGTTGATCACGTTGATCTTCGACTTCAGCGGGGCCAGGGGCTCCAGGCACCGGCCCAGCTCCATCTCGCCGCCCGAGCCCTTCGCCCACCACTGCCCCTGGTGCACTCCGCAGCCCATGAACATGGCCGCGAACCGCTTGGGAGAGGGGGCCACGCCCGCCGCCGTGGCCGAGCCCCACGCGGGCAGCGACTCCATCCACGGAAGGGCCATGGTCACCCCCACGCCCTTGAGGAACGTGCGGCGCGAGGCCTGGTTCGGCGCGCTGGGGGCGAGATCCTGATCGGGCTCGGGACGGGTCATGGGCGTCACTCCGCGTGCTCGGCGTCGGCTCGTTTGTTCCGGAACTGGGGGCTCGTGACGATGCTCTCGATCAGGCTCCCGAAGCGGTCGTGGTCCTCGGCGAGCTTCGTCGTCATGGCCGCGATCGTGGAGTCGTCGGACGGGATCGGGCTGCGGCCCAGGGCGAAGGCCAGCAGCTTGCGGCAGAGGTTCTCGACGAACTCGTCCCCGCGCTTCGCTTCGATGTAGGTGCGGAGGCCCTCGAGCCCTATGCCCTCGACCCCGCCGGGGAACGTGGCGCGGACGTCCACGTCGCGTCCTCCCAGGTCCTTCGCTCGGGCCTCGCCCACGGGGCCGAACCCTTCGAAGGCCAGGCCGATGGAATCGAACCGCTCGTGGCAGCCCATGCAGCTCTGATCGGCGCGGTGCCTCGCCAGGGTCTCGCGCAGGCTCAGCTCCAGCTTCGATTCGTCCTCGGGCAGGTCGGGCACGTTCGGCGGGGGGGCGGGGATGTTCTCGCCGAGCAGGCGCTTCACGACCCAGTACCCGCGCTTCACGGGGCTCGTCCGCAGGCCCGGGGCATTCTTGGTGAGGAAGGCCGCCATGGGCAGAACCCCCCCGCGGCCGAACGCCGAGGCGTCGTCCACCCTCACCCAGCCGGTCTCGGGCACGGGCATGCCGTAGTGTCGGGCCAGAGGGGCGTTCACGAAGGTGTGCTTGCCGTTGATGAAATCGTGCGTGGGGCGGTCGTTCTGCACGAGGTCGATGAAGAAGCGGACCGGCTCCTCGAACATGGCCTGGCGAAGCTCGTCATTGAAGGCGGGGAAGCGGCCGCGATCGACGCTGTTGTGCTCCTCGAACCGGCGGAAGTCCAGCCAGTTGCCGCCGAACTCGGTGGCCAGCCCGCGGATCCTGTCGTCCTTGAGCATCCGCCTCGCCTGCGAGATCAGGACCTCGGGCCGGTCCAGGTCGCCGGTTCGCGCGTGGTCCATGAGCTCCTGATCGGGCATGCTCGACCAGAGGAAGTAGCTCAGCCGGCTCGCCAGGTCGTAGTTCGACAGCGACTTCACGCCGGTCCCCTGCCCGGCCAGGTCCACGCGGTAGCAGAAGTGCGGCGACATGAGGATCCCGACCACGGTATCGCGCACGGCGTCGTCGTGGCCCAGCTCGTCCTGCTCGCGGAGCGTGCGATAGAAGGCCGCGACCCCGTCACGCTCGTCGGCCGAGAGCGGGCGGCGATACGCCTTCTCGGCGAAGTCCTGAAGCGCTTTCACATGCCTGGGCTCGGAGGCCAGGCGATCGGCCTCGACCTGGCGGATGCTCGCGGAGATGATCTTGAACTGGTCCTCCACGGCGCGGATCGCCTCGTCGCCGGCCTTGATCCGCCGTGCCTTGGCCAGATAGACCTCGGCAAATTTCTTGATCTTTTCCTCCGATCCCGCGTCCTTGTCCTCGGCCCTCACGAAGTCGAACTGCGCCTCGCCTCGGATGAACCCGGTCTCGGCCCGCTCGTACCAGAGATAGCTGGAATACTGCCGCATGGGGGCGCCGGTCACGAAGTCGAAGTCGCGCCAGAGGCGGTCCAGCTCGCGTTGGCCGTTCTCGTCCAGCAGGAGTTCGGACAACGGCCCGTCGTCGCGGAAATATCCCGTCATGCTGTGGAACCCGGCGCTGAGCAACCGCCCCTTGTTGTTGCGGTCCTCCTTCGCGTCGAGATAAACGCGGGCCCGTTCCGTGATGTAGAAGGCGTCGGGGAACGTCTTGCAGAAGGTTGCGAACGTCTCCTCGAACTTCGCCAGGTCCTCGGGCTTCTCGGGCACGGCCAGGGCCTTCGCGGCCGATGTCCCCGGCTCCAGGTTCTTGACCTTGATCTTCGCGGCCCCGCCCGCGTACCGCATGCGGTTGGCCACGAACTGGCGGTTCTTCCAGAGCACCAGCGGCTGCGAACCGTTGCTGATGCCTCGCGATTGCAGGTTCTTGACCTCGGGCACGACCTGCTTGCGGAGACTCAAGGCCAGGTCGCGCATCCGCTCGCAACCGGCGCGGGCGTTCTCCGTATGCCCGCCGTCGGGGGCGGGAAGCTCGTCCCAGAGGGCGCGTAGCGCGGCGATCGGTCCGACCTCGTCGCGATTCTCGGTGAGCGTGGTCCAGATCGTCGCCAGGTATCGGGGGCTCAGGCCCGCCTCCTTCGCGAGGCTTTCCAGCGAGATCTTCGGGTCGCGGAACGCGTCCTTGTGGCGGAACTTCCAGGCGGAGAGGAAGTAGTCCGCGTAGTCCGACTTCTGGGCCTTGTAGAAGTCGAGGATGCGGTTCACGCTGTACTTGTCGCGATCCGTGTCGGCGATCACCGGATGGGGCGCAAAACCCAGGCCGTCGGGCCGGAGCACGAGATGATCGGCCACCTTGCGGGCGGCTTCCAGGTACTTCTTCACGAGCGCGGGGGACATGGCCAGCGATTCGGCCGAGTTGTCGAACCCGGCCCCGTTCGCGGGATCGACGGGAAACTCGCGGGTCGGACGCAGGTCGAAACCGGTGAGGTCGCGGATCGTGTGGTCATACTCTGCGTTCGAGAGCCTTCGGGCGGGCACCATCCCCGGGTCGCCCGCATTGCGGTCGGCCTCGCGCTTATGGACCGCCTCGATCCAGGCGATCACGGCCTCGGCCGAGGCAGGCTCCGGGCGTTCCTTGACCTTGGCCGGCGGCATCGAGGACGCTTCCAGCTGCTCGAGCACAAGCTCCCAGCGCGGAAGGTCGGCCGCGACCGATTTCGCCGACGAGAACGCGGCCAGGTTCAGCTCGGCCTCGGGCTTCTCAGCCGCGTGGCATTTGAGGCAGTGCGTTTCGAGGAACGGCCGGACTGTCTCGCGGAACTGCACTTCCAGGGGGTCAATTGCGGCGGGATGGTCGTCCTCGCTGCCGAACTCCACGAAGAACAGGAGCAGGCCAGCGATTGCCGACAGGAGCAGGGTTGTCCGCATAACGGGTGGGATCTCCTCGACCGTGCGGTCGGCGGAATCTGGCGGGTGTTAAACAAGACTATCAAGCCCCGCTCAGACCGGCAAGCGCAGGTCACGATTCCCGTCGTCACGCCAGAAGCCTCGTTCCCCGTACTTCCGTGCCTGATTGGCAACGCCACGGTCCTCTTTCTGACGGAACAGCCCTACGATCACCTCGCCGGGTCGATCTCCAAGCGACGTGCATCGAGCTTGAGCCGAACCTCGGGCGGTTTCCCGTCTTCGGGAACGACCACCGTGCCCGAGCCCGAAAAGTCCGACGCCTCCATGAAGCCGGAGAACGGGCCGTACCTGGGCTGGTGGCGATAGCCGACCGCCCTGACCGCGTATTCGCCCGGCGGGATGCGGGCCGTCCGGAATCGGCCGTCGGCGTCGCACGCGACGATATCGAGGATGAGGGGGATGCCCAGCCCCGGGGGCTTGCCTTCGGGCGGGACGACGGGTTCGATGGCGACGAACATCATCCGGGCTTCCCCGAGCTCGAGTTCGGAAACCTTTCCCTGGATCGGATGGCCCCGCTCGCGGACGTAACTGGCGACGGCCACCTCGCCCGGCGCGAGCGTGAGCTTCCGGTGCTCGACCCCCACTTTCTGGCGATAGTCGTCGTGGACGAGTAGCTTTCGCTTCCACAGGGTGGACGGCCCCGGCGAGGCATCTCGCAAGACGACCTCGCCACCGTTGGGCACACGCACCTTGCGCACCACCCAGACGCGGCCTTTCTCCCCGACCTGAATGAGCTGGATGTCGGCCTCGGCCTCGTCTCCCTCGATCGCGTAAGGGATGCGCAGGGTCGCGGGCTCGGGAAGGCGAATCGTCGGCTCGTCGCCCTGCGGGATCGGGACGGTCGCGTAGTGCACCGAGGTCGCGGAGATGCCCAGGGCCTTCGCGTCCCCTACTCCCGTGATGCGGAACCGGCCCTGCTCGTCGGCCACGGCGCGGGTCACGCTGGGATCGACCAGGCCCGTGTCGGAACCCTCGCCGATCACGTCATCCACAATCCGGATGTTCATCCCGGTCGGGCGGATCAGAAACAGCTTCGCCCCGGCGGACGGCCGCCCCTCATGGTCCACGACCCGCCCGACCAGGGGCCGACCTCGCTTGAGGCGAACGGTCACGTCGATCTTGGTGTCGGCATCGGCCGCCACGGGCGGTTTCTCGGTGATCGGCTGGGGCTCGTAGCCGTCGGCCAAAATCCGGCACCAGGCTTGCCCGCGACCGGGAACGTCTTCAATCTCCAGGGATTCGTCGAATTCCCCGGCGGGCGTGTGTCGCGTCGGGATCGCCTTGCCGTCCACGATCGTGTAGGAGTTCGGCACGGTCCGGCTCTGGCCGCCCCACACGGCCCCCGCCACGTCCTGGCCCTTCACCCGGCCATGCTCCAGCGTGAAGCTCTCGATCGGCTCGCCGGTCTCGTCATCGACCACAATCCCTCGGATCACGACGCGGCCCTGACCGGGGGGCGACTCCTGCCATGATGCCGTGGTCTCGGGCGCCAAAACCAGGCAAGCGATCGCGAGACCGAACCAACGACCCGGAAGCATGGCGTGGCCCTCCATGAAGCCCATGGCCGTCGAGCGTGGAGGTCGCTCCGGCTCCCCTCCCTTTCGCTCGCGGCGGTCGCCGACTAGCATGGGCGAATTCGCGACTCCCGGCCAGGGAATTCGCGATTCTTTCCCGCACGTTTCGAGGAACCCATCATGACCGCCCCGCTCTCCCGCCGTCTCGCCCTGCTCGTCCCGTCCGTGGTGGCCCTGGTCCTGGGCGTGGGCTGGGCCTCGCGCGAGGTCGCCTTCGCCCAGGAGAAGGCGAAGGCCGTGGCCTCGCAGACGGTCACGCTCGACGAGGTGAAGATGGCCCCCTACGAGTACGAGGGCAAGAAGGTCGGCGACATCGGCATCTACCTCAACGGCGACACCCCCGCGAGCACCAAGTTCGTGACCGGCCGGTTCATCGTCGCCCCAGGACAGACCCCGCACGCCCCGCACGTCCACCCCGAGGAAGAGGTCATGGTCATCGAGACCGGCCACGGCGAGATCTTCAACGACGGCACGACCACCAAGGTCGGACCCGGCTCGGTCATGTACACCACGCCCAACGCCTCGCACGGGATCGTCAACACGGGCGACACCCCGCTCACGTTCTACTTCATCAAGTGGGCCGACGGCGCGGCGAAATGAACCGAAAAGGGGGCGGGTACCAATCGATCACGGAGTCGATGCCCGTCCGTTCTTGATGGATCAGGCTTCTTCGTGACCGACCCCGTTGACGCGTCATCGGGGTCATCCAGGTGAGCTGAGGAAGACGATCATGGACAGGCGTGCGTGGGTTCTTCTCTTGATCGTGACCAGCCCGTTCTGCGCCCCGTTTGCGAAGGGTTTGGCCGAGAAGAGCTCGATTCGGGACGAGCCCCGCACGCCCACCGACCGGGGGATTGGGTATGCCGCGTCCCTCGACAAGACCGAGTATCGAGTCGGCGATCCGATTCGACTCTCGCTCTCCTTCGAGAATCCTACCGATGCGGAGGTCACCCTCTGGCACAGCGGCTTCTGGCCGAATCATCAGGTCGTGTTGAGGGATGACTCGGGCAGGGAAGCTCCTCTCACCGAAGCCGGCAGGCAGAAGCGGGCCGCCTTCGCCCCGGAGGGCGCTCGCGACAAGAACGCCCCGCGGCGCCTTGCCCCCTCAGAGGAGTATCGCGAGGCGGCGGGGATTGACCTGCCCGAGCTCTATCAACTCGACCGTGGGACCTACAAGCTCGTCGTAATCTACCACGACATGCAGAGGCCGACCCCCCTTCGTGTCGCCACCAGGTCCATCGAGTTCAAGGTCCGTTAGGGCCATGTTGATCCAGTGGTGGGATCCCGATCGAGGTCCGCTAGACGGTCGCACTCTTCGCGGGAATTCACAAACATTGGACCTGACCACTTTTTTGTTCAGGGGCGGAGTTTGGACGCGTTCCTTGTGCTCGACATGCCGTCGCAATCGGCCGCCATCCAGCGGCTCCTGGGCGGCCTGCCTGCGGCGGAAAAACTGGCGTGGCTGCGTCTACGGGGAAGGCGCGCGGCCGTCCCGCCGACCGCTCACGGCGCTCAACCGGTCTACGTCTTCGAGTCCTTCGTCGGCCTGAGATGTCTTTTCTTCATTGCCAGCGATGGGTTCGTGTTCCTGGGCGATCATACGACGTTCACGGTCCGTGGCTGAGGGTGCCGGCTGGCCGCGCGTCACCGTCTTAAGCATCGCCGAGCCTGGCCGGACGACGCGGCCTCCCCCGAAGGGCCATCGCCTCTATCCAAAGGGGTTGGGGAGGCTCCTGTAGACAAATCGCGTGAGGAGCAGCAACGCGACCCAGCCCGAGGCGAGTAACAACCTCATGCCCAACACGCCATCCGACGCGCCGGGCGGTGTTCTTGCGGCGCAGCCGATGGGGGCTAACAAGAGCCCGAGGTAGAGCGTCTCGACCATCATCCGTCCGAGGGTGAACTGTCTTCTGAGCATGGCCCCTGCCGCTCCGGCTGTTGCAGACACCATCAACCCTGGACTACTAGGCCGGGGAACACGTGTGCGTAGATCCATACGATGGCGCCGACCATCAGCGCGAGGGCCAGGCTGTGCCAGAATACGGCGCGGAGGATGTCGCCCTCGCGGCCTTCTTCTCCCGTGGCGGCGGCGGCCACGACGATGGATTGGGCGTCGATCATCTTGCCCATGACACCTCCCGTGGTGTTGGCCGAGGCCATGAGCACTGGGCTCAGGTGGAGCTTCTCGGCGGTGATCGTCTGGAGGTTGCCGAAGAGGATGTTGCTCGACGTGTCCGACCCGGTTAACGCCACGCCCAGCCATCCGAGCAGAGTCCCAAAAATGGGGTAGAGCATGGGGCCGGTGCGCGTGAACGCCAGGCCGAGCACGGCGTCCATGCCCGAGTACTTCGTCACGAACCCGAGCGAGAGCATGGCGAGGATCGCCGCCATCGCGGGCCTCAAGCGCCAGATCGTCCCGCCCAGGAGGCGGAGCATCTCGGGCGGGCGCAGGCCCAGGTACAGGC
>JANOBY010000274.1:0-4126 GCA_031411935.1 Planctomycetales bacterium | reverse complement strand
CCCTAGTGCGCGAGGTGATCCGCCCGAAGTTTGAGCGCCTCATGGGGATCCTCCGCCGCGCCTGCCCCTCGGTCGACGAGCAGAGGCTCACCGCGGCGGCGTTCAGCGTGATCGGCCAGTGCCTGCACTACAAGATGGGCCGGCCGATCGCCGAGCGCCTGATCGGGCCCTCGGCATTCGCGAGTTTGGATCTGAATTACTTGACCGATCACATCACCCGGTTCTCGCTGGCGGCGCTGGGGCTCGGCCCGTCGATCGGCTGCGAGGACTGGTCGGCGGCGTCGTCCGGATTCGACAGGCAAGGAGAGTTGCGATGACCGAAGGCTCGCAGAAACGCCTGACCACCTGGGGACGCAGGGCGATCCTCGCCGCCTCGGGCGTTTACCTCGCCCTGCTGGTGGCGAGCTGGCGGGGGATGGTCTCGTCGTGGATCCTCCAGGGTTACTGGGCCCAGGGACTGGGGCTGGCGATCGGCCTGGCCGTGTTCCTGATCCTGTTCACGCAGGAGATGGGCTGGATCGCGCTGAAGATGCTCACAGGCGACAAGGCCAAGTTCTTCGGCATCGTGCTGGGCCTCACGTTCGCCGCGCTGCTGATCACGCAGCAGGGTTCGATCTTCTGCGGCCTCATGAGGCGCACGGCCGGCCAGATCGAGGACATCCGCGGGGCGGACCTCTGGGTCATGGATTCCAACGTCCGGTTCGTGGACGACGTGAAGCCCATGCTCGAGACGAACCTCTATCGCGTGCGAGGCGTGGACGGCGTGGAGTGGGCCGTCCCCCTGTACAAGGGCAACGCCCGCCTGAAGCTCAAGACCACCGTGCCCGAGCTGGACGAGGCCACCGGCAAGCCCAGGATCAACCCGCGCACCGGGGCCCCGAGGCGCAAGGACCTGGACGTGATCGAGCAGGTGATCCTGCTGGGCGTGGACGACGCGTCGCTCGTGGGCTCGCCCCCTCCGTCGCGGATCGTGGTCGGCTCGCTGGCCGACCTGCGCAAGACCGACGCCGTGATCATCGACTACAACCGCCTGCCCAAGCTCTTCCCCGGCGAGCGCTGGGACCAGGCCCCGCAGCTTCCCGGCCTCGGCAAGAAGCTGGGCTTCGCCATCAAGAGCGGTCTGGCCGACCTCAGCCATCGCCTGTTCGTGAACGACGGGACGGAGACCCCGAGCGTGGGGGCCTCGCCCGAGGAGGACCTGCGTGCCGCCCAGCGCGAATTCTACAAACGATTCGTGGGGCGAGAGGTCGAGATGAACGACCACCGCGGGATCATCGTCGGCGTGTGCGAGGCCACCCGCACGTTCCAGTCCAACCCGGTGGTCTACACCTTGTACTCGCGGGCCAAGCAGTACGTGCCGCGCGAGCGCAAGCTGCTCTCGTACGTGCTGGCCCGCACCGGGGGAGGCCAGAAGCCCGAGGCCGTGGCCAAGAAGATCTCGTCGCAGACCGGGCTCAAGGCCCGCACCAGCGAGGAGTTCATGTGGGACACCATGGGCTATTACTTCAAGTACACCGGCATCCCCATCAACTTCGGCATCACCACGCTTTTGGGCTTCTTCGTGGGCACGGCCATCGCCGGCCAGACCTTCTACAACTTCACGATCGAGAACCTCAAGCAGTTCGGTTCGCTGAAGGCCATGGGCGCGACCAACTCGCGGATCGTGGGCATGATCTTGCTGCAGGCCACCGTGGTCGGCCTCCTGGGCTACGGCCTGGGCGTGGGGCTTGCCTCGCTCTTCGGGCAGGTGAGCCAGGGGGGCGAGCTCGCGTTCTTCACCTGGTGGCCGGTCCTGCCGGTGGCGGGCGTGTCCATCGTGGTGATCTGCATCCTCGCCAGCATCCTCTGCATCCGCCGCGTGATCGTGCTGGAGCCGGCGGTCGTGTTCCGAGGTTGAGCCCCGCGTGAATTGACCCATCCGACGAGTCCCCAAGTCCCCGAGACGACCGAGGGCCAGGCATGCAGATCCAGACCGAGCACCTGATCGCTTCCACGCCGTCGCCGGCCCTCGCTCCCCGTGAGCTCGAGGATCAGGTCGCGGTCAAGATCCGCGGGGTGGCCAAGCACTTCGGCAAGGGGGAGCAGCGCGTGACCGCCCTGAAGCACATCGACTGGGATGTGTACATGGGTCAGATGTCGATGATCATCGGCCCCTCGGGGTGCGGCAAGACCACCCTGCTGTCGGTCGTGGCCGGGATCCTCAACTGCGACGAAGGGTCGGTGGACATCTTCGGCGACGAGGTCACGAAGTTCTCCGACAGCCGACGCACCCTGTTCCGCTCGCGCAACATCGGCTTCATCTTCCAGCAGTACAACCTCCTGCCGGCGCTCACCGCGGCCGAGAACGCCGCGATCCCGCTGGTCATCGGCGGGGTCTCCAGGGCGAAGGCCGTGGGCAAGGCCCGCGAGGTGCTCGACAGCCTGGGCATGGGCAAGAAGACCGGGTCCTTCCCCTCGCAGCTCTCGGGCGGGCAGCAGCAACGCGTGGCGATCGCCCGCTCGCTCGTGCATTCGCCGCGATTGCTCGTGTGCGACGAGCCCACCGCCGCGCTCGACCACGAGACCGGCCTGACCGTGATGGAGATGCTCCGCAAGTCGGCGGTGAAGCCCGACCGCGCGGTGATCGTGGTCACGCACGACAACCGCGTGTTCCACTTCGGCGACCGCATCGCCCGCATGGACGACGGCCAGATGGTGGAAGTGACCGAGAAGTCCCCCGAGCAACGGGCCATGTCGCTGGCGCCCCACGCCGAGGCCGAGGCCGTCGCCGTGTGATCCCCGTCGCCGGATCCACATCCCCATTCATCATGATTCGTTTTCGGACCTCCTTCCGTTTCTCTGACCCCGGGTGGGCCATGTTCACGAAATACGTTCTGCCCCTGCTGGCCGTGCTTGGCCTGGGCTTCGGGATCTACACGGTGGTCCAGGGCCAGAAGACCCCGCCGGTTTCTCCGCCGGTGATCTCGCCGCCGACCCGCCCCGAGGGCCCGCCCACGATCGCCGGGGCCGGGATCATCGAGGCGAACCTGGAGAACATCCCCGTCGGCGCCAACATCCCGGGCATCGTGACCGCCGTGTACGTGAAGGTGCACGACCCCGTGAAGGTGGGCACCCCGCTGTTCAAGACCGACGACCGCAACCTCCAGGCCGAGCTCAACGTCCGCAAGGCGAACCTGGACAGCGCCAGCGCCGAGCTCGCCCGCATCGAGGCCGCCCCGCAGACCCAGGACATCCCCACGGCCACCGCCGCCGTGGACGAGGCCCGCGCCAAGTATCGCGAGGCCGAGATCGTGTACAACCGCACGTCGCAGCTGCACGAGCGCCGGGTGAGCCCGACCAGCGATTATGACCGCGACCGCTACGCTTTCGACGCCGCCAAGGCCGCCCTCACCCGCGCCGAGGCCGACCTCAAACGCATCAAGATCACCTGGGAAAAAGACATCGAGGTCGCCCGCTCCCACGTCGAGCAGATGGAGAGCCTGGTCAAGGGGACCGAGACCGACATCGAGCGCAGCACCGTCACGGCCCTGGCCGACGGCGAGGTCCTCCAGGTCAACGTCCGGCCCGGCCAGTTCGCGGCCTCGGTCTGGAAGGAGCCCCTGATCGTCCTGGGCGACGTGCAGACCCTGAACGTGCGCGTGGACATCGACGAGCAGGACGTCCCCTACTTCGACCCCAAGGCCGACGCCATCGCCACGCTCAAGGGGCGTTCCGGCTTCACGTTCCCGCTCACGAAGATCGTCAAGGTCGAGCCCTACGTGATCCCCAAGAAGAGCCTCACCGGCGACAACTCCGAGCGCGTGGACACCCGCGTGCTCCAGGTCGTGTACGCCCTGCCCGCCGACCGCGAGATGGAGCTCTACGTGGGGCAGCAGATGGACGTGTACCTGAAGGCCGCCAGGCTCTCGGCCGAGCAGGAAAATAAGCTCAAGTCCGGGCCTGGGATCAAGCGCCCCTTCGAGGAAGACGCCCCCGAGAAAATCGCGGCTCCGGTGGCCGCCGCGAAGTCCGCCTCGGAATGAACCGATCCCCGACGCGAGTATCCAGATCGAAGCGAGGGTGATGGGTTCCGCCCATCACCCTTCTTTTGCGCGTGCGACGCGGCGCCGTCCCTGGTCATCTACGC
>JANOBY010000273.1:0-2795 GCA_031411935.1 Planctomycetales bacterium | reverse complement strand
CCGACGGCGTGGTCTCGCTCGGCACGAAGGCCGAACCGCTCGCCCTGACCGTCCCGCTCCTGGTCTTCGCGATGTTCCAGCTCAAGTTCGCGATCATCACGCCGGCCCTGTTCACCGGATCGTTCGCCGAGCGGGTGCGGTTCTCGGCCTACCTGCTGTTCATGGTCCTGTTCAGCCTGGTCATCTACTGCCCTCTGGCGCACATGACGTGGCACCCGGATGGACTGTTCTACAAGTGGGGCGTGAAGGACTTCGCGGGCGGGACGGTGGTGCACATGTCGGCCGGGTTCGCGGCCCTGGCAGGGGCCCTGGTCCTTGGCCGCCGCAAGAGCCACCTGGCGCGGGAGGCCCACAACCCGGCCAACGTGCCGTTCGTGCTCCTGGGCACGGGCATGCTCTGGTTCGGCTGGTTCGGCTTCAACGCGGGCTCGGCGCTGAAGGCCGACGGCACCGCGACCATGGCCTTCGCCACGACGAACACGGCCTCGGCCGCAGCCATGCTCGCCTGGATGTTCTTCGACTGGATGCGGGGCAACAAGCCGTCGGCCCTTGGCGCGTGCATCGGCGCCGTGGTGGGCCTGGTAGCCATCACGCCAGCGGCGGGCTTCGTGACCGTGCGTCAGAGCATCGTGATCGGGCTGGTCGCCAGCGTGATCAGCAACCTGGCCGTCCACCTCCGAACGAAGTCCACCCTCGACGACACGCTCGACGTATTCCCCTGCCACGGAGTGGGGGGGATTGTGGGGATGATCGCCACGGGCATCTTCGCCCCGCCCACCGCCCCCATGACCCAGATGGGGCTCCTCCGGGTGCACATGATCGCGCTCGCGATCGTCACCGTATTCGCGTTCGTGGGCTCGCTGATCCTTTTCAAGATCACCGACCTGATCATCCCCCTTCGCGTGACCGAGGAGCAGGAGCTTATCGGCCTGGACCTCAGCCAGCACGGAGAGACCGCCCTGGGAGCCGAGCTGCTGGACGGCCCCCGGGCCAACGGAAACGGCCACGCCAAGCATGTGGCGGCCGGTCAGGAAGTCTGATCTCTCCGAGCAGAGTCGAATCGAGACGAGCCTCGCCCGACGGTCTTCGGGCGAGGCTCGTTTTTTGAGACCGGCACAACAAGGGCCCGTTCAGAGAGTCCAGGGCTTGCGGTACTCGCGAGAGAGCATCCCGGCGGCCTCGACGTCACCCTGAATGGTCTCCGTCGCAGGATCCCAATGGATCTTGCGGCCAAGCCTCGCCACGATGTTCCCCAGGTGGCTGATCGTGACCGACCGGTGGCCGATCTCCACGTCGCAAATGGGAGGCTTGCGGGACTTCACGCAATCAAGGAAGTTGCCGTAGTGGTCCAGGCTCTCGGGAAGGCGGAGGTCGTCTTCCGTCAGCTGGAGCTTCGCCAGATCGGGCGGGGTCGTCTTCAGTCGGCTCCGGTTGGTGAAGAGGGTGCCCTCGGAGCCGACGAACGTGGTGCCGGGCGGGATGTCTTTCTGCCCCTGACCCACGACCAGGGTGATTCCGCTGGCATACGTATGCGTGAAGCGGCAGGTGGTGGTGACCTCGTATCCAAGCTCGGGCGAGAACGTGGCCGTCCCTTCCGACGAGATCGGCCCGGTGGTATCCGTGCCCAGGCCCCACTGCGCGATGTCGATGTGGTGCGCTCCCCAGTTCGTCATCTGGCCGCCCGAGTAGTCCCAGAAGAACCGGAAGTTGTAGTGGACCCGCTTCACGTTGTAGGGGCGATCGGGTGCGGGCCCGAGCCAGGTGTTGTAGTCGAGCTCGGGCGGGGGGGAGGCATCGGGCACGCCGGGGCCGACGAAATTCACGTCGTTGATGCCCACCAGCACCGTCTTGATCGTACCGAGCTTGCCGTTACGGACGAGCTCGCAGGCGCGACGGAACTCGGGCGCCGATCGCTGTTGCGAGCCGGTCTGGACCACGCGATCGTGTTTGCGGGCCGCGAGGACCATGGCGCGGCCCTCGGCGATGGTCAGCGAGAGGGGCTTCTCGCAATACACGTCCTTGCCCGCCTTGCAGGCCTCGACCGTGGGGATCGCGTGCCAGTGGTCGGGCGTGGAAATGACCACGGCATCCACATCCTTGCGGTCGAGCACGCGGCGAAAATCCCCCACCGCGTCCAACTTAACCTTCTTCCCTTCCAGGATCCTGGCCGCAACGCCCAGACGCTTCGCGTCCACATCGCAAAGGATGGCGGGCGAGGCGTCCGATTGTGCGAGGAAGGCTTTCAGGTTAATCGTGCCCTGGCCACCAACACCGATATGGCCGGTCACGATGCGCTCATTCGCGCCAAAGGCCCGCGCCGGGATGATCGTCGGCACAGCCAGGAACCCGGCGGCCGTCGCGAGGAATCGCCGCCTTGATGGGGTTTGTGTCGGTCGCAAGTGCCCCTCCTCGTAAAATCAGTGATGAACGCATCTTCGCACGCGGATCACTCGACGATCAATATTCCGTTCATGACCATCCAGTGCCCCGGGAACGTGCAGAGGAACGGATACCTCCCCTTCTGCGATGGGGCCATGAACGAGATCAAGCTTTCCTTGCCCGGCTCGGTCACGTCGGTATACGCGATTACATCCGGGCTGTCCGGAACATATTGACGTGCAAACGCGTTTGGGTCGGCCACGAGTTTGTTGGCCAGGTCGCCCACCTGCGGGAGGGTCTCGGGCCGGATGAGGGCCCAGTTGTGCGGGACCGCGTCGGGATTCCTGAAGCGGATCGCGATCGGCTCGCCCGCGCGGGCCTTGAGGCTCGTCGGCACGAACGAGAGGTTCTTGCCG
>JANOBY010000272.1:0-4594 GCA_031411935.1 Planctomycetales bacterium | reverse complement strand
GGCGCAGGCGGGTCTGGTTGGCGGGCGTGATGTAATGGTCCTTGGCCCGCTCGTCCCGATCGGGCGGATAAAGCTTGCCGGCCCTCATGCGCTCCAGCAGGTCTTCGGACGAGAGGTCGATGTTGACGATCTGGTCGGCCTCGCCCAGGACCGAGTCGGGCAGTCGCTCCTTCACCTTCACGCCGGTGACCCGCTCGACGTGGTCGTAGAGGCTCTCCAGATGCTGGATGTTGACGGTCGTGATCACGTGGATCCCCGCTCTCACGAGCTCGTCGACGTCCTGGTGACGCTTGGCATGCTTGCTGCCCGGGGCGTTGGTGTGGGCGAGTTCGTCCACCAGGCAGACGGTCGGCCGTCGGGCGAGGATCGCGTCGAGGTCCATCTCGCGCAAGGTCACGCCGCGATATTCGATCTTCCGCGGAGGGATGGACTCGAGGTCGCCGACCTGTTCGGCGGTCTCGACGCGTCCATGGGTCTCCACGATGCCGATCACCACGTCGACACCCTGCTTCTTCAGCCGGTTGCCTTCCCGGAGCATGGCGTAGGTCTTGCCCACCCCGGCGTTGGAGCCCAGGTAAACCTTGAGCCGCCCCCGCTCCTGCCGACGGATCAGGTTGAGGAACTGCTCGGGGCTGGGCCGAGATGCGTCGGTCGTGGGCATGGTGGGCTCGCCTGATCTGTGGGGGCATCTTGGAGACTTCGGACCATGGCGGGAGCGGGATGCGGGCGGATTGCGGGCCCCTGGGTCGGGCCGTCTCGGGACTTGATCCTCGCGCTGAGGCAGCCTCTCCCGATCGAGTCGCGTTCGGCGTAATCGTCCGCCGACCAGGCCGGGAGGGCAACGCGCCCGCCGTCCCCGGGCTCGAAGAGGACGAGCCGACCCTCCTCGTCGAGCGACCTGTCCTCACGATGGCCGATATCCTCGTCGAGAACGTCGGCGATCCGCTCCGATTGAAGCTGGGTCATTCGGCCCCCCGCGGCGAGTCGCTCACTTCTTGATAGCCAGCTTCCGGTAATAGGATAGCCAATCCCGGCCCGAATCCTTCGTCAGGTCGGAGAAGGATTTGTCGATGATTTCAGGCGACGGGCTGGGGGCGATCTCAAGCTCGACGCCTTTGTTGACCAGGGCGACGACCTCTCCACGCCACTGGCTGGTGGTGAACCCCCGGGCTAGCGCCGCGTGGTACCACGCGCGTGCGTCGTCGGGGCGTGAACGGGCGACCTCGCGGAAGGCTTCCGCCGCCTCGGCGTACCGTTTGCCCTGGAAGAGTCTCATGGCCTGATCGAGACCCTCGACGGGGATCGCCCCGTTCGCATCGCCCCACGCCGTCTCGGCCCTCCGGGTCGAGTTTTTGAAGGCCTCAACTTCCACGGCGATCGCGCGGAGCTTCTCCTCCGTCTGGCCCGTGTGCTCGTCGTCTCTCGCCTCCTTCAGACCGGTTCGTAGGACTTCCATGTCCCGGTCCAGGCCGGACACGCGTTCGTCGATCTGGTCGATCCTGCGGTGGGAATCGGAGGCCACGCGCACCCCCTCGGCGAGCCTGTCGACCCTCGCCCGGAGCTCACCGACTTCCTCGATCAGGGCCGAGCCGGGCGCGGCGTCCGCGCGGGCCTGGGGCGTATCCGGGCGGGTGGAAACCGTCTCCATCGCTGGGGAGGAGCTGCACTCGTTGGCGTTCGCCGAAGGGACCTCATGGACGGGTGCCGCCGGGATGGCCACGGATGCGGGCGAGGCCTCGATCTTGATCGCGGCCGAAGCGGGCCCGGCCGGTCCCGATCCTGTTGCCGATTTCTCCCGGTCCAGGGCCAGGTTCAGCAGGAGCACGTTGACCCGGGGAGGAGCCCCGATGAACTCTCCCGAACGATCCGTGTGCGCCTCGATCAGGGCCTCGACGCGATCCGCGGTGAGCCCCCGGGCCGAGGCCACGCGCGCCGCCTGATAGCGGGCGGCGTCGGGGCTGATGTGCGGGTCCAGCCCGGCACCGGAGGCCGTGACCAGGTCCACCGGAACCAGGGCTTCGGGGGCGATGCCCACCTCCGCCGAACGATCGAGGATGCTGGCATTCAGCGTGGCGACCTCCGCCTCCTGCCTGGCGATCGCGTCGGTGTGGGCCTGCGACGGCTCCCTGATCTCCCGCCTGGCCTTGAGGTCGCCTTGCAGGGCGTCCAGACGTTCGAGCCCGGCTTTGAGGTCGGCGTCGCCGGTCTTCGAGGCGACCTTCCGGGCCGCGTCCAGCGCGATCCGGTCGCGGAGGGCCGGGTTGGTCGTCCCCAGGTTCGAGCCGCTGGCCGCATCGGCGGCATAGCCGTTGGCGCCGGCCGCGGAGGGGCGGGGCGCGAAGTATTTGTCCGAGGAGAACGGCTGGGCGATCAGCTCGGAGCCGACGACCTTGCCGTCGCGTTCGATAAGGCTCCCTCGGGCCTGCACCGGGAACAGGGTGTGCCCCAGCCCGTAGACCGCCGCCGGGTAGGCCACGGCGCAGAGGGCCAGAGTCACCAGGCAGGCCAGGAGGGCGTTCACGGTCTCGCGGATCATCTGAACTCGTCCTTCCGACGGGGATGGAGTGTGTGCGGGTGCGGGCATTACTTGATCCCGACCAGTCCCAGGAGCGGGTCGATGGCCATGTCGATGAGCTTGATGCCGATGAACGGAGCGATCACACCGCCCAGGCCGTAAATCAGCAGGTTCCGCCGCAGAAGCGCGCCGGCCCCGACCGGGCGATACTTGACCCCCTTCAGCGCGACCGGGATCAGCATCGGGATGACAATCGCGTTGAAGATCACCGCGGCGAGGATCGCGGAATACGCGCCGCCCCGCGTGGCCAGGCCCATCAGGTCAAGCACCCTGAGCGCGGGCAGGGTCACGATGAACATGGCCGGAATCACGGCGAAATATTTGGCCAGGTCGTTGGCGATGGAGAAGGTGGTCAGGGCCCCTCGCGTCATCAGCAGTTGCTTGCCGATCTCGACGACCTCGATGAGCTTCGTCGGGTCGCTGTCGAGGTCCACCATGTTGCCCGCTTCCTTGGCGGCCTGCGTCCCCGAGTTCATCGCCACGCCGATGTCGGCCTGGGCCAGGGCGGGGGCGTCGTTGGTGCCGTCGCCCATCATGGCCACGAGCTTGCCCCCCTCCTGCTCCTTGCGGATGTAGGCGAGCTTGGCCTCGGGCGTGGCCTGGGCGATGAAGTCGTCCACGCCCGCCTCGTCGGCGATCGCCTTCGCGGTCAGCGGGTTGTCGCCCGTGACCATCACCACGCGTAGCCCCATCTGACGGAGCCGCGCGAAGCGGTCGCGGATGCCCGGCTTGAGGATGTCTTCCAGCTTGATCACGCCCACGATCCGGTCGTCCTCGGCCACCGCGAGCGGGGTCGCCCCTCCCGATGCGATCGAGTCCACGGTCTGCTGGTAGCCTTCCGGCAGGCTCCCGCCGGCGTCCTGGACGTACTTCGCGACCGTGTTCGGGGCACCCTTGCGAAGCCTCGGCCCCTGGGGCAGGTCCACGCCGCTCATCCGGGTCTGGGCGGTGAATTCGATGAATCGCGAGCCTGCCGGGGCCTCGCCGTCGACCGCCTTTTGCTCGCGCGCCAGGTCGAGGATGCTCTTGCCTTCGGGCGTCGAGTCGGCCATCGAGGCCAGGGCCGCCAGGCGAGCCAGGTCGCGCGCCGACGTGCCGCCGAGCGGCACGAACTGCGTGGCGCGACGGTTGCCGATGGTAATCGTGCCCGTCTTGTCCAGCAGGAGCGTGTCGATGTCGCCGGCCACTTCGACCGCCTTGCCGCTCTTGGCGATCAGGTTCGCCGCCAGGGCGCGGTCCATCCCGGCGATGCCGATGGCCGCCAGCAGGGCACCGATCGTCGTGGGGATGAGGCAGACCAGGAGCGCGATCAGGGTCGGGATGTCGAGCGTGAGGTCGAAGTACCGGGCCATGGGATAAAGCGAGGCCGTGACGATCAGGAAGATCATCGAGAAGGCCGCCAGGACGATCGTCAGCGCGATCTCGTTGGGGGTCTTCTGCCGGCTCGCGCCCTCGACCAGCGCGATCATCTTGTCGAGGAAGCTCTCGCCCGGCCCGGCCGTCACCTGGATCACGATCCGGTCGGACAGGACGCGAGTGCCGCCGGTCACCCCGGAGTGGTCGCCTCCCGCCTCGCGGATCACGGGGGCGCTCTCGCCCGTGATGGCGCTCTCGTCGACCGACGCCACGCCCTCGACCACCTCGCCGTCGGTCGGGATGACCTGCCCCACCTCGACGACCACGTAGTCGCCGGCGCGCAGCTTCGTCGAGGAGACGACCTCGCCGGTGGGGCTGCCCAGCTCGTGCAAACGATAGGCGGGCGTGTCGGCCCGGGTCGCCCGGAGGCTGTCGGCCTGGGCCTTGCCCCGCGCCTCGGCCAGGGCCGAGGCGAAGTTGGCGAACAGGACGGTGAGGAACAGGAGGATCGTCAGCGACGACTGGTAGGCGATCAGGCCGATCGCCGCCCCCTGGGCGATCGACTGCACGGTCACGATCGCCGTCAGGACGGTTCCGACCTCGACCAGGAACATGACCGGGTTTCTGGCCATCTCCCTGGGGTCGAGCATGCGGAAGGCCTGC
>JANOBY010000271.1:0-15204 GCA_031411935.1 Planctomycetales bacterium | reverse complement strand
CCTGCCCGCCCACTTCCAGGGCACTCGCATCAACGACACGGGCTATGTCCCGAACCTCAAGGCGCTCACGCCCCGGAACCTGCAACGATCGCAGATCGACCTGGTTCAGGCCATGAACCGCGATTATGACTCGTCGCCCGGCACTCCGCACGAGCTCGACGGCGTGATCCAGTCCTAAGAGCTAGCCTTCACCATGCAGGGCAAGGTGCCCGAGCTGCTCGACATCTCGAAGGAGCCGCAGTCGGTGCTGGACGACTACGGCGTGAAGCCCGGCCCCGCGGGCAGCTTCGCCCGCCAGTGCCTCATGGCCCGGCGTCTGAGCGAGGCCGGCGTCCGCTTCGTGGAGGTCTGCCACCCCGGTTGGGACCAGCACACGAACCTGCACCAGGGGCTCGTCCGCAACTCCAGGGCCACCGACCAGCCCACCGCCGCGCTCCTCGCCGACCTGGAGCAGCGCGGTCTGCTCGAGGACACGCTCGTACTCTTCGGCAGCGAGTTCGGCCGCCTGCCCACCGCGCGGGGGGTCGACGGCCGCGACCACAACATCACGGGCTACCCCATGTGGCTCGCCGGGGCGGGCGTGAAGCCCGGATTCTCCTACGGGGCGACCGACGAGTACGGCCTGCACGCGGTCGAGGGCCGGATGCACAAGACCGACCTGCACGCCACGATCCTCGCGCTCATGGGGCTCGACCACGAGGCGCTCACCTACCGCTACGCCGGGCGGGACTTCCGCCTGACCGGCGTGGCCGGCAACGTGGTGCGCGAGATCTTCGCCTGAGCCCTTCCCCACCTCCCTCCGCCTCGGGCGAGGCGTGCGGCCCCGGTCGCATGCCTCGCCGTCCCTCCCACCTCCACGCGAGCCCGCCGGGCCGCATCGCCCTTGAGCTTGGATGCGGGGGCGTCTACAGTGAACCTCCCGGGGCGGTCCCTCTCCGCCCGCATTCTCTTTCGGGAGCCCCAAGGATGAGCCAGAAGACCCGACGCGAGTTCCTCCGCGTGACGGCCGCGAGCCCCGCCCTGCTGCCCCTGATCATGCCCTCGGGCCGAGCCACGGCCGAGGAGTTCCGCTCTCCGGTCGAACGTCCCCGCCTCGGCCTGATCGGCGCAGGCGGACAGGGCACGGGCGACGCCCACTGGGCCAAGAACTACGGCGACTTCCTGGCCGTGTGCGACGTGGATAAGAACCACGCCGAGCGCGCCAAGAAGGACGTGAGCGGCGGCAAGGCCGACGTTTACGAGGACTACCGCAAGGTCCTCGACCGCAAGGACATCGACGCCGTGGTCATCGGCACGCCCGACCACTGGCACTCGAAGATCCTCATCGACGCGATGAAGGCGGGCAAGGACGCCTACTGCGAGAAGCCGATGACCCTCACCATCGACGAGGGCAAGCTGATCGGCAAGGTCGCCAAGGAGACCGGCCGCGTGGTGCAGGTCGGCACGCAGCAGCGATCGGATCACAACCGCGTGTTCCTCCTGGCCGTGGCCATGGTCCGCGCCGGACGCATCGGCAAGGTCAAGAAGGTCACCGCCGCCATCGGCGGAGGGCCCGAGGGCGGCCCCTTCCCCAAGGAAGCCCCGCCCGCCAACCTCAACTGGGACATGTGGCTCGGCCAGGCCCCGAAGGTCGAGTACATCAAGGATCGCTGCCACGGCAACTTCCGCTGGTGGTACGAGTACTCGGGCGGGAAGCTCACCGACTGGGGTGCGCACCACGTGGACATCGGCCAGTGGGCCATCGGCATGGACAACTCGGGCCCCGACACGATCGAGGTCACCAAGGGCGAACTCCCGGTCAAGTACAAGGACGGGTGGCCGACCGAGGACGACCGCTACAACACCCCGACCGCGTTCCTCGTCCGCGCCACGTTCAACAACGGCGTGACCCTGGACATCCGCGACGACACCGAGAACGGCGTGACCTTCGAGGGCGAGCAGGGCCGCATCTTCGTGACCCGCGACCGCATCGACCTCTCGGGCGGGTCGGTCGACGCCCTGCTGAAGGACCCCGTGCCCGAGTCGCTCCTGATCGAGCTGCGCAAGGGCAAGAAGATCGACGGCCACATGCCCAACTTCTTCGAGTGCATGCGCGACCGCTCCACCCCGGTCTCCGACGTGTGGTCCCACCACCGCGCGCTCACCACCTGCCACCTGGCCAACATCGCCATCCGCCTGGGCGGGCGCAAGCTTACCTGGGACCCGGCGAAGGAGGAGATCGTGAATGACTCCGAGGCCAACTCCTGGCTGACCCGTCCCCAGCGCTCGGGCTACGAGGTCACGGCCTGATCGCCGCACACGTGCGAGATCGTCGAGGGCGCGGAGAGGTTCGACCTCTCGGCGCCCTCGTCGCGTTGGCTTAGTCCGGGCCGCGTGACGAATCCTGGCCGCGTGGAGGCCTTGCCCATGGGTTCGTTTTCCGTCCCGAGGTCCAAAATTGGGTTCGATTTGGCTTCGTTTTGGGTTCGTTTTGGCTTCGTTTTACCGATGAGACCCGCCCCGGATGGCCCCGGCGACGCAACCTAACCTCTTTCTCCAAAACGGGATTCGCTTGAGCTCGCCCCGCATTCCGGGCGGCCGAATTGGGTTCGTTCTGCAAATTCACGTTTTCGCGCTGGGAACTCCCCGGTCGATGGTTCTTGACCGGCGTGAGGGTCCGGATTGTCAACGAGCCAGCGTGGTTCCCAAGGGCCCCTCGCCTCACATACTATCGTGGGCCGTCACCCTTACGATCGCCGGGGGCAGGCCTGCTCCTCAGGATCTGTCGGCGAGGCCCGGACCGTTTCCCGGCAAGAATCGCGGAGAGACGACGAAGTACACCCGCGACCAGCCTCTCGACGCCCTCGGCAGCGCCTGGGCATCCCCTCGTTTCCGGAGCGAGCATGAGCACCGAACCTTCGCGAGAATCCGCACGCCTGCACGACCTGGACGCCCTGCGTGCGTTCGCCATGCTGCTGGGCATCGCGCTCCACGCGTCCCTCTCGTTCACGGGGCTGCCCTGGATCGTGACGGATTGGCGGACGAGCCCCGCGTTCGGCTGGTTTCTCGCGTCGGTCCACGGATTCCGCATGCCCCTGTTCATCCTGATCAGCGGCTACTTCACGATGATGATGTGGCGGAGGCGCGGCCTGAAGGCCCTGATCAGGCAGAGGCTGCTTCGCGTGGCCCTGCCCCTGGCGATCGGCGTGGTCACGATCGTCCCGGCGATGGCCTGGGCCTCGGGATGGGCCATGAAACGGGCGGAGCGACAGGACGAACGCAGGCCGGCGGCGACCGGGGCCCGGTCCGAGCTGGTCGAGGCGGTCCGCGAGGGCAAGCCCGCCGAGGTCGAACGCCTGATCGCGGGAGGGGCCGACCCCAACGAGCTCGACCCCACGTCCGGCATCCCTCCCCTGATGTGGGCCGCCATGTTCGGCGATGTCCCGATCACCACGGCCCTGCTCGATCGCGGGGCGGATATCCACAAGACCGACCGCGGGGGCTACTCCGCGCTCCATTCGGCGGCGTTCCTCGGGCAGCCCGACGTGGTTTCCTTGCTCCTGGAACGAGGCGCGAACCCGAAGGCGGTCGGGCCTTACGGCGACTCGGCCAGCGACTCGAGCAAGGCGGACTGGGCCACCACTCTGGGCATCACCAAGGGCCTCCGCATCCCACTGAAGCCTCAGGATGAGGTCGAATCCGCCCGCGCCCGCGTCCGCAAGATCCTGGCCGCGAAGGGCGGGGGCTCGGACGAGGAGCCGGCCTCCTCGGGCTGGAGCCTGGACTCCCTGCGCAAGGCGTATGCGGGCTTCCTCACCTCCGACCGCTTCCTGATCGGCGAGAAGGGGAAGGCCGACGCCTTCCACCTGATCCTGACCCCGGTCTTCGACCACCTGTGGTTCCTCTGGTACCTGTGCTGGCTCGTGGGGGGATTCGCCATCGTCGTGGGCCTGGCCGGTCGGTTCCCCGGGCGACGATCCCCGCGTGCTGCGATCCTCTCGCGGGCGAGGCTCCTGTGGCTGGTCCCGCTGACCATGATCCCGCAGCTGTTCATGGGCACGATCGGGCCGGGGTTCGGGCCCGACACGTCGGTGGGGCTCATCCCCCAGCCTCATGTTTTGCTCTACTACGCGATCTTCTTCGCCTTCGGGGCCCTGTACTTCGACTGCGACGATCAGGACAACCGGCTCGGGCGGGGCTGGAAGATCGGCTTGCCCGTGGCGCTCCTGCTGGTGTTCCCGATGGGCCTGATCACCGTGGGGCTGACCGTGCCTTCGGGGATCTTGCAGGTGATCTACACGTGGTCCATGTCGTTCGCGTTCATCGGCCTTTTCCGCCACTTCATGACGGACGAGCGCCGGGCCGTCCGCTACCTGTCCGACTCGGCCTACTGGCTCTACCTGATGCACCTCGTGCCCGTGGTCCTGCTCCAGGGCTGGGTGCGAACCTGGGAGATCCCCGCGATCGCCAAATTCCTGTTCATCTGCGTGGTGGTGACCTCGGTCCTGCTGGTCACCTATCAGACCCTCGTGCGATACACGGTGGTGGGCCGCCTCTTGAATGGGCCCCGGACCCGCCCCGCGAAGCCCCTGGCCGTCGACGGCTCGACGGCCGCGGTCGCCCCCTGAGGGCGCTCTTGACCGGGAGGAGAGGGCCGCACCGGAAGTCGCGGCCCCGCCCTCATCCCCCGCGATCGCCCGATCGCGGTTCTCCGTTCACGGGGTCTTCTCCTGCCGCCCCTTCGAGGCGAGCAGGTCCGGCGCCGCGTCGAACGGGGCGGCGCGGAGGTCGGGCACGGTGTTGTCGTGCACCAGGGCCGCCACGTTGCCGACGAAGAAGGTCCGGTCCCCGGCGATCTCGAGGTTGAACACCGGCTGCACGCGGTCGGGCTCGATGGCATTGACGTTGGCCGTGCCCTCGAGCGTGCGCACCAGGTCGCCGGCCCGGAGGTCGCGGGCCATCTTCCACCCCTTGCCCGCGACCCAGAAGCGGTGGAAGGTGCTGGAGACGATCGGCTCGCCGCCCAGGTCGACTCGCAGCGTGGGCGCGGGCGGATTGTGCAGGACGGTGATGATCGGCTGATAGCGAAGGGCCCCATTCGCCTCCACCTGGGCCAGCACGCGGTCCCCAACCTTGAGCGACTCGATCGGCCGGGGCCCGGCCGTGGTGTGGACCAGGGTACCGGCCCCGAAGCAGCTGGGGATGTCGCCGGTGGTGCTGAAAGACAACTCCCGGGTCGAGACGGCCTTGCCGGCTTGTGGCGTCTGGGTGTAGATGGGGACGAACCGCGGCGAGTCGGCCAGGGGGACGTCCTCCACGACCGTCGGCACGCTCTTCCGGGCGGGCGACGTGTAGCTGTAGCCGACTTGCGCGAAATACCAGGTCTTCCACGCCTCGCCGTCCGCACCGTGGTCCGCGCCGGTCGCGCCTCGAAGGGCCTCGATGACCAGGGAGTTCGTTCGATCCACGTCGGCGTTATCTTGGTCCAGGGTGGCGATATCATCCTCGAGCTGGGCCTGGGCGGAGAGGGCCGCCCTCCGGTGCTCGGCCTCGATCCTGCCGATCGGAATGACCGTCTCGATGGCCGTCGGCGTGGTCGTGATGACGGTGTCCGAGATGTTGATGCCCACCAGATTCTCGAGGTAATAGGCGGGGTTGTTGATGTAAGCCACCCGGTTATTTGCGCCTCTGACGCGGATGTCGCGGAGCTCCTCCTCGACCTTCGGGCGATATTCCTCGACCGCCCCGCGGAGGACGGGATCCGTCGGCCGGAACTCGTTAAAGTTTCGAGGATTCATGCGCGTCATCCGGGTCGTCGACCGTCGATCGAGGCCCGGGCCGTGAAAACGCTTGATGACGGCGAACCCGTCACCGTCGTACCACACGGGTTCGCCGTCGTAGGTGCGGATCTCGGGCATCGGCGGCGGGCTGTAAAGCCGCTGGACGTTGAACCGCTCGCCCGCCACGAAGAGCGCCCCGGGCGAGCCCGGCCCCCCGACATGCCGGACCTCATACTTGACCGACTCGCGGAGCATCCCGATGAGGAGGTGGGCGAACTCGCGGGGATCGCGGTGCCGGAGCGTCTCGGTCGCCGAGCGGCGGTCGTCGGGGTCGGCCGCGTAGAGCGAGAGCACGGCCAGGCTCCTCGACGCCGCCAGGCTGTCGATCTGGCCCAGGACCTGGATCAGGCGCCGGGGCTCGCCTCCGAATTCTCTGATCAGGGCCGGCACGGCGCGGGGGTCGGAGATCTTCGTGAGGGCCTGCTCCGCGTCGAACCGCTTCTTCGGGTTCTTCAGGTCGGCCTTGAGATCCTGCAACCGGGCCTTCCAGGCCTTGTCGGCCGCCTTCTGGGCCTGGACCTCCGCCTTCTGCGCGGCGACCTGCTCGTCGGTCGCCCAGCGTCCGTCCACCTTCTTGTAACCCAGGCGTTTCCACGCCGCCTCGCGCGACGGGTCATGTCGCACCACGACGGTCAGGTGGGCGCGGGCCTCGTCCTTCAGCCCCTTCTCCTCGCACCACAGGGCCAGCTTCCACTGCGCGTCGGCCGTCCTCGGCGTGGCGTCGCGACGCGCCGCGTACTCGGCCAGGATCGCCGTGCGGGCGGGGTCGCCGTTCAGCCGCTTGGCCAGGTCGCCGGGCCTCCTCCACCGCCCCCCGTCGTCCACCATGCCCAGCAGGCCCCGCGCCGGGGCGTTGGTCGGGTCGAGGGTCACCGCCATGGCCAGGTGCTCGACCCGCTCGGCGTCCAGGCCGTGGGCCTCGCACCAGAGGGCCAGCTTCACGTGGGCCTCGGCATCGCGACCGACCTTTGCCCTGGCGAGCTGGTAGGCCGCGCGGTCATCCTCGGAGGGCGTGGGTACCTCCCAGGCCAGGCAAGTCAAGGCGAGGATGGCTCCGAGCATGGGCGAGATCCCTCAACGGGTGTCTGCGTGCAACGACATCGAATAAGGGTACTCCGCAAGCGGAGGGAAGACCGAGTCACATCAGCCAAAAATTTCCAAACCAGGCGATGATGTACACTTCGACGTGCCTGGAAGCTTGCCGCCGGGACGTCAGGATCGCTTCCCGGCGTCGTCCTCGAACGCGAGCCGCCAGCCGGGGCTCGTGGCGGGCTGGTGGCCGGGGGGATGGGGGCGGACCAGGGGCTCGTAGAGCTCGGGCCGGCGGGCGCGGAGGTAGCGGCGTCCCGGGGCGTTTTCCAGGGCCTGGGCCGTGAGCGTGGCCACCGCCACGTCGTCGCCCAGCTCGTGGCACTCGGCCAGGACCTCGCCGCTCGGGTCGAGGATCATGGAGAGGCCCGGCTTGATCGTGTCGAAGTCGCGGCCGATGTTGTTGGCGAACACGCAGAATACGCCGTTCTCCCACGCCCGGGCCGGGAGCCAGCGCATGAGCCAGCCTCGCCCCTTGGGGCCCTGGAACTCCTGCCTCAGGCGCGCGGGGTCGCGTTCGCGATTGTCCCACAGGGCCGGATCGACCGGGCCCCGGCCCGGCATGGGCGAGGGCGTGCAGCCGGTCACGTGGGGCATGATGATGACCTCCGCGCCCAAAAGCGTGGTCGCGCGGACGTTCTCGGGCAGGTTGTTGTCGTAGCAGATGAGGAACCCGACCTTCACGCCCAGGATCTCGGCCACGTGATAGCCCCGGCCCGGCGTGAGGTGCGGGCTGATGAACGGGTGGAGCTTGTGATAGCGCGTGAGGAACCCCCGCGGTCCGGCCGCCACATAGCTCTTGTAGAGCCTGCCGTCGGGTTCGCGCTCGATCAGGCCCGCGGTGACGACCAGGCCGGTCTCGCGGGCGATGTCGATCAGGGCGAGCGTGGAGGGCCCGTCGGGCACGGGCTCGGCCAGGGCGTCCAGCTCCGCCCGCGAGAGCGTTTGCAGGAAGGTGTAGGCCGTGATGCTGCACTCGTGGAAGCAGACCATCTCGGCCCCTCGCGACGCGGCGAGGCGGGCGAGGTCGCGGATCCGGCCGAGGTTGTAGGCCTTGTCGCCGTCGCGGTGCTCGAACTGGGCCGTGGCGATCCGCAGGTCTCTCATCGGGTCGGTCTCCTGGCTGGGAATCGTACTTTAACCTCGGGCGGCCGGATTTTCGATGCGGTCGCGGTCCCCGGTTGAGCGGAAACGTTCCCGAATGTTAAACTCTGAGGGTGTCGAACGATTCCATGAAGGAACGTCCGACAACACGTCGCGGGGACGATACAGGGGACATGGGCCGGCGATGGCCCGCCAGGAACCCTTCGCCCGGCGAGGCGACCCTGACCGACACGCCGATCGAGGCAGAGGCCGGGCTCGCGGGTAACGTTTATTCAAGGGAATTCCTATCATGCCATCCGGCTTGGGCGAGGCCGAAGACGAACCGGACGAGTGGTCCACCAGCCCGGGCTGGTATGGCGAGGCACAACCCTCGGAACCGGACGACGGGAACAACACGTCGGGCTCCCGAGACACCCTGGACCGCTATACCGAGGGCGACGGCGAGACCCAGAATTACAACGCCTCGGACCTGCATCCCCATTCCGACGTCCCGACCAAATCGGAGATGAAGCCGCGCGACGAGCCCCCGCCCGCCCGCCAGGACACGCCGTCCGGCGCGACCGACGTGGTCCTGCCCCTGAGCCCGAATCAGCTGATCCACGCGGGCCGGTACCGGCTCCTCGATCAGGTGGGCCAGGGAGGATTCGGCGAGGTCTGGAAGGTGCGCGACACCTCGCTCGACGTGACGGTGGCCATCAAGTTCCTCGACCCCCGATTCGGCCAGCACGACGACTTCGCGGAACGCTTCCGCCGCGAAGCCCGGAACATGAGGAAGCTGGAGAGCGTGCACGCGGTCAAGCTCTACGACTACTCCCCGGGCGCCACGCCCTTCATCGTGATGGAGTTCGTCAACGGGCTGACCCTGCGCAAGCTCCTGAAGGAGCCCAAGGCCAAGGCCAACGGGATGCCGATCGACCTGGTGGGGCGCCTGCTGAAGCAGCTCTGCGAGGTCCTGGAAGAGGCCCGCACCCTGGGCCTGGTGCACCGCGACCTCAAGCCCGAGAACCTCATGCTCCTGGACGGCAAGCCCGCCGGGCACGAGCACCTGAAGGTCCTGGACTTCGGCATCGCCAAGATCTTCAGCGCCGACACCGACCCGGGCGGCGATCCCGACGGCCCCGACATCTTGACCCGGCAGGGCGACCTGCCGATCTGCACCGTCGAATACGCCAGCCCCGAGCAGTGCGCCGGCCATCACACCGACCACCGCTCGGACCTGTACACCGTGGGCGTGATCCTCTACGAGATGCTCACCGGTCGGCTCCCCTTCAAGCTCCAGGGCAAACCGTTCGCGAAGCTCGCCACCCGCACGAACGCCGAGGCGGGCCCGCCGTCGCAGGCGAACCCGCAGGCCCCGATCTCCCCGGCGATGGACGCCGTGATCCTGAAATGCCTGGAGCTGAAGCCGGAGCATCGCTACCAGACCCCGGACGAGCTCCTCGCCGCGTTCCTCACGGCGGCGAACGAGGAGCGTACACAGCCGCAGTCCGATCCCGGCTCCAACCCGATCACGAATCGGTCCAACCCCTCCGTCGGCGCCTCGGACCTGGTGCTGCCCCTGAGCCCGAACCAGGTGGTCTCCTCGGGGCGTTATGAGCTGCTCGAATGCCTGGGCCGGGGCGGATTCGGCGAGGTCTGGAAGGCCCGCGACACCGAACTCGACATGAACGTGGCGATCAAGGTGCTCTATTCCAAGCTCAGCACCAACACCGACTTCGTCACGCGGTTCCGCCGCGAGGCGAAGATCATGATGATGCTGGACAGCCTGCACGCGGTGAAGATCTACACCTACTTCCCCGGCACCACGCCGTTCATCCTGATGGAGTTCCTCAAGGGCAAGACCCTGCGCGACGACCTGCGCGGGGCCGAGGCCCGCACCCGCGGCCTGCCGATCGACCTGGTGGGGCGGATCCTGGGCCAGCTCTGCGAGGTCCTGGAGAAGGCCCGCACCCTGGGCCTGGTGCACCGCGACCTGAAGCCCGAGAACCTCATGCTCCTGGACGGCAAGCCCGCCGGGCACGAGCACCTGAAGGTCCTGGACTTCGGCATCGCCAAGATCTTCAGCGCCGACACCGACGGCCCGACCAGCGCGGGCGGGTCCACGCTGGTGACCCAGGGCGGCGCCATGCCCATGTGCACTCCGGCCTACGCCAGCCCCGAGCAGGCCGCCTCCGAGCCCACCGACCACCGCTCGGACCTGTTCACCGTGGGCGTGATCCTCTACGAGATGCTCACCGGTCGGCTCCCGTTCGAGGCCCGCGCCACGCCCATGCTCACCCTCCTGGACCGGATGACCGCCCGGGCGGCCCCGCCCTCGAAGGCCAATCCCCAGGCCCAGATCACCCCGGCGATGGACGCCGTGATCCTGAAATGCCTGGCCCTGGACCCGGCCCAGCGCTACCAGACCCCCACCGAGCTGTTCCACGCCTATTACCACGCCGCCCGCGAGGTCGTGTCGGCCGACAAGCTGATCGGCAACAGCGGGACGCCCCTGGCCCCGCCCCCCTTCGATCCGCCACCGGGCCCAACCTCGACCGGCCCGAAACGCGCCCGGAAGCCTCGGCCCCTGCTCGTGGCCTCCTCGGCCGTCGCGATGATCGCCCTGGCGGCGGCCGGATGGGCGGCCATGAACCCCAACAAGGAAACGACCAAGAAAATCGCCACCCCTTCGCCCATCGAGAAGATCCTGGCCAAGGCGGAGTACGCCCCGGCGGAAGGGACCGCGTTCCACTCCGACGGCTGGCCCGAGGCGATCGCGCCGAGGAGCTCGAACAAGCGGTTTGTGCGGGTCGGCTCCGGCCTCTACCTGCCCGAGGGCTACGCGCCGGTCAGCACCAAGGACGGCACCGAGCTCGCCTCCGACGGATGGCCCGCGAAGATCGAGCGGGTCGGGACGACCGACCTCCCCATGTCGCCCGAGGAGGCGGCCGTCTTCCTCCGGATCCCGGCCCCCTCCAAGCCTTTCCCCATGGGCTTCACCAGCCTTGACCTCGAGAATCAGCACGAGCACTGGTCGCCCCAGTCCTCGGCCTCCCTGCCCCAGGGCTTCTACATCCAGGTGACCGAGTGCACCAACGGCGAGATCCACGCCGCCTACCCCAAGGCCCCGCCCGAAGCGTGGGTCAAGTATCGCAATGACCTGATCCAGGTTGAGAAGTTCGATCGCGAGACCGTCATGCGATTCCCCGCCGTCATGCTGTCGGCCGAGGACATGAAGAAATACGCAAGCTTGAGGGGCGGGATACTCCCCTCGGAGCGAGAGTGGGAGTACGTCGCGAGGCTGGACGCCAACCTCCAGCCCACCAAGAGCAAGTACATCTGGGGCGACGAAGAGTTCAACGACAACGCACCCCAGGCGAACGTCGCCGGGCAAGGAATGGTCACCGTCAATCTCGAGGAGTTCCGCAAGGACGTGACGGCCCGAGAGGTGAGGGGGCTTGCCGGCAATGTCAGGGAGCGATGCCGGAACACCTTCAAGCGCTACGGGGACGGCAAGTCCGATCACGAGGACTATGGCCCCCCCTATGCCATCCGGGGTAGCTCCTGGAACTCAGGCGCCGGCAAGGACGATCTCCTCTACTACCGGCACATCCCGCCCAAGGCCGGCTGGGAGAAGCACGACGGGGCGGACACCACCGTCGGCTTCCGCCTGGTCCTCCATGGGCTGGAATTCGGCAACCCCTGACGTCCCCCGGGCTCGCGTCGAGCCTCCCTTCGTTGCAGAGGAGTCCGGGTCATGCGAATCGTCGGGCCGCTTATCCTCGGATGCCTGGTCGTCTCCGCCGCGGCGCGGGCCCAGACGGCCGAGCCGCCCCGGAAGCTCTGGGCCGTGCTCGTGGGCGTGGAGAAGTATCGCAAGGACCTCCCCGCGTGCCCGGACTCAACCAATAACGTGCGAGACGTTGAGGCCTGGCTCGTCAACAGCCAGTCCAGCGACTGGCGCGACATCGGGCTCCTCCGGCTCAACGAGATCGCGAACACGGCCGCGAGCGACACGCTGCTCACGCCCACCTACGACAACTTCCGCAAGATCCGCCCGTGGCTCGCCGGCAAGAAGCCGGGCAAGAACGACGTGATCCTCTTCTACTTCTCGGGCTATAGCTTCGCCGAGCCCGCCGACGCGGATCGCAAGGGGTCGGGCCAGAGCGTGCACCTCCTGCCGTCGGACTTCAACACGAACGCCCCGGGCGCCAACAGCCTCTCCCTGGACGAGGTGTTCGACGCGCCCGAGCTCCGCGAATGCCAGGTCGTGATCTGGCTGGAAACGAGCTTCCAAGGGCACGGTCCGTCCGGTTGGCGTGCGCCCTCGCCGAAGGAATTCCGGCCCGACTCGAAGCGATTCCTCGACGGTCTCGTCGGCCAGACGGGCCGGACCGCCTGGATCGCGGCCGACGGCGTGCCCTCGGGCTTCGTGGGCGAGAAGCGGCGGCCGCGCGGCCGGTTCACCGCGTCCCTGCTGGCCGCCCTCGGTCCTCCGGGCCAGCGGGCCCCCGACGAGAGCAGCGGGCTCATGGCCACGCTCGCCGCGCTCGAGAAGGACAACGAGCTTGCCCGCCAGGGGTTCCTCCCCCGTGGCAAGATCCTGCCGGGGCTGGGCCTGCGGCGGGAGGAGCTCGCCAGGCCGCTCACCCCCCCTCCGCCCGAGATGATCGTGCAGAGGGGCCACTCCGACGAGGTCACGGCCCTGGCCCTCACGCCCGACGGCTCGACGCTGATCTCCGCCAGCCGCGACTCGACGGTCAAGTTCTGGAACCCCGACGACCTGTCGCTGGTCAAGACCCAGACCGGCCACCTGATCGGAGTGGGCGCGATGGCGCTCTCGCACGACGGAAACACCGTGTCCAGCGGCGACGGCCAGGGGCTCGTCCAGGTCCGCCCGCTGGCGAAGCCCCGGCCCGAGAGCTCGCCGCGGTCCCAGAACCGGGCGAAGATCGTGCAGATCCTCGCGGTCCCGGCCTCCAGCCCCCCCCGCTTCGTGGGCCGCGACCTGCAGGGACGCGCCCTGACCTGGCTCGCCGCGAAGCCCGACCTGACCGCGATTGTGGGCACCGAGAGGGCGGGGATCACGACCCTGGACCTGGCCGTGAGCGGCGAACCGGGGGCCTCGGGCGCCGCGATCGCCGCGCTGGGATCGGACGGGAAGGTGCGCACGTTCGACGCCGGGGGCAGGCCCCTGGCGACCCTCGAAGGGCCGCGCCTGCGCGACGGGGTCCCGCTGGAGCAGGCGTTCCTGGCGCTCTCGCACGACGGGGCACAGGCCGTGGCCGCGACCGACGACGGGCGTGTGGTCCTGATCCCCACCGGCGAGAAGCTCGGCGACGCCCAGTTGCTCGACCTGCCGGACCTGAAGGCGATCCGGGGCATGGCCATGTCTCGCTCGGGATTGCTGGCGATCCGCAGCGACGAGCCCCCGGCCCTGCTGCTCCTGTCGATCGCCGATCGTCGCGTGGTGGCCCGGCTCCCGGGTGAGTACCTGAGCCCGTGCTGGTCGGCCGACGGGGGGGTGCTCGCGGCGGCCACGATCGCCGACGGCTCGGGGATGGTCAACGCCTGGCGGGTGGACCGCGCCGGCCTCGCCGAGGCGATCACCCTGCCCTTCCCCGACCGTCGTCCGCGAGAAGCCCTGATGGACGGCGGGGCGCCTTCGGCCCTGCTCGTGGCCGGGGGCCGGCTGGTCGTGGGCACGGGATCGGGCCGCGTGCTGGGCTGGACCCTTCCCGGGCCCGGGGCCCCGCCGTCGGCCTCGTGGGGGTTCTCGGTCGAGCCCGGGCGCGGGCAGGTCCTCCACCTGTCGGCCCACCCGAGGCGCCCGGTGGTCCTGGCGATCGACCGCCAGCAGAAGGCCTGGACCTGGAACCTCCTGGGCAACGGCCCCTCGGCGGTCCCCGGGTCGTGGACGAGCGGAACCCTCCTTCCCGACGGGTCGATGGCCCTGACCGCCGCGATGGGCCCCGACGAGAACCCGAAGGGCGTGGGCGAGATCCACCTGCACGATGCCCGAGGCGTGGCCACCGGGCGGAAGTTCACCGGCCCCGGGACTCGCCCGCCCGCCTGGGGCCTGATCGCCGCGGACGCCTCGGGTCGGTGGATCGCCGCGTCCACCTCCGACGGCCAGGGGGGAGTGGGCAGCCAGTCGGTCCGGGCCGCGGTCTGGAAGGTGAGCGGGGGCGAGCCCTGGCACACCTTCCTGGACGACCAGGGGATCGGCCAGGTCGTGGCCCTGGCCTTCTCTCGCGACGGTTCGCGCCTGCTCCTGGTGCATCGCGGCGACGACCAGTCCCCAGGCCGGGTCACGATCCACGACCTGAAAAAGGCCGGCGCCCCCGCCCTGCACGAGCGCCCCTTCGCCCTGCCAAGGGCCGCCGACCCCGGGGCCCTGGTCCCCCTGGCCTCGACCGCCGCGATCGACCCCTCCGACCCCGACCGCTTCGTGGTGGGAAGCGCCGACGGATTGGTGTTCGAGGGGAACCTCAAGGCCCCGAACAGGCTCGCGCCGCTGACCAGCCTGAGGGCCCTCCGCGCGGTGACCGGCCTGGAGTATAGCCCCGACGGCAATCGCCTGATGGTCAGCTTCGAGGACACGCGGCTCATTCTCCTGAGCCGAGAGGAGGGCCGGTTTCAGATCGAGCCGAACCTCCTGTGGGGGCACGACGAGCGGGTGAACGCCGTGGGCTCGATCCGCAGCGCCGGCCACCACGTGTTCGTGACCGCCGGCGACGACGGCGTGTTGAAGCTCTGGAAGCCCTCCGAGAAGGCCGGCCCGGTCGGCTCGCTCGCCGCGTGGGACGCCTCGGCGACCGCCCTTCGCTGGCTGGCCTTCACGCCCGCCGGGGCCTTCGACGGCACGATCGAGGGGACGAAATTCCTCCGCCGCGTGGGTCGCCGCGTGGACACCCTGGAGTCGGCGATCAAGCATGCGCAGAGGGTGGGGCTGGCGAGGCAGATGGCCCAGGGCCAGGCCGTGACCCTGGACGACCAGCCCTGGCCCGACGACGTGCCCCCTCCGAGGCTCACGATCGAGGGCTCGGAGACCGGCGGACGCCAGGTGGAGGTCCGCCTGAAGTTCGACCCCGAGGCCGACCCCGTCTCCCTGCGCCTCTACCACAACGGCCAGCCGATCCCCTTGCTCGACACCGATGGCCGGGAGATCCTCGCGCCCAACCCGTCGGGCACGTCCGTCCGCGTGGCGCTC
>JANOBY010000270.1:0-11811 GCA_031411935.1 Planctomycetales bacterium | reverse complement strand
CGAAATCCTTCACATGGAAGTGGACGACCCTGGGGAGAAGCGTCTGCCAGGCCTCGTCGATGTCCTGTCCGACTTCGAGGAAGTTGGCGGGATCGAAGGCGATCCCGAGCGACGGGGACGCGATCCCGTTCAGGATCTCGGAAAGCCGGGAGGCGTTGTCCCCGAAAAGCCCCTTCTCATTCTCAAGGACAAGGCGTACCCCATGCTGGCCCGCCGCGTGTGCCATGGCCTCGAGACGCCTGAGGACCTCGTCGCGCGAGTCTGAAGGGTCCGTGCCCTCGGGAGGATAGAAGCTGAAGATGCGGATATTCGAGGTCTCATAGAACTTTGCGAGTTCGATCGCCCTGGAGAGGCGATTCTGTTCCATGGCGAAGGGCTCGGAGAGGGGGGATTTTCCGATGGGCGACCCGATCGCGCTGAGGCCGACTCCCCTCAGGCGCAGTTGTTCCCGAAAGGCCTCGTGCTGGTCCTCGCCGAGGGCGAGAACATTCGTCCCAAGGATCGATCGGAACTCCACATGGCGGATCGCGTTGGCTTCCAGGCAATCGAGTTGTTCGAGAGGGTCGGCGGAGATCTCATCGGCAAAGGCACTGAGGTGGATCATGGGCAAGGAATCCCGTGGCGACGGAGGGAAGCATTCCTGCACGACGGAGAGCGTCCTCGTCATCGACGACTCATCGTAAACCAGATCCGAAGAAACCTACAGGAACCGGTGGCCTCCCGTGAGATTTTGGGGTAGGTTGACCTGGCAGTTGGGCGGTCACAATGACGCAATCCTCGGGTGACTCACCATGACAACGATACTCGCGTATCTCGTCCCGTTCCTGTTCAACTGGCTTATCTTCTTCGTGGTTTGCTACATCGTCGTGGAGTACGGCCAGACGTATTTTTACGACGAATCGACCCCGAACGTCCTGGCGAAGGTGGCCCTGGGTTCGGGGCTCCTCGCCTTGCTCATGCTCTGGACGAAAACGTCGTATGATACGATGTTCACGGAACAGATCGCGAAGACCGTGGTTCTCGCCGTGGTCGCCTTCGGGGTATTCACGCTGATCTTCAGGTTCCAGCCCTGGCATGGGCTGGGCATCGGGCTCGCGACCGTGCTGCTGATGGCGGGCTTTGCAACCATGGCGATCTCGAGTTTCGCCGACCGGAATCGGGTGGACGCCCCATCGACGCGGGTCCCGGCCAAGCCTCTTCGACGCACGACGACCACGCCGACCATCCTGCCTGCGGGGGCGAAGGCCGTGAAGCCTGCCGCTCGCTGATCAGGCGGGCGAGCCGACCCCGGCAAGATTCGGGTCGCGATTGCGCCTCGCGAGGCGGTCGCAAAACGCCGAGAGCAACTTCTCTGACGTCCGCTCCCAGGTGGACTCTTTGGCGACCTGCCAGCGAAGCGCCGCCCGTCCATCGTCCGAGCCGGAGAGGACGATGCGTCGGATGGCCTGGATAAAGCCTTCTCGGCTCTCGGCCACGTCGAACAGGTGAGTGTAGAGGCGGCATTCCGGCAGGGCCGTCGAGACCACCGGGCGGGTGGTCGCGACGTAGTCCATGATCTTCGTCGGGCAGGCCACGCGATTGAACGGGTGGTCGGTCAGATACGGGATCAGGCAGACGTCGAAGGCCGCGTTGTAGCGAGCGATCTCGTCCTGGTTCCGCCACCCCAGCCGGTGCACGTTAGGCCGGGAGACTGCCGCGAGATAGTCCTGATACCATGCCTCATCGGGGTAGTGCGAGGGCTCTCGGCCGATGAGTACGACCGAGGCGTGGGGCAAGGAGTCGGCCACCTGGCCCACGAGCTTCCAGTCCAGGCGATCCTCGAGACTGCCCACGAACCCCAGCCTCGGGCCGGGCAGCGCTTCCAGGTCGGGAGGTCCTATCGCCGCGCGGTGTTGCGGGGCGGGCACGATCGCCGAACTCGGGGCACCGTGAGGCAGGTGGATGATCCGCGACGCCGAGTCAGGTTCGGCTTCGGTCATCTCGTCGGCACGAATGCGGGCACAGAAGACCGAGAGGTCGGCCTCGCGCACCGATTGCCGCTCCAGGTCCCGGATCGCGGCACGTCGCGAGGCCCAGTAGAACGTATAGTCGTCCATGTTGTAGTACAGGAGCGACGACGGCCGCAGATGGTTGCGCAGGTAGAGGTAGTGTGGGTAAGAGATCGCCAGCGCCAGCGGACGAGGACGGGTGAGCCCGGAGTGCCACGACCGCGCGGCCCAGGCCAGGGGCTTCATCCCCAGGGTGGGGTAGGTCTTCATCCAACCCGGAGGGAGGACGAATTGCTGCTGCCAGAGGTTCTCGCTGATCCTCTGCTGAGGGCAGAGCCAGTCGGACGCGGGGCGTCTCTGGTGGATCGCATTACGCCAGTCGCAGGCCTTGATCAGTAGGACGCGAACCCCGAGACCCGCCAGCGGGCTGAACAGTCGCTCGGTCCACGACCACGAGGCATCGGCGACCACGAGATCAAATGGGGCGTCGCCTTCAGATTCGTTGGGGGCCTGCGGAAGTGGCGGGGGGAGGGGAGGTCCATTCATTCTTGCGAGGCTCCAACCTCGGTCCCCATGCTCCCGGATCGCTTCGCCTGGGAGGTCGGAAAGCCTGGATGCGGCCCTTGCCCAGCTCGCCCCGATCCCGGCACGAAACCAGGGTCCACTCTAGCGGGATTCCGCTCGATGTCAAGCACTTGCGAGCCTAGGAGAATGCCGGGCGAGGCCTCACGGAAGCTGGGCGATCAGCCCGGGCAAGAAGTCGGCCAGCCGGTCCGAAGCCTCGATGGCATGTTCGCGGAGCTTCCAGAGATCTTTCACGCAGGAAGGGCGATGCCAGAGGGCCCCCAGCGTGGCGCCAATCCGGTATCCCCCGGATCGACCCAGGATGGTGGCGATCTCGGGAGGGAGATCCTTGTCCGCTTCGTCGCTGATCACGCGAACGGCGAGGAAGGGGATGTTGCGTTCCGAGCACACCCCTGCCACTGCGGAAGTCTCCATGTCCACCACGTCGGCCCCGGTCCGCCTTCGGATCTCGGCCTTCTCGGTTGCGGTTCGCACGATGGCATCGACCGTCGCGATCGCCGAAGTGCGGATCCTGCGGTTGGAGGCGTCGGCGGGGAGGCGAATATCGATGCCGAGCCTTGTGCCCTCGGGGTCGATCACCGCGTTACCGACCACGATGTCGTACAAGTTCAGTTCCGGGGCCAGGGCCCCTCCGAATCCCGCGGAGAGTAGCCATCGCGGCCGGTGCCCGGCGATCAGGAGCTCGGCGGCCCCGCGAGCGGCCTTGCGGCCCGGCCCGCAGAGGATCGCCACGACGATCTTGCCTCCCAGTTCCCCCTCGATCACCGAGTGTCGTTGCGTGGAGTACCTGCGGACTTGACCGAGGAGACCGAAGAATGGGCTGACCTCGATCGAAAGTGCAGCCACCAGGCCGATGTCCGCCGAAACGGGGGGAGGGGCCAGGTTGGGACCTGCGGGACCAGGGCTAGCGTGGCTCATTAAAGGCTCGAGAGGCAGGTAGTCGGGGCTCGGGCCGCTCTTCACGGCCCAAGCATACGGAGTCGACTCGCTCAAGACGAGATCAAGTGAACTGCCACTTGATCATCTTCAGCGTATCGCCCAGCTTCCCATTCACTCCCAGCGAGGCCGCGGTCTCATAGCCCGAGTGGACCATGCAATTCTCGCAACGGGGATCCTTGCCGTATCCGTACTTGTCCCAGGGCGTCTTGTTGATCAGGTCGTCGAAGGTCTTGTGGTGGATGTCGGTGATCAGGTAGCACGGGCCCTTCCACCCCTTCACATTACGGGTGGGGCTAGCCCATGCGGTGCACGACATCTCCCGCTTGCCCTGCAGGAACTCCAGATAGATGGGCGAGGTGTTGAACTTGTACTTCTTGAACATGGCCTCGGCCGCCCGGAACTTGACCCGGATGTCGTCGCGGGTCATGAAGATCTCTTTGGTGTCGACCGCCGAGTAACTGTAGCCCGGCGAGATCATAAACCCGTCCACGCCCAGGCTCGTCAAGAACCCGAATAGGTCGTCGAGTTCGCCCATGTCTGTCTCGTTGAAGACCGTGGTGTTGGTGCAAACCAGGTGGCCATGCTCCTTGGCGGTCTTGATGCCCTCGACGGCCTGGTCGAACACGCCTTCTCGCTCCACAGCGATGTCATGCGAGGCACGCATTCCATCCAGGTGAACGTTGAAGAAGAAGCGGCTCGATGGCTTGTACTCAGCGATCTTCTTCTTGATGAACATCCCGTTGGTGCAGAGGATGACCGACTTCTTCTTCTCCAAGATTTTGGCCACGAGCTCGCCCATGCCCGGGTAGATCATGGGTTCGCCGCCGCAGATGGAGACGACCGGTGCGCCGGCTTCGTCCACCGCGTCCAGGCATTCCTCAATGGATAGCTTCTGCTTGATTGTCGACTCGTACTCGCGGATCCGGCCGCAGCCCGTGCAGGTCAGATTGCAGGCGTGCAGGGGTTCGAGCATCAGAACCATCGGGAACTTCTTGGTGCGCGAGATCTTCTTCTTGGCCATGTAGCCGGCGACGGAGAGGGTCATACCCAGGGGAAATCGCATCGATCCTCCATGAAGTTGAGAGCCCACCCATCTCGGGCATGACTCGGTAAGGCATTCCGGTCCAAATGGCCGAAGATCATCGAGGAAAAGGCCGATTCGTCCGTGAATCCTGGCCTGAAAGCGGTCCTGCCGCTAGAGATCCCGCCAAAGCGGCAGGGCCGGAACCCGGCTCGCGAGTGACGGTGTGCTGGCCGTGGTCTCGCGAAGACTCGCCACAGCCCTGTACCGGCCAAGTGCCATGAGCGGGAAGTAGACCGAGTACATGTGATAGCGAAGGTAGAACACGCTTGGGAATCCGGTCCCGGTGAACTCAGTCTCTTCCCAGGTTCCCTGCGACGATTGGGTGTCGAGCAGGTAGCGGATCCCTCGCCGGACGGCGTCCGATTCCTCACGACCGGCAGCGATCAAGCCGAGGATCGCCCATGCCGTCTGCGACGCCGTGGCCGCGCCCTGACCTTTGAGAGATGGGTCGTCGTAGCTGTCGCAACTCTCGCCCCATCCGCCCGAACTCTGCTGGACACTCTCGAGCCAGGCCGCCGCCTTGACCACGCGGGGGTGGTCGAGTGCGAAGTGGATTGCCCGAAGGCCGAGTAGCACCTGCCAGGTCCCATAGATGTAGTTCACGCCCCAACGGCCATACCAGCAGCCTTCGGGCTCCTGGGACTTCCAGAGGTAATTGAGGGCCCTTGAGACGGCGGGATGGTCCTGTCCGTGGCCCAGCATGCCCAGAGATTCGATCACCCTGGCCGTGATATCGGCACAGCTCGGGTCGAGCATCGCGTTGTGGTCGGCGAACGGGACCTTCGTCAGGACTTGATTGTCGATGTTCACGTCGAACGCCGCGAAACCGCCGTCCTTATTCTGGAAGGCAAGCATCCATTCCAGGGCACGACACGTGGCGGCTTTGACATCCGGGTCGTCGGCAAGGGCCGTCCTCTGGAGAGCGAGAAGGACCATGGACGTATCATCGACGTCGGGATACATCTCGTTATTGAACTGAAAATACCAGCCGCTCGGCTCGACGTGAGGCAGCCTCACGCTCCAATCCCCTGTGCAGCGAACCTCCTTGCTCAGGAGCCATCGCACAGAGCGGAGCATGGCGGGGTGAAAGTCGGGCAGGCCAGAATCGGCCAGGGCAATCGTGGAGATCGCCGTATCCCAAATCGGGGAAAGGCAGGGTTGGAGCCTCACAGCGCCATCTTCCTCGATCAGGAACTCCTCCAGCCTCTGCAAGGCCCATTTCACGATGACTGAGTTGTCCTCATAGCCCAAAGACTTGAGCACGATAACCGTGTAGATCATGGGCGGGAAGATTGCGCCCAGGCCATCACTACCCTCGAAATGGTCGAGGATCCAGCGGTGGGCCTTGCGAACACCAGGATTTCGCCAGGTAGCCGGAATGACCCTCTCGTAGACCTTCAGGGCCTTGTCCACGCAGACGAAGAAGTTGGACCAGCTCACCAGCGGCTTCTTCCATCGGCTGCGTTGCCGTGGCAGGTCGTGCCGGAAGAGTTCCTCGATCCCGAGCGACTGGGGAAGTTTCCGGCAGGGCTTCTTCGCCGAGATGATCGAAAGCGAAACCACCATGGTCCGCGTCCAGGAGGACATGGCGTACAGCCCGAACGGCGTGGACTTCGGCAGGTGCATGAGCTCGACGGGCACGCTCGGGGTGTCGTCGTAAGAGATCTGCCCCAGAAGTGCCAGATAGAAACGTGTGAATGAATTGCACGCCTGGGCTCCGCCGAGGGCCAGGATGCACTCGCGGGCCTTCATCATCGACGGATGCTCGACAGGCATGCCCACGAGCTTCAAAGCGAAGTAGGCCTTTACGGAGGCACTCAGGTCCACGGCCCCGCCGGGATACATGGACCATCCGCCGTTCTTCTGCTGATGAGCGTGGAGATACTTTCCTGCCTTGACGCAGACCGATTCCTTCTCGCGACCGAGGAAGGCCATGAGCAACACGTATTCGGATTCCAGGATGGTGTCGCCCTCGAGCTCGCCACACCAGTATCCGTCATCGTGCTGAGTAGCGAGGAGCCCCTCGCGGCACCGATCGAGGGCCTGATCCAGGGCTTCACTCGAAGGAGTCGCGGCTTTCGAGGCGCCCCAGTTGAACCGCGAGGTTGGGCCTCGGCGGTGGACGCCACCATCCTTGTGGGCGATCATGCGATCCACGTCCCCTTCCGTGAGGTCGTCGTTATCTCGTGTCGCGATCCGTCGCGAGAGCGATCTCTGGCCTATCCGCCTTGATGGCCGGTATCCTACGTTCGGGTAGGATTTTCAATCAAGGTCAATTCGCCTTCAAAATTCGCAATTCAGTTGTGAATTTCGGGAATATGATCGAAGAATTCATTCGATGACCAGCATCGGTTGAACCTGAAAACCGCGGAGCACGGGCATTGACCGAAGGACCGCGGTGATTCGTTCACGGTCGGTCTCCCTCGTCACGGTGCCATGAACCCTCGCGCGGTCGCCGCTCACCTCAACTCGATCCATGTGTGCTTGCTCTCCAACCTGACGTCGTATCTGGGCTAAGAGGTAGGGCTCGACATCCTGGGGTCGTCCTCGTTCCACCAAGGGATTAGGGTGCTGATCGTCGGGAACGGCGAATCGCAGCCGATCCACCACACTAGTCACCCCGACCGTCTGTTGCACAGCACGATAGGCGGTCATGGCTTCGAATACCGAAGGAACCTCGCCCGTGAGAGTCGCTACGCCCTGACGAACCTCCACCTGGATTGGAGTCCCCTTGAGGATGGGCCGTCGCTCAAGAGCTGCGTTAACCCGTTGCGAGATCGAAGAGTGATCGGCCTCGGATTCGTTTGGGGTCTTCCCAGACATGGGAGCCGCAGGTTGCGGCACGGGAGGCACGGGATCGGGACCGGCAGGAGGATCGGGTTCAGGTGGAGGCGGGGGGACATCACGACGAAGCCGCTGCGGCGGGGAAAGAGCTATCGAACCGCCTACCCTCAAGAGGTTCACCACATCAGTCACACCATCCAGGGTCGCGGCCTTCTCGGCGATGGCGATCTTGTCTCGCTGGGTCGCCACCGTCCCCCGGAGGACGGCCACCCCGCGAGGATCGACCGTCATCTCCACGGCATCGTTCGGAAGTTCCGACCGTGGGGCGGCGATCTCTTCTTCAGCCCTCCCTACCAAATCCGCACGGCTAGCATCCTGGGAACTCCACCAAGGCGGGTAGGTGATCAGCGGCTGCTCAAACCCCCAGAACGGGTCGTCGTATCGTCCGAACAGCGGTGGAGGATAGAGTGGCGGATTCAGACCCACCATCGCGCGTAACGACTGGTCGGCCACGTCCGCCAGGTTGACCGGTTGTCGAATGCTCACGGGCGGCACAATAGAGGACGTGTCGATGACCAACCGGTCGTCGAACAAGGGCGTGACGCTCATCGCCAGGCGAACGGCAATGTCGTAAATCTCCTTCGACCCCACGACCCCTCTGAGAACAATCCGGGAAGCGGAACGCGTGGTCTGAAACGTGTACGGCGCAGTTGCGGGGTGCTGAGACAACGCCTTCAGGATCGCGGTTTCCAGTTCCGAGCGGTCAGTCCGAGCCGCACTCGGGGCTTGAACGCCCGAGGTCCGCGAGGACTGGGCTGAAAGGGATTGAGTCAAGGCTGCACTCGCGAATGCGAGCGCAGACGCCTTCTTCAGCAACCTCGTGAGGCCCGCTTCAGACTGAAGTGAGTGGGTCATGTAGAGCTATCCGCAAACGGCATGGGGATTGTCTCACCGACCGTAGGACAAGATTTACTTGATCTCAAGCGGCTCGATCTTGATCTTGCCGAAGACCTTCAAAACCGGCAGAAAGGCTTCGAAGGGGGCCACGCCGTCCAGGCTCGTTGCTCCGAGTTTCAGGTGTGTGGCGTCCACGTCGGACTGGTCGAAGGCAGCATCCACGGCCACCCAACGCCCGTTGACATAAACCTCGTTCCACATGTGTGGTCCGAAACCTCCGAGATTCTGGGCGTAGACCAAACCAACCACGCATCGCGATGGGATACCTGCGGCACGGGCCATCGCGGCTACAAGCACACTATGCTCGCTACAATCTCCCTTCAGATTCTTCGCGACCTCGGCGGCCTGAGCGAACGCGACGGAGAAGTTCTTGTCGCTCACATTCTGGGCCACCCAATGCTGGATGGCGACCGCCTTCCGCCAGGGGTCTGTCTCCATCCCAACCGCTTTCTTCATGTGACGAATGACACGCTCGTCGTTGCTGTTGATTAATGGGTTGGGACGGAGATATTCGTCCCCGGCCGGTTCCTCGGCTTCCCCTGCATCGGGACCTGCGGTGTTCACCTCAACCGTGGCCACGCTCTTCGAATCACCCGGTTTGGCCGACTGCCGTCGGTCGGTCACAAAGATTTCGGAAGGGATGTCGTCTTCCATCGTGATTAGGTACACGATGTTTCGGGTGTTCTCGGATTTAGTAATGGGTCGCGGCGCCTTGATGATCGACTTGGCCAGGAGGTTGAAGGCCGGGCCGCCCCCTTCGCCCAGGGCACCTGCTCTCGTGGTACGGTAAGTGTCCATCCCTCCAAGCAGATCCGTGTGACTCTTGAGGATCTGCCCGCGTTCGTCCGTCCAGAGGCTACTGGCCATGCCCGGGATGGGTTTGTCCATATCGTCGAAGACAACCTGATCCACCCGAAGCAGGCTTCGTTTCTCGTTCTTCTGGCCAATGACCACGTCCTCGAGGTTCCTGGCAGTGAGCTTCGTCGTGCAGATCTTGTTGAGGTCGGGGACGTAAGTTCTGAGGTCTCGGGTTTCGCCAGGCATGATCGGCTTACGCGAGAGACTGAGCTCCGCGGCATAAGGACCCCTCACTTCGGGGCCCCAGGGCAAGTTCACTTCCTGACTATTTCCGCTGCCCTCGATTTTGAGCTTCATGACTCCGTCGATGACGTCGCCGGAGGTGCGCAGATCTGTATCAGCGGCCTGCGTACGGGTGTCGAGACGTAGGACCGAACCCTCGGGAGTCTCGATGGTCCCATAGAGAAGACGCATCCTGGCGCGATCTCGCCCGCGATCGAACGCGAGGTCCCAATCCACCCGTACGCGAACGAGGGCGCGACCGGTCCGGTCCTTCACCGGCTCCACGCGAACGTGCATATGACCAACCTTGGCGCCACCGATGTAGATCGCGTCCCAGGATTCCTGGGCAATCGCCGGTCCGACCTGGGCGATCATCAGCAGAGCAAAGGAGTAAATGCAACGACATCCGAGGGTCCGGATCATGACTGGCTCCGAGTGCAGATCGACCGCTCCGGGCTCGGCCCCCGTCTGAGCGAGGCTGCTCCGAATTCATGGCCCGTGTCTCCTCCAAGAGACGACTTGAGTATGGCCAAAATTCGAGAGAGGCTCAAGTTCAAGACCAGCCCGTCAGCCCATCCCCATGATCGGTCCGCTCAAGGAGCTTCAACAAACCGTGATGCAGGTCCGGAACTGTTCGGACGCGAGAAGCTCCATCGCCGCATGCAAAGCCAGTTGCCGCGTGTGGTGTGAGGCCGTCTGGCCCCGGATCACTAACTGCCCATGCTCCTCGTTCACTGCGAGGTCGCGGACCCGTCCGTGAGTCGTCTGTCGGACGTGGTCCTCAACCTTCTGGATGAGAGTGAAGCCACGCTCCGTGTGGATCATCGCCATGTCGTGTGACTCCTCAAGGTGCATACGACCTGGGCTTGGTCGTGTTCTAGGCTGGCATCTTGCGTGGTTCAGAAGATGTCAAAACTCATTCTGGACTGTCGATGGTTGCCATTGCAAGAGAAAATCAGGGCAATTCTCGGCATTCTCAAGCAAAATAGAACGCCAATTTGGTTTGTCAAACGAATTATTCGGTCGTATTAGGCGAACCCATGTCTTGCGTGACGGTCGGTTTCGCTTCAACGACTTCACCATATACCTCGGGCAATGAAGCGGCCAGGACCTTTAAGGTGGACAGATCCCAAATCGCGACTGCGTCCTTCCACGTGTCCCAGAAAGGCTCTCGACCCAGTCCAGTTACCTCGCTCAAACGACCCAGGTTATAGCCTAGCTGGAGGATTGACCGTCTGTCGTCCGAGCCTCGGTCCACGATTTCAACAATCTTTCTAATGCAATGATCCATCGCAACTAAATGATCCATGACCACTAAAGGCTTTCTAGATAGGCTCGGAGTAAAGAACGTTCTGACTCCGAGGGTGGTTCTTCGAACGTGGGGTGATGTTGCTGAAGGACATGAGCGAGGGTCGCCGCCCGGCCATCGTGGAGGTAAGGAGCAGACCTGCTAACCCCCCTCAATGAGGGTGGACTGTAGCGTTTTGGCGAGTCGAGGCCGTCGATGAACCCCACATCCCGCAGAGGGCGACTCGTGAAGGTTGGGGCGACATGGCACGTTGAACAATTCCGCAGACGGAAGAGCTTGAGCCCCTCGAGGACCTCTGGCTGCCGTCGGTCCTTCAATGGAGGAGGAGGGGTCAGTGTGGCGAGGTAAGTTGCGATGTCGTCCACCGCCCGGGGACTAGGCTGGACCCCGTGCTGGCTGCTTTCGATCGAGCTCGCGACCTGTTCCTTGAGCTCGGGAAACCTCCCGACCCAGGAATATGGAGCGGTGTCGATCACACCGAGCAACGATGGCGTGTTCTTGGGGCGTCCCTGGTCGCCGTCCCCCATGGTGTCGAAATTCGCCCCCACTGTGTGGCCGGACGGGTGACAGCTTGCGCAAGTCATCCATCGATCGAGGGCAAGCCGTCCGTCATGGAACAACGCCTCTCCCCTCTGGGCAGCGGTCGCATTGCTACCGTTGTGCCCGACATCGAGAGTGCCCAGTTTTTTGAATTTGGACAAATCGACGAAGGTGAGTGTGTCGTCCATGGAGTTGGCCGTCACGGCGAACGAGCCCTCGGCATCGATCACTACGGCTCGTGGCCCGAGCCCGACCTTGCACTCTTGAATCCCCAGGCTGTTTCCCAGAGGAAGCAAGTCCTCCGCTGGCTTGGTGCCCTTCGTGCGGTCCAGTTTCAGGAGTCGGTGCGCCCCCTGCGACGCCACCACGATGGTCAAACCATCGGGAGAAACAGCGAGGGATGCGGGATCCGCGGCACCATTGTGCGAACCGTCGAGGGTCACTCGCCGGAAATTCAGTTCCGACCTTCTGGAAGTGAAATCACTGATCCGGAACGCCGAGACCTTGCTGGAGATTACCAGGCCCCAGTCAATGTTCGTCTTGTG
>JANOBY010000269.1:0-7242 GCA_031411935.1 Planctomycetales bacterium | reverse complement strand
GTTCGATCGTGTCGGGGGGATCACTCGCCGTCGCCCGGGAGGACCTCGTTGCCCGCCATGGTGGAGAGCCCCATGTAGACGGGCAGGCTCACGCCGTTGCGGATGGCACGCACGCTGCCGTCGGCGAACACGGCGTTGATCAGGCCGGGGTGGCTCGAGCGGAAGTTTGGCAACTGCTGCCCGAGGGCGGGCGCGGCCGGGCCGGGCGGGGGGATGAACACGTCGGTGATCGAGTCATAGGCGCAGTCGTTGGGCCGATACGGGCTCCCGGACTGATCCACGGTGCGCCCGACCAGCCCGCCGATGATCCGGCGATCGGGTCCCCACGTCCGAGAGCGTCCATACGCCATGAACATGAGGTTCTCATAGAACACGGCCGCGTTGCCCGCCGACCCGCCCAGGGGGGTGTCCATCGGGATGCACACGCGGTTCTCGCCGCTGCCGGTCGCCCGGAACTTGTTGCGGGCGTTGCCCCCGGCGGCCTCGGCCATGAGGAAAGTCTGGCTCGTCCCGTCGCGGATCTCGGCGATGCGGGTCGCGGTATCGAACCCGAACGGGCCGTTGCGAGTGGTCTCGCCGAACCCGGGGACCACGTAGCGGTTGGCCCCTCCGTTGAAGAGGTAGTCGGTCACGCCCGCCCGATCGACCGACCAGGCCAGCGTGCCCGACCCCACCGAGGAGCCGACCAGCCCCGGTCTCGGGTTCGACGGGCAGAGGAACGCGTCCACCTGGACCGCATACCCCGTGCTGTTGGCCGGGAGACTCCAGCCAAAGTAGGCGGTCGGGCCCGACTTCAGGTTCTGATCGAAGTTGAAAGCGTGGAACGTGGAGCTCTGCTCCAGGTAGGGCAGGAGGAAGCTATACCCGGTGTAGTTCATGTAGACCGAGCCCATCCCGCCCTGCGCCGCCGGGGGATACGACCCCGTGGAGTCGTGGTAGTTGGCCAGGGAGAGGCCCAGCTGCTTCAGGTTGTTCGTGCACTGAATCCGCCGGGCCGCCTCGCGAGCCGCCTGGACGGCGGGCAATAGCAGGCCGATCAGCACGCCGATCACGGCGATCACCACAAGTAGTTCGATCAGAGTGAAACCACGGGACTTTGTCTTCCCCATCTTTCCTCCTTTGCCAAAAAGCGGTCAAAAGATCGTGTAGATACTGAGACTCAATCTCAATTGAAGACATTAGCGTGACCCCGCGAAGGATGTCAAGGCGTGAGGAAACGAAAAAAGCCGCGGACCTCTCCGGAGTCGGAGGGGGCCGCGGCCTGAAGGTGGATCTGAGATTCGCCGGATGATCCCGGACCGGCGATTACTTGGGGACGATCACGCGGGGCTCGGCGGGGATGACCCTGGTTTCGCCGGGGATGACCACGGTGGTCGGCGGGGTGGTGATCACGCGGGCCGGCGCGGCCTCGATCACGCGAACTTCCTTGCCGATGGCCAGCTCGTCGATGACCTTGGTCACGCCCACGGTGCTCTGGGCAAGGTCCACGGCGCGATCCTTGGCGGCCTGATCGAGGACCGAGCCCCGCAGGATCACCGAGTTGTCGGCCTGGACGACGATCTCCAGCACCGAGGCCACCAGCTGCTTGTCCCAGCGGATCCTGTTGTGGATGCGGGCGAGCAGGTCGCGCTCATCGGCCGAGATCTGGCCGCGGACGAACTCGCCCTCCACGCGGTTTCGGACGTTCTTGCCGGCGTTATCCAGGGCGCGGCCCGCCTTGCGAAGGGGGCCGTCCTGCGCCTGGGACGCGACCGCGGTGACGACCACCAGCAGGGCGGCGGTGAGGCTCGGAAGCAACTTGGGCATCTTCATGGGTACGGTTTCCTTTCCGTGGCCGGAGCGACCTTTGAACGGTTTCCAGGCCATTGCACGCGACGAGGCTGTCACTGGAGCTCCACGGCCGCAATCCTCGTGCCGTGGGGCGGGGAGGATCGGGCCGCAGATCCCGTACAAGCGGAATGCTCTTCACGACCGGGGGCGATCGCGATAGACTCCCGCCGATGGCCGGGATGAAGGGGCCAGGGCGGTCGGCGGACGACCGGACCTGGAGGGGCGCCCGCGGTCCCCCGGCGGGAAGGATCCCACCATGCGGAAGATCGCGGTCCTGAATCAGAAAGGTGGCGTGGGCAAGACCACGACCACCGTCAACCTGGCCGCCGCACTCGCGGCCGAGGGGCAGAAGACCCTCGTGCTCGACCTGGACCCCCAGGCGCACGCCACCTTGCACCTGGGCCTCCTGCCCGGGCGCTCGGGCCCTTCGCTCTACGACGTGCTCACCCAGAACATGCCGCTGGCCGAGTGCCGCAAGCAGGTGGCCGACAACCTGTACATCTGCGGGTCGCACATCGACCTGGCCGCCGCCGAGGTCGAGCTGATCGGCACGGTGGGGCGCGAGGTCATCCTCAGGGACCAGCTCGACGCCGACGAGGAGAAGTTCGACTACGTTCTGATGGATTGCCCGCCCTCGCTGGGAATCCTCACGCTGAACGCCCTGTGCGCGGCCCGCGAGGTGTTCATCCCCCTGCAGGCGCACTTCCTGGCGCTCCACGGCCTGTCGAAGCTTCTGGAGACGATCCAGCTCGTCTCCAAGCGGGTGAACCGGGACCTGAAGCTCGGCGGGGTGGTGCTCTGCCTGTACGACGCCGGGACCCGCCTGGGCAGCGAGGTCATCGAGGACCTGGGCGCCTACTTCGATGGCGCCAAGCACGCCAATTCCCCCTGGGCCGACGCCCGGGTCTTCCGCACGCGGATCCGCCGCAACATCCGCCTCGCCGAGTGCCCGAGCTTCGGCCAGTCGATCTTCCAGTACGCCCCCACCAGCCGAGGCGCCGAGGATTACGCCTCGCTCGCAGCCGAGGTCCTGGGGCGCGAGCCCGCCGCGACCTGGCTCGATGGGGCCCGATCGCCCTCGGAAGCCGCTTGAAGGGAACGAGAGATCTCACGCAGAGGTCGCCCGGGGGACGCGGAGGACGCAGGAGGAGACGAGACTCCCCTTCTTCCTCCGCGTGTCCGCGTGAACCGCTCCCAACAGGGGCACGGCCATGATCGAGATCGGTATCGACGAGGCCGGTTACGGGCCGAACCTTGGGCCGATGGTCATGGCGGCGGTGATCGCCGAGTCCACGGACGACCGCCGCCCCGACCTCTGGCGAGACCTGGGCGATGCCGTGGGCCGGGCCCGCTCGTCCGGCGATCGCGTGTGGGTGGACGACTCCAAGGCGATCTACTCCGGCGGGAAGGGGCGAGACCGGCTTGAGGCCACCGCTCTGGCCCTGCTGCACGCGACCGGGTGCGAGGCCCCTTCGCGGATGGGCGAGTGGCTCCGCGCCGTGGGGGCCGGATCGCTCGATCAGGTGGAGCTCACACCCTGGCTCGAGCCCGGATCGGACCCCAGCGTCCCGATCGCGGAGGCCCGCGAGCTTCTCGGCCGTTATCTCGCCTCGAATCCCTTCCAGAAGGCCGTTTCCTGGCGAATTCGGGGGGTGAGGGCCGAGGTCGTCGGCCCCTCGCGATTCAACGCGGGGATCGACCTGGGCGGCAACAAGGCCGCGTCGCACTTCGCGGCGTTCGCCCGCCTGCTGGTCCCGATCTGGGAGACCCTGGAGCCGGGCCAGACCGCGCGGGTTCGCGGAGACAAGCACGGCGGCCGCCACTTCTATCTCGAACCGCTCACGCGCGTCTTCCCCGACACCTGGATCGACCGCGGCGCGGAAGGCCCCGCGGGAAGCCATTACACGATCCGCGACGAGGCGCGATCTCGCCGGATGGAACTCTCGCTGGTCCCGAAAGCCGATGCCGATGACGGGCTCGTGGCGCTCGCGTCGATCACGGCCAAGGCGCTCAGGGAAGCCTGGATGGACGGCTTTAACGCCCACTGGACCGCGCTCGTCCCGGGCCTGAAACCCACGGCGGGTTATCCCCTGGACGCGCGACGATTCCGGGAGGCGATCGAACCCCTGTGCCATGCCCGGGGGCTCGCCCCTTCGCAATGGTGGCGGCGCTCGTGACGGATCGCGGACTGCGGCTCATCACTTGAGGTCCGCGGGGGGATCCTCGGTGGGGGCGCCGCGCCATCGGGGCGGGATATTCTTCTCGTTCCAGGCGTCCCAATCGGCGATCATCTTGAACACGAGAAGGGGTTGCCTGGCCGCGACGTTCTTCGCCTCGGCAGGATCGTTCTTGAGGTCATAAAGCTCCCATCCGCTGTTGGTCTTCGCGGCGAAGTCTCGCCAGATCACGAGCTTCCAGTCCCCCTTGCGGATGGCCTTCTGGGGGCCGAATCGCCAGTAGATCGCCTCGTGAGGGGCGCGGGCGGTCTCGCCGGTGAGGTGCGGGAGGAGGTCCACGCCGTCGAGCTTCGGATCGGGCCTCGCCCCCGCGACCGCGCAGGCCGTGGGCAGGATGTCGAGCGCGGTCACGGCCGGATCGTAGGTCGTCCCGGCGGGCAGCTTGCCCGGCCAGGAGACGAAGAACGGCACATGGATCCCGCCCTCGAGCGTCTGCCCCTTGTCGCCCCGGAGGGGCAGATTGCTGCCGGTGTTCGCGGCCAGATACGGGTTGCGGCCCGCGCCTCCGTTGTCGCTGAAGAAGACGATCAGCGTGTCTCTGTCCTGCCCGGTCTTTCGGAGGTGATTGACCACGCGACCGATCGCGTCGTCCATGCCCAGGAGCAGCGAGAGATAGCCTCGCCGCCGAGAATCGGTGATCCCGGCCGGGATCCGTTTTTCGTGCGCCGGCAGGATCTCCAGGGGGGTATGCACGGCGTTGAACGAGAGGTCGAGGAACCACGGACGATCGGCGTGTCGGTCGATGAAGGCGAGGGCTTCGTCGGCGAAGAGGTCGGTCGTGTAGCCGTCGAGCTTTTGCGGCTCCCGGCCCCGATAGATCAGATTCTGCGAGTAGGCGGGGCCGAATTTAGGCAGGGCCTGCCTGGTCAGGAGGAAGTTGTGCATCCCCACCAGGAAGCCGAAATACTCGTCGAACCCTCGCGACTGGGGGTGGAATGCCGGGCTGAAACCCTGATGCCACTTGCCGATGAGGCCCGTGGCGTAGCCCTGGGCCTTCAACCTGTCGGCGATCGTGGGCTGATCGAGGGGCAGGCCGAGCGTCCCCTCGTCCCCTTCATGCGGGTTGAATTCGTGGCCGAATCGCGTGGGATAGCGGCCGGTCAGGAACCCGGCCCGCGACGGGCTGCAATAAGGCGCGGACACATAGCCGTTGGTGCATCGCACTCCGCGGGCCGCGAGCGCGTCGATGTTCGGCGTGGGGACGTCGCGGCCCCCGTGGATGCCGATGTCGCCGTAGCCCAGGTCGTCGGCCACGATCACCAGGATGTTGGGATTCCGGGCCGCCGTCGAGCAGGGGGCCTCGGCGGAGAGGGTCGCAAGGGCCAGGGCCAGGCTGATCATGGTGGAGGCTCGGGGAGGGGCGCGCAACGAGTCCTTCGGAGGAAGGCATCTTGCCTGCGCATGGCGCGTTCCGCCAGGGGACGCTCCCACCGCGGGCCTCGGTCGCCGGCCGTTTCGTCTTGCCCCTCCGGGCCCTGTCCCGGTCGGGTCAGGGGCGCATCTCCAGGTCCAGCGTGCCCCGGTCGTGGTCGAGGATCGGCGGCGACTGGATGGAGAGGAACGTGAGGGCCGATTCTTCGGTGATCACCCCGTGGAACACGCCCTTGCCGATCGCGATCCGGGACCCGGCGCGGACGGCGAGGCGTTCGTCGCCCACGAGAAACGTCCCGCGTCCCTCGGCGACCCAGATCACGGTCTCGGCATGGTTGTGCCGGTGGACCTGCGAGGTCTTGCCCGGCCCGATCGCCACCCAGTCGGCGGCGACCTCCGCGTGGAGCGCGGTGCCCCGGGTCAGTTGCTTGACCTCGAACACGTCGAACGCCTCGGTCGGCACGTCGTTGAGCAGGGCCTCGGGCTCGGAGTTGGCCATCATGGAATGATCCTCGATGGGGCCAGAAAAGAATGACGAGGGAGCCTCACGCCCCTCCCTCGCATTCTAGAACAGGCGCGGGCGGAACGCCTGTTGCTCCTCTTGCGAGTTGGATTGCCGACCGGGACGGGCGCGAGCATAATAGCGAGTCCATTCCCCCTCGGCGCCTTCCCGAACCGCCCGCCCCCTTCCCGATTGACCGACGCCTCCCATGACGCAAGCCCTGTCCGTCGATCCGGTTCGCTCGCGGACGTTCGCCGCGCTGGCGAATTACCCGGATTATCGCAAGTTTTACATCGGGCAGGGGATCAGCCTCATCGGCACCTGGGTGCAGGATGCGGCGGTGAGCTGGATCGTGTACGACATGACGAAGTCGGCCTGGATGCTGGGCCTGGTCAGCGCGGCGGGGACGGTCCCGGGCCTGTTCGTGGGGCTGTACGCCGGGGCGGTGGCTGACCGGGTGTCGCCGAAGACGATGATCCTGGCCACGCAGGTCGGGCAGATGCTGTGCGCCTTCACTCTGGCCTTGCTCCAGGGGCTCGGGATCGTGCAGATCTGGCAGATGGCATTGATCCTGGCCCTCACGCGGGTCTGCGTGACGTTCGAGATGCCGAGCCGCCAGGTGTTCCTGTACGATCTCGTGGGCAAGAAGTCGCTCATGAACGCGATCGCGCTGAATTCGGGGCTGTTCAACGCCTCGAAGATCATCGGCCCGGCGCTGGCGGGCCTGTGCCTGGCGAAGTTCGGCCGCACCGCGTGCTTCACAATCAACGGGCTGAGCTACTTCGCCGCGATCGCCGCGCTGCTGGGGATTCGCCGCGACCACGCGGCCCGGCCCGAGTCCCACCCCTCGCGCGTGGGGTGGCTGGCGGGGCTCGACCACCTGCGGCACGACCGCCACCTGGCCTTTCTGTTTTTGGGCATGACCTTCTTCGGCGTGGTGGGCATGGGGTACGCCGCGCTCGTGCCGGCTTATGCGGGCGAGGTCGTGAAGGTTGAGGCCACGGGCTACAGCGTGCTCCTGGCCAGCAGCGGGGTCGGCGCCACGGTCGGGGCGCTGGTCCTGGCCTCCATCGGCGGGTTTCGCCGCAGGGAGTGGCTGGTCCTGGGCGGGATGGCGTTCTTCGGCCTCTCGTTGGCCGTGGCGGGCGTGGCCCCGCCGATGTTCATGGCCCGCGGGATGCGCTTCCTGGGGCTGGCGTTCGCCTCGGCCGGGATGTTCGGGGCGGGCCTGGGCGCGATCATTTTTTATGCGTCCACGCAGACGATGATCCAGACGTTCGTGCCCGACGACCTGCGCGGGCG
>JANOBY010000268.1:0-1618 GCA_031411935.1 Planctomycetales bacterium | reverse complement strand
CTGCTTGATCGTGGCCTCGCGCAGGGATTTGGAGCCGAGCACGTCGGCGCGATCCCCTTCGCCCGAGGTCTCCATCTCCAGGAACTGCACGGTGCTGGCCAGGCGATCGTTCAGGCCGGGCCACCGGCGTTCGATCTTCAGCGCGATGTCCAGGTCGCGGAACCGCACCACGAGCGGCGCGACCACGTAGCGCACGACCAGGAAGGCCGTGAGCCCCACGAGCGCCACGAGCAGGGCCACGCGAAGCTCGCGGGCCAGGTGGATCGACCAGTCGGCCAGGCCGGCGGCCAGGATGAACAACGCCACTCCGGCCACGACCAGACCCAGGCCGTGGAGGGCAAGCTGGCGACGGACGCGGCCGCGAAGCGCCGAGATCCGCGAGAGAAGGGGGCTGCGCATGTCCATTCGCCCTCCCGCCCGGCCATAAGAAGGGAGCCGGGCGCGGTTGTTAAACCTTATTTGACTATACCATTTGGCGGCGTTTGCGGAATACCCATTCCAGGCCCGCCACGGTCAGGAACAGCACCAGCACCGGCCAGGCGTTCCAGATCGGGATCGGGGGGTCGGTGTCCAGCGGGACCTTTTGCGGGGCGGGCAGGTCGCTGAGCAGGGTGGACAGGTCCCTCGTGGTGTAGAACCGGCCCCCGGTCAGGTCGGCCGCGCGTCGCAGTTCGGGCTCGTTCATCTGGACCTTCTCCAGCTCCCCGGCGGGCGGATCGATGCGGAAAGAAGTCGAGGGCAGCGTCCCGGTGAGCACCGGAGGGGGCAGGAGCTGCACGTCGTACTCCCCCTCGGAGAGCTGCGGCAGGGCGCCCTCGAAGACATTCTTAGCACCGGTCGAGACCCGCAGGGGGATCTTGCGCGGGCCCTGCCCCTTCTTCGACACCTCCACGTTCACCCCGCCCGAAGTCGGAGCGATGCCCGGGTTGGGGAACCGCACCTGGATCTGCACGGTCTGGTTGCGGGTGTACCGCTTGCGGTCGGTCGTGACCTCGGCCTGCTTCTGGCCCAGGAGCTTGGAGCGGGCGAGGAACCGGATCGTCTGGATCCAGAACCGGCCGAACGGGCCGTTGTCCCCCACGCGGAACCGCCAGCGCCAGGTGTCGTCCACGGCGTTGAACATGACCTTGCCCGCGCCATTGAACTGATACAAGATCACGGGCAGGGGCGAACCGTCGGCGGCGCGGGCCGTGGGGTGAGCGGCCAGGACGAAGGCCGCGGGCTGCTTCTTGGGGGCCTCGTAGTACCAGTTCAGCTCGGGCAGGGCGTCCCAGATCCGGCGGCTGGACGAGACGTCGGCGCCGAACCGGAAGATCGGGTGCGTGGCGCCCTCGGGCGTGAGCGCCGGGCGGAACGCCGGCAGGGTGGGGCCCGCCGCCGCCGGGTTGCGGGCGTCGCTCAGGAGGATGGGCAAGAGCGGCTCCAGCGCCGTGCGCTTGAAGCTCGTGGGGTTGAAGTTCTCGCCCGCGACGAACAGGAGCCCTCCGCCCTTCTGGGTCACGAACTCCACGAGGTTCTTCATCTGGGCGTCGTTGAGGAAGGTGGGGTCGGTGTCGCCCAGGATCACCACGTCGTAGGTGAACAGGCCGTCGCTGCCCTCCTTGGTCGAGGGGAACTG
>JANOBY010000267.1:0-1548 GCA_031411935.1 Planctomycetales bacterium | reverse complement strand
CTTCGTGGAAGGGATGGGAGATCCAGGCATGGGCGGATGGCGACGCGTTTGCGCGGAGGCCAGCCTGTTCCTGGCCGTGGCGTCGATCGCTTGCTCGGTGATCTTCGTCCGTAGCTACGAGCTGCGCGGATGGGCGTTCCTCGTCGCGGTCGTCCTGGCCCCGATGGCCATCGTCTGCGGCTCATTCGGGCACAAGCTGCCGGCCGATCGGGTAGGCTCCGGCCTGTGCGCCACGCTCGGGCTTGCGTTGGGCGTGGTGGCCCTCGTCCTCCCTTGCGGCCTGCTCGGCGCTGCACCCGGAGGGGGCAAGGCGTACAGGGTGGAACTTGCCTCCAACATGAGGCAGATTGGCCTGGCCCTCCTCCAGTACGAGACAGACAACGGGCGACTGCCCCCCGCGGTGGTCCGTGATTCCCAGGGCCGGCCCCTCTCCCCTCTATAGCTGGCGGTTGCTGGTCCTGCCGTACGTGGATGCCGGGCCTCTGCTCGAGGAGTTTCATCGGGACGAGCCCTGGGACAGCCCGCACAATCGCGCGTTCGTGGCCAGGATGCCCCGGATCTTCGGGAGGCGCGGCGACCCCTCGTCGGGCGAAGGCAAGACCGCGATCGAGGTGGTCTCGGGGCCGGGCACCGCGTTCGAGGGCGAGGGCCAGCCCCTGCTCAACTCCGACGGCACGTCCAATTTCCCCGACGGCCTCGACACCACGCTCCTGCTGGTTGAGACCGAGCGGAGCGTCCCGTGGACCTCCCCCTCCGAGATCGGCATCGGGCCCGGCCAGACGCTCCCGCCCCTGGGCGGTGGCTTCACGCATGCCCCCTCGTGGTTCGCGGAGCCCTCTTCCCCTCCCACGCACTTCAACGTCGTCTTCGCGGACAGTGGTGCAAGGTCTGTCCCCCGGTCGATCGGCCCGGACGGGATTCGCGCCTTCGCCTCGCGCAACGGGGGCGAGCCCGTCACGATCCCGCGATGACGGGCCTGGTTTTTCGCGGAGGATCGCCCCCTCGGCTGTCCCGATCGGCTACCATCGAGGGGCCGCACCCGGGAAGTCGATGCCGACGCCTTCGCAGGAAGTCCCCTTCGTCATGAACGCCCTGTCGCGATTCCGCCGCGTGTGTGCCGAGGCCAGCCTGTTCCTGGCCCTGGCGTCGATCGCCATGGCCCTGATCGCCCTGCGATATGACGAGCCGGGCCCGGTGCTGGTCGCCTGCGTGGTCGTCACGGCCCCGCTGGCGCTGATCCTCGGCCTGATCGGAGGGACGCTCCCTGGCGACTCGTCCGGCGCCGGGTGGTGCGCTGGGATCGGGTTCTGCCTGGGCTTCCTGGTTTCCATTTTGCTCTTCATGGCCTATGGCATGCGGGTGGCGCAGGGTGCTCGCCCGAACATGCTGTTCATGAGCAACATGAGGCAGGTCCATCTGGCCCTGGCGAACTACGCCCTGGCCGAAGGCGGCCTCCCTCCGGCCGTGGTTCGCGACGCGGCGGGCCGCCCCCTGTATAGCTGGCGGGTGCTCGTCCTGCCGTACCTGGACGCCCGCCCGCTCTACGAC
>JANOBY010000266.1:0-1848 GCA_031411935.1 Planctomycetales bacterium | reverse complement strand
GGCGGGCCTCACCGCGATCACTTCGCGCTCCACGACGACGACGAACGACATGGCGCGAGAACTGACCCTTCGGCTCACGGCGCTGGGTCGCGCCCACGACCTTGCCAGACCGGTGCCCGGTCAATCCGAAGCGGCTTCGGTTCTGCTCGGCGACCTGTTGACCGTGCTGCTCGCGCCGTACGACGACCTCGGCGCTTTCAGCGGCCGCATTCGGGTCTCCGTTCCGCGTATGCGCGTAGGCGATGCAGCGACGACCATCCTGGCCCTGGTCGTCCACGAACTTGCGACAAACTCCCTCAAGTATGGCGCGCTGTCGGTGGATACGGGGACGCTGGACGTCTCGTGTTCAGCGCATGATGAAGCGGTCACCATCGTCTGGACCGAGAGCGGCGGGCCAAAAGTCAGTACGCCTTCGGGAGTCCCCGGCTACGGCACCAAACTTCTGGAGCGAAGCGTGACCGGCCACCTGCGGGGTGAAATCCACTATGACTGGATCGCCGAGGGACTGGTCGTTACCCTGAGGGTAAACCCGGACCGCCTTGCCGCATAGGGCACAGGATCCCTTGGGCCACCTCTGAGCGTCGTTTGCTCCCGCGCTCGCATGAGCCATTTAGCGCGAGGTGAGCATTCATCGACTGCCCGATCGCGCCGCGGGCAACGAGCACAGGCACCACGTCTTGCCTGATTCCCCAACGACCTAGACCGACAACCAACGATCCATCCACAAGAGTTAGATTAACCGAGGATACGCCGATACGCAGCCTGAAGAGGGACGTCGGCAGTTCGCGGATCAACCTGTGCGAGGAGCCCTTGGTCAGGTCAGAGTCGGTCCAGGCCAAGACCCAACGCCGCGACAAACACCTTTCCTGGTCCGGCTCCGCTTCCAAGTGTGGCGGGAGCCGAAGCGGACACATTTGCCTTCGCTGGCGACGGCGTTGCAAGGTGTCACGACCAGCACCCGGTTCGGATTACCCGCATGTCGACGGCCAAAGCTCTTCTCGTCCTCGCAGGAGCTGTTTCAATCGCCATGGCCGGGCCCGCGGTCGCTCAACAATCGGCCCAGACCGCCGCGACCTCGATCGACCAATTCCAGGCGGAAGCGATCACGGCGGCGCGTGTCGTCGACGCCTTTCATACCGCCCTTGAACAGGGGGATACGGAAGCTGCACTGACCTTCCTGGCCGACGACGTCCTGATCTTTGAGGGGGGCGGGGCTGAACGATCGAAGGCCGAGTACGCCGAACACCACCTGGCCGCCGACGCCGCCTTCTCGGCGGCCGTGCCCAGCGTCATGTCCCGCCGCACAGCGCGAGCGGGCGCCGACAGCGCGTGGGTCGCGAGCGAAAGCCGCACAACAGGCGAGTTCAACGGCCGCCCGATCGACAGTCTCTCGGCCGAGACCATGGTTTTGCGCCACGAGGCCGACGGATGGCGGATCACGCACATCCATTGGTCCTCGCACGCTGCGCGCTGATCTCGCGGTCAGGCGGCGGGAGTCGCAGCCGCTCCCTTCTGGGTGAGCCAGGCGTCGATCAGGGCGATTTCGCGCTCCTGCGCCGTGATCACCTCCTGAGCCAGATTCCGGGCTTGGGCGTCCTTGCCTTGCGCGAGTTCGACGCGGGCCATCGCAATGGCGGCGATGTGGTGACCCCGCATCTGCTTCATGAAGTCGATGTCCGCGTCTCCGGTGAAGGCCGGCATCGCCTCCATCATGGTGTTCATTGAAGCCTTGTAGCCTTGGGTGGCGACAGAGTCGCCGGGCGCAGCCGCGGCCATGCCGCCCTCCATCGCGCCATGGGCGTCCGCCGTTGCGGCGGCCTCCGGCGCGGCCCGGGCGGGCTCTTCGGC
>JANOBY010000265.1:0-11138 GCA_031411935.1 Planctomycetales bacterium | reverse complement strand
GAACATGGGCGAGAAGGGCAAGAAGTGGCTCTCGATGTGGGACCCCTCGGTCTACCTCAAGAAAGGCAAGATGCCCAAGCTCTGGGTCACGGGCACGAACGACTTCGCCTATCCGCTGGACTCGCTCCAGAAGTCTTACCGGCTCGCGGGAGGCCAAAACACCCTCTGCATCCGCCTGCGGATGCCCCACGGCCACGGAGGGGCGGGCGAGAATCCCGAGGAGATCCTGACCTTCGCGAACGCAATCGTCGAAGGCGGAAAGCCGCTGGCGAAGGTCGGCCCTCCGGAACGCAAGGACGACCGGATCGCCGCGAAGTACCAGGCCGCCACGCCCATCGCGAAGGCCGAGCTCCTCTTCACCACCGACACCGGCCCCTGGCCCGAACGCAAGTGGGAAGCGGCCCCGGCGACCGTCGATGCGGACGCGAAAACCGTCTCGGCGGCGCTGCCCGCCAACGTCAAGGTCTTCTACCTCAACCTGATCGACGAACGCGGGCAGGTGGTGAGCACCCCACATGAGGAGACGGACGCGAGGCCGTGATGAGCCCGCAAAACGAGGACCCGCCCGTTCTGGCGATGCCCCGCCCGACGATCCGCAACTTGATGATCGTGGTCGCCCTTTTCGCACTGGTGTTTGCGTTCGGGCGTCTTGCGGTCTGGATCTATCGAACCCGGACCTACGGGCCGACGTTCACGCCCGCGGCCTTTTCCTCGCTCTGCAAGGCTGAGTCGGATTTCATGAAGGGCCAGGCCGCACGATGCCGCGTGCAGGTGTCCCGGGGGATCCCGTTCGACGACGACAGCGAGCTCTCGCAGATGCTCAAGGTCTGCCCGTACGTGGTGGATGATCGGGCCGAGGAGACCTGGGAGGCGCAGGCCCTGGTCTGGGATCGGGCCTCGGCGAGGAGCATTGCGGCGTCTCTGGAATATGAACGCGCCGGGTATTGAGGCAAGGTCTGCCGGAACGCGCGACCTCCACCGGGGAAGTCACCGCCCTTGCCCTCGCCCCTTCGGGGAGAGGGCGGACGCGAAGCGGCCGGGTGAGGGGGTTCGGCTTGCGCGAGCCTCATTTCCTGCCCGGCCCGACGCCCCCTCACCCGGCCTTCGGCCGGTCTCTTCGCCGAGGGGGGCGAGGCGGTGTCGTTGGTCGTCCACTTGGGGTCTTCAGGGCGGGCGTCCCTGGCGACCTGCCTGCAAAATGCCTGGGTCTCTGGCGGTCAGGGAGGCCTGCCCCGTGGGTTCGGGAGATCGGCCTTGCCCCGTTCTGGCGAATCCGTATGATGCCCGCGCCGATCACGATGCGCTGGTCCGGTGTTTGCGCCCTCATCTCGCTGTTCGCCTCTTCGCCCGACCCGGTTGCGTCTTCTCTTTATTCGGGCGAGGCAGCGTCATGGGGATCAAGAAGATCGTGGCCGGACTGGCGACCCTGCTGGCCACGTGCTGGTGCGGGTGCGCCTCGATGCCCGAGGCCGTGTCTCCGCTCGGCCATCGCCAGCTCCGCGAGACGGTCTCGGACAACCCGCTCATCGTCCCCTCGGGCGACTTCGAGCTGGTCTGGCGGAGCACGATCCGCGTGCTCGACGAGTATTTCGAGCTCGCCAGCGAGAACCGGCTCTCGGGCACCATCGTGACCGACCCCAAGGTCGGCTCCACGCTGTTCGAGCCCTGGGCGGGCGACTCGGTCGGGTTCGACGAGCGGATGGAATCGACCCTGCAGACCATCCGCCGGTTCAGCCAGGTCACGATCAAGCCCGCCCCCACCGGCGGGTTTGCGGTGAAGCTCGAGGTCTACAAGGAGCTCGAAGACCTCGCCAAGCCCGACCGCCAGAACGGCGGCCGCGCGGTCTTCAACAACGTGTTCCCGATCAACCGCACCCGCGAGGTCGTCGGCCCCGTGCCCATGACGCTCGCCTGGATCCCCCGCGGCCGGGACCACAAGCTCGAACAGATCATCCTCGCCCGCATCCGCCACGACCTGGCCCTGTAAGCGAGCCCCGCCGAGGGGAAGGGCCCGGGGCCGGTCGCGTCCGGCCCTCCGTCTCCGCGCCATCCGCCCGAAACCCGTCGCTTGCAATCATCGCTTCCTGACGCGATCATGTGTGTCTGTCCCCGGGCGTCCGGGAGATCCATGATCCGTCCGAGGGTGAGGCAACGATGGAAACGGGCACAACGCGGGTGTCGCGCGCGAGGCGCTGCGTCCTTCAGGTCGAAGCGATGGAGGCGCGGACCCTGCTCAGCTCCGGGATCGTCTCGATCCGCGGGGTCGATTCCTCGTATGTGACCTCGCTCTATCGGGACGCGCTGGGGCGATCCCCCACTCCCCAGGAAATCAGCCGACTGGTCGACGCCGGGGCCTCGCCCGCCCAGTCGGCGGCCCGGGTCTTCCGCTCCGACGAGTACCGCGTGGGGCTCGTCGGCCGCCTCTCCCAGCGATACCTGGATCAGGACGCCGACGGACGTACGCTGCGGGCCGGTCTGAACGCGCTGCGCGTGGGTGCGACCGAGCGCGACCTGATCGCCGGGTTCGTCGCGTCATCGACCTACCGGACCAAGGCGGGCGGGACGAACGCGGGGGTCGTGACCGCGCTGTATCGCGACCTGCTGGGCCGTCGGCCCGACGCGCCGGGCCTGTCCTCGTTCACGACGAAGCTCGATCGCGGCACCCCGGCCCGCGCCGTGGCCCGCCAGTTCCTGCGCTCGAAGGAGTTCCTCGACCGCGAGGTCTCGCAGACCGTGGGCGGGCTGCTCGAACGACCGCCCTCCGCCGACGAGCTTGCCCGAGGCGCGAAGCTCCTGAGGTCCGGCCGCGACCTCTCGACCTTCCGGGCGCGCGTGGCCGGAAGTGCCGAGTATGCGACCCAGGTCACGGCGGCCCCCTCGCCCGCAACCCTCCTGGGCGACACCAACGTGCCCAACCTCTCGCGCCTCGGCTACTTCAACGGCACGGCCTTCGTGCCCGTGGGCGCGGGGTCGGTCGGGTCCACGCTCACGGGCCAGAACGGCACCCATCTTTATGTGATCGTCCACGGCTGGGCGCCCGGATATCGCGCGATCGTGGCCGCCAACTCCACACCCGGCGACCCGATCGACTGGTGGCAATTGAAGGGGAGCGTGGTCGGCTCGATGGACCCCTATTCCCCGTGGCTGTACCAGGGGGCCTCGGCCGACGACACGGTCATTTCCCCGAACGGGCTGGCCCAGGCGATCACCGCGTACGACCCCAAGGCCGTGGTGCTGGCCTTCAGCTGGGTGGACGACTCGGCGACCGACGGCGGGTTCACGAAGCTCCTGGACGCCTACGAGTCGGAGGCCAAAACGCAGGTCAACGGCCTGAGGCTCGCGGGCGCGATCGAGGACGCGCTGGCCCCGAACTTCGCGGCCAGCGGAGGACAAGTCCACCTGCTCGGGCACAGCCACGGGACCAAGGTCGCCACCGTGGCCGCCGCCGAGCTGACCCGCGTGGGGCAGGGCGTGCAGCACCTCACGACCTTCGACTCGCCCGACGACGACCTGACCGACGAGGGCAACGCCTCCAACCTCCTCTGGTACTACCTGCCCGGGGTCAACCCCACGCGCACGCCGGGGTCGGGCGGGACGTTCGTCGATAACTACATCTCCGAATTCGGCGAGGCGTTCGCGGGCTTCCCGGGCCTGAGTGCGATGGTGGACGTGACGCTCGCCCCCTCGGTCCTCTACGACCTGGACGATCCCGGCGACAAGCACTCGTACGGCAATTACTGGTACGCGGGCGCGAGCACCACGGGCAACCAGACCCCGCCCGTGGCCCTGGGCTGGTCGCCGCTGATCAACCCCTCGACCGCGCCGGGGCTGGCGTCGGAGTGGTCGCAGACGTGGACGGCGTCCACCCAGCCTCAATACGCGCTGGGGGTCTCCCAGCAGATCGCCACGCTCACCCAGGCCCCAAGGTACAAGACGCTGAGCTACGAGGAGTCGAGCACCCTGGGCAACGTGACCTTCACCGGCAGCACGATCACCCTGAGCGAGACCGGGACGTCGGCCGTGTACGACGGGACGATCTACCCCGAGTTCAACGTGGACGGCCTGACCTTCGACGTCCAGTTCACCTCCCCCGGCGACGGCGACCAGCTGATCGTGACCATCGCCGGCGACCTCGCGTTCGTGATGGACGGGCTCTCGGCGGGGACCACCACGCGATCGGTGGCCATCAGCCAGGGCGGGCTGATCTACGACGGCTTCTTCGGCCACTCCCTTTCCATCACCCTGGCCAGCAACGGAAGCTCCACCGGGTCGACCGTGGTGCTCAGCAACTTCCGGGAGTTCAAGATCGAGGACGTTTGAGAAGCCTCCAGACGTTTCGCGCAGAGGGGACGCCGAGGTCGCGGAGAACACCGGAGTAGAGAATCTGGAAAAGCTCTTTCCCCTCGCCGTGTCCCCCGCGTCCCCTCCGCGTGTCAGCGTGAAACTCTGCGATTCCTCCCCGGGCTCTTGACCCGCGGGCGATCAAACCCGACAACGGAGGGGTTCCCGCCCCGACGCCCCGACCCGGTCCCTTTATGATGTGCCGACGAGCCTTGATCTGCCTGGGAATCCTTGCGGCGACCGGCCTGGCCGGGTGTGACGGGGGCGAGGACGTGACCGCCCGATCGCTGGCCAACGCCCGACGCGTCTGGAACGCCTCGAAGGTGCGCGACTACGACCTGGAATGGACCACCGGCGGCGAGCGCGAGAGCCATTACCTGGCCTACGTCCGCGGGGGCGAGGTGAAGTCCGTCCGCCAGTTCCTGGACGACCGCCGGGAGAACCGCATCCGCGAGGTCGAGGCCCGCGCCGCCGACCCCAGCTACTATGGCGTCGACGGCCTGTTCAAGATCCTCGAAGAGGAGCGCGCCCAGCTCCTGGGCGACGAGCCGTTCGGGAAACCGAAGGGGACCTCGGTCCTCCTGAAATTCACGCCCGACCGCGAGCTAGGCTTCCCCAGGCGGTATCGTCGGGACGTGGTGGGCAGCAGCAAGGGGCTGTCGATCGACGTGGTCCGCTTCGTGCCCAACCCCAAGTCCGGGATCCCCCCGCTGGCCCCCTGATCCTCCGCGATCGGGCCCGGCCCGGTTCCTCTCCGCAAGACCAAGAAGCACGCCCCAGCATGTCGCGATCGCCCCAGCTCCCGAGCACGCCGTCGGACGAGACCAAGGCCCAGGGCCGATACTGGAGCCGGCACGCCTCCCGGTACGACGAGGTCTTCCTCGACCCGTTCCGGCCCGGCGTGGAGAACCCCGTGCCGGTCGCCCTGGCGAACCTGCCCGAGGCGCACCGGAAGTCGGTGATCGACCTGGGGTGCGGGACCGGCCCGCTCCTGCCCCTGCTCGTGGAGACCTTCGCCGAGGTCCACGCCCTGGACTTCGCCCCCGGCATGATCCGCGAGGCCCGCGAGCGCCTGGGCGTGCTGGCCGACCGCGTAGCCTTCCACAACCGGACCATGGACCAGCTCGACGACCTGAAGGGCCGGTTCGACGCGGCGGTGGCCATCAACTCGCTGGTCATGCCCGACGTCCGCGTGATCGACCGAACCCTCAGGGCGATCCGCGAGTCGCTCAGGCCGGGGGGCACGTTCTTCGGTGTGGTGCCCTCGATCGACGCCATCCATTATCATTCGATGCTGCTGCTGGACCGCGAGCTGGACCGGGGGCTCGAGCCCGAGGAGGCCGAGCGGGCCGCCGCGTTCCATGGCGAGCATCGCTATTATGAATTCGGCTTCGGCCGGTTCCAGTTCCAGGGGCTCCGGCAGAAATTCTGGCAGCCCTTCGAGATCGAGTACCGCCTGAAGCGCGCGGGGTTCGCCCGCGTGGGGCTCGACCGCGTGCTCTACCCGTGGGACGACCACCTGACCTTCGGCGAAGAGTTTGCAGACCACCCCCCGAGCTGGGACTGGACGTTTACCGCGACGCTATGAGCCCCGGGCCCGAGACTTCCACGGGAAGGAGCATCGCGATGGATCCCCGCGAGCAGGACCAGTCGATCAAGGACCGCAAGCAGCTCCTGTACGAGACCGACGCCCCGGCGAACGCCCCGGTCCGGGCCCCGAGCAAGCCCTTCTCCGCCTACCTCCAGGAGACCCCGGCCGCCCCGCTCGCCCCGTGGGTGAAGGCGTCGATCTGGGCCGCGGGCGCCGTCGTGGCCCTGCTTCTGGCGGGGGCCGCAACCAAGTCCTCGCCGCCCAAATCGACGCCCAAGGCGCGACGGACGAAGGCCGCGCTCGCGCCCGAGCGATCGCCCGCGATGGGCATTCCGCCCGTGGCCCGCTCGGCCTGATCGGAGGGGGGATCATGCCGCGGAGCCTGCCCTCGATGTTCCTGCTGGTCGCCTGGGCGGCCGCGATCTCCGGCTGCCTGAGGTGGTACCTCAGGCTCGACGAGTTCCATCGCGGGCCGGTCGAGGTGGTCTGCGGGGTCCTCCTCATCGTGGGCGCGATCTTCGCCCTGCTGATCTCCCCCTTCCTGATCGCCGACTGGCTCCGGGACCGCAAGCGGGAGGCCCACCGACGATGGCTCCAGGACCAGACGGACGGGCCCCGATCAAGCCCCGGGGCTTCCGGTTGAATCTCGGGACGATCATGCTTGGCATCGCGGCGTTGGCGTGGCTTTTCCGGGAGTTGTCGGTCGCAGACTGGGCGACTCGGTTCCAGTTTGTGGCCATGGTGATCCTCACGAGCGTGTTGATCCTGGTGCTGACCGTCGCCTCCTGGATCCGCCGCCCTCGCAATTGAGCGTGGCTGTCGCTCGCCTTCACTTCCCCTTGATGAGCCCGATCACCGCGTCGGCCAGGAGGCGTCCGGCCTCGGGGGCCATCGCGCTTGGCGGCCCGAAGGTGCATTCGTAACCGCCGCGTGCGAAGGCCTCCTCATGCGGCAGGTAGCCGAGCATCCCGATGGCGTACCCGACCACGAAGGTTCGCGTGGGCCAGGTGGCCTCCTTGATCCTCAGGCCGAGCTCGACGAACGACTCCGAGGGCTGAGACGCCAGCGCCACGTCCCCCAGGCGGATGACCTGCACCTCGGCCTCGGCCTCCTTCTTCTCGCGGATCATGGCCACCAGAGGGGGGATCTTGCGGTCGTAATAGCCCGCCTCGCCGAAGCGCTGGGTGCCCGGCCGGGTGCCCTGGATGTCGGCCTCGGTCACGGCCCGGTAGGGGATCTTGAGGGTCTTCGAGGCCACCGAGACGGTCGCGGGCGTGGCCCATTTCGCCCCGCCCAGCGCCTTCATGGCGTCGTCGGCGAGCATCTTGCCCATGACCTCCATCGTCTTGGTGGGGCCTCCCCGGGGCTCGTCGTAGGCGATGTTCCCGGCGGCGCCCTGAAGGAAAAGCGTGACCGGGATCCCCTTGTCCTTCAGCTCCTTCGCGACCGCGCCCGGATAGCCCGCGCTGAAGATCGAATCGCCGCCGTGGTGCGTGGGATGGCAGGCGAAGTTGACCACCACGCCCAGGATGCGGCCGTCGCGGTTGCGGAAGGCGAGCACGCCCACCTCGGGGTCGATCGGCCCTTCGAACCCGAGCGCCGCGGGGTCGTCGAAACGGCCGTGCGTCCGGGAGGTGCCGTCACGCATGCGGATGCGGCGATTGGTGGCCACGTCGAATTCGAACGCCGTGCCCGCGGCCATCTCGGCGTCTTCGCTGGCCTTGAGGGCGCGTCCGACGGCCTCGGCGCAGGCGTCGATCATCGATCGGATGTAGCGTTCGTCGCGGGGCAGGGCCTCGTCGATCATCGCAGGCCCGGAGTGGTTGTGCGTGGCCGCGACCATCACGCGGTCGCCTTTCAGGCCGTGCGTCTGCTCGATCTTCGTGCGGATCGCGAGCGTGTCGGCGGCGCTGATCAGGGCCACGTCGAGCCCGATCAGGGCCACGGGCGGCGAGTCGCCCGAGGCGAAGACGGCCGCGCGGGCGAACAGCGGGTCGATCGCCCCGTCGCCCACGAGCTTGGAGTTCCACCCCTGGCGGGGCGTGCCCTTCGGCGGGGTGATGTCCACCTCGCCAAACCCCGCGCGGAAGGCGGGCTCGGCGGCGTGAATCGACCCGCCGGAAACGAGGATCGCGATGCAAAGCCAGGCTCGAAGCGACATCATGGCGGGACCTGCTCGGGACAAAGGTGCAGACTTTGTTCCGTTGTCAGGCCTGGCCCTTCCGGGGTCAAGGGGGGAGGTTCCACGCAGAGGGCCCGCAGTACGCGCAGAGAAGAGGAAGATCGCGGATGAAGGAAATGCGGATGCCGTGCTCACGCCTCGTAAGCATGCCTTCGGCCCGATCGTGCGACCAGGGTTCATGCTCACGCTTCGTGAGCATGGCACCCGCAATTCCGTCTCTCCGCGTGCTCTGCATGAAACGCCTTCCCAGGGTTAGCCCCTTGACCCGGCCGGGCAGAAGGGGAATCCTGAGGGGCCTCTCCCTCCTGGCTCATGTCGCTCACCCCGCGCCGGAATTGCACCTCATGACGCGACCTCGCCCCGTTCTTGCCCTGGTCACGCTGGTCCTGGCCTGGCCCGGCCTGGCCCTTGCCCAGGGGGTGGACTACGTCCGGGCCAACTACACCAAGTACGAGCATCGCATCCCCATGCGGGACGGCGTGAAGCTGTTCACCTCGGTGTATGTGCCCAAGGACAAGTCGCAGCCCTACCCCTTCATCATGCAGCGCACGCCCTACAGCGTGGCCCCCTACGGCATCGACAAGTACCGCGACAACCTCGGCCCCTCGCCCCTGTTCGGCAAGGCCGGTTACATCGTGGTCTACCAGGACGTGCGCGGGCGGAACCTCTCGGAAGGGGAGTTCGTGGACATCCGCCCGCACCTCCCGAAGAAGAGCGGCCCGAAGGACATCGACGAGAGCAGCGACACCTACGACACCATCGACTGGCTCATCAAGAACGTCCCCAACAACAACGGCAAGGCCGGAACCTGGGGCATCTCGTACCCCGGCTTCTACGCGGCGGCCAGCTCGATCGACTCGCACCCCGGCCACAAGGCGGCCTCGCCCCAGGCGCCCCTGGTGGACTGGTTCATGGGCGACGACGTGCACCATAACGGCGCGTTCTTCCTGCACCAGACCTTCAACTTCGACGCCGTGTTCGGCGTCCCCCGGCCCGTGCCCAAGCTCCAGGGCGGGTCGCGCTTCGACCACGGGACGCCCGACGCCTACGACTTCTTCCTGAAGCTCGGCCCGCTGTCACGCGCCAACGAGGTCTATTTCAAGGGGGATCGCGCCTTCTGGAACGAGGAGATGGACCACCCCAACTACGACGAGTACTGGCAGAAGCGCGCCCTCTGGAAGCACCTCAAGAACACGAAGCCCGCCGTGATGACCGTCGGCGGATGGTTCGACGCCGAGGACCTGTACGGACCCTTGAAGACCTACGAGTCCATCGAGGCCAACGGCCCCAAGTCCGAGAACGTGCTGATCATGGGCCCGTGGACCCACGGGGCCTGGAGCCGGGGCGACGGCGACTCGCTGGCCGCCGTGAAGTTCGCCTCCAAGACCGGCGTGTTCTACCGCGAGGAGATCGAGTTCCCGTTCTTCGAGTTCCACCTCAAGGGCAAGCCCGGCTGGAAGCCCACCAAGGCCTGGACCTTCGAGACCGGCAAGAACGAGTGGCACCGCCACGACGCCTGGCCCCCCAGGGAGGCCAAGCCCAAAACCATCTTCTTCCGCGAAGGGAACAAGCTCGCCTTCGAGCCGCCGAGCAAGCCCGAAGACGGCGGATACGACGAGTACCCGAGCGACCCCGCGCACCCGGTCCCCTACACGACCACGGTCTCGCCCGACTACCCGCGCGAGTTCATGGTCGAGGACCAGCGGTTCGCCTCGATGCGTCCCGACGTGCTCACGTACGTGACCGACACGCTGGAGGAGGACCTCACGCTGGCCGGGCCGATCAAGGTCGAGCTGTTCGCCGCCACGTCGGGCAGCGATAGCGACTTCGTAGTGAAGATCATCGACGTGTATCCCGGCGACTCCGCCGACCCCGAGCCCAACCCCACGGGCATCCGCATGGGCGGATATCAGCAGCTGGTGCGCGGGGACGTGATGCGGGGCCGGTTCCGCAACAGCTTCGAGAAGCCCGAGGCCTTCACGCCCAACGAGCCCACGAAGGTCCCGTTCCTGATCCCCGACACCTATCACACGTTCCGGCCGGGCCACAAGATGATGGTGCAGGTCCAGAGCAGCTGGTTCCCCCTGGTGGACCGCAACCCGCAGACCTTCGTGGACATCTACAAGGCCAAGGAAAAAGACTTCCAGAAGGCCATGCAGAAGGTCTACCGCGAGCCCGCCCGGGCCTCTCGGCTGGACGTGATGGTCATGCCCTGACCTGCGGTCGGAGGAAGAAGGAGTCGCATCGTCTGGCCCTTTCCTTCTTGCCGGGAGAGGGCGAGACAAGCCGGGGCCGGCTGAGGGGGTTGGCAAGGTGAGATCCCGGGATCCCACCGGGCCCAACGCCCCCTCACCCGGCCTTCGGCCGGCCTCTCCCCCAAAGGGGGCGAGGCGGAGGATCGGGCCCCTTGGCTCTCTCCCCTCCTCCAGAGGCGGCGAGGCGGAAGAGGACACCGGAGTCGGTTGCCTTGCCCTCGCCCCTTTCGGGGGAGAGGGCGGACGCGCCGCGTCCGGGTGAGGGGGCGTTGGGCCCGGCCAGGACAGGACCCCCTCGACGCTCATGGCGAGGGGGCCTTTCCTCCTCGCCGTCGCTTACAGGCTGCGGGCGTTGAAGGTGTCGCCCTGGCTGATGTCTCCGCTTTCGAGCCCCCGGCGGAACCACTTCACGCGCTGGGCCGAGGTCCCGTGGGTGAAGGAGTCGGGCACGACCACGCCCCGGGACTGCTTCTGCAAGGTGTCGTCGCCGATGGCCTGCGCGGCGGCGAGCGCGCCTTCCACGTCGCCGCGTTCGAGGATCTGCCGCCTCTTGTCGGTGTGATTCGCCCAGAGCCCGGCGTAGAAGTCGGCCTGGAGCTCGAGCATGACCGAGAGCTGGTTCTGCTCGGCCTCGCTCACGCGGCCCCGCGCCCCGTGGACCTTGTCGGTCGCGCCCAGGAGGTTCTGGACGTGGTGGCCGACCTCGTGCGCGATCACGTACGCCTGCGCGAACTCGCTGTGAACGCCCGACATCTGCGCGAGCTGCTTG